>JANMHH010000167.1:0-4276 GCA_031375065.1 Rubrivivax sp. | reverse complement strand
TGCCGCTGGCCTTGGCCGTGGTCTACCTGGCGATGCTGGCCACCCATTGGCGCGGGCAGGGCGGCTTTGGCTCCATCACCGAGGTCCGCGCGCTGTTTGACGTGCCCGGCGCCCTGGTGGCGGGCTGGGTGCACTACCTGGCCTTTGACCTCTTTGTCGGCAGCTGGATCGCCGAGCGTGCCGCTGCGCTGCAGATGCACCATGCGCTGCTGGTGCCGGTGCTGCTGCTGACCTTCATGTTCGGGCCTTTGGGCCTGCTGGCTTTTGCACTGCTGAAACCGAAAGTTGCTCTGTCATGAACACCACCACCTTGAAACCCCCCGCGCCCCCCGCGCCATCAACGCTGGGCCTGAACCCCAGCCTCTGGTGGCAAGAGGCCTTGCGCCGCCAACGCACGCTGACCCTGTTTGCGCTTTTCATGGCGCTGGCCATGTTGCCGACGCTGGTGGCGCTGGGGCTGGACGACCGCCTCTTCCGCGGCGTCAGCATCTGGGCCAAACCGCTGAAGTTCATGGCCTCGATCAGCTTGTTCGCCATCAGTACAGCCTGGTTCATGGGATTGGTGCCAGTGGCGCAGCGTGGCAGCCGCGCCTTGCGGCTGGTGGTGGGGACCATCGTCATCGCTGGCACCGCCAAAGTGGGCTACATCAGCCTGCAGGCAGCGCTGGGGCAGGCCTCGCACTACAACACAAGCAGCCTGTTCCACATGGTGGCCTATCAACTGATGGGCCTGGGCGCCTTGTCCTTGATGCTGACGCAACCGGTGCTGGCCTGGCAGATCGCCAAACATGGCGACGCCCAGTTGCAACCGGCCTGGCGCGACGCGGTGGTGCTGGGCCTGGTGATGACCTTTGTGCTGGGCGTTGGCGCGGCCGGCCCGCTGGCCAACGCGCAGCCACCAGCGGGCGCCGGCCTGCCGCTGCTGGGCTGGCACCTGGGGGGCGGTGACCTGCGGCCGGCGCATTTCATCGGCTCGCACGCGCAGCAGTTCATTCCCTTCTTGGGCTGGCTCTTGCTGCGCGCCTGGCCGGCGCGAGCCCGCATGGCGCTGTGGGCCGGCGCCGCTGGCTACACCGCGCTGTGGCTGATGGCGCTGCTGCGCGGTCTGAACGGCGCCGTGTGGTTGCCGCCGCCGGTTTGATCAGTCGTCGTCGTGGGCCGAGCCGCGGCTCTTGAACTGGGCCATCAGCTGGGTCTGCATGTTGGGCGGCACGGCCTCGTGGTGCGACAGCTCCAGCGTGTAGCGCCCTTGGCCGGCGGTCAGGGCGTTCAAGCGCAACTGGTAGCCAGACAGCTCGGACAAGGGAGCCTGGCCGCGCACCACCATGTGGCCGGGCGCGCCATTGGCGGTGCCCGTCACCAGCCCGCGGCGTGAGGCCAGGTCGCCGGTGATGTCGCCCATCGCGATGTCGGGCGCGGTGATCTCGATGTGCACGATGGGCTCCAGCACGATGGGCCGGGCCTCACGCAGCGCCGCCAGGAAGGCCTTGCGGCCGGCGGTGGCAAACGCGATGTCCTTGCTGTCCACGCTGTGGTGCTTGCCGTCGTAAACCGTGACCCGCACGTCCACCACCGGGTAGCCGGCGATCGCGCCGCAGGTCAGCACCTCGCGCACGCCTTTTTCAACGGCCGGGATGTATTGGCCAGGGATGGTGCCGCCCTTGACCTGGTCGACAAACTCAAAGCCACCACCCCGCGGCAGTGGTTCCACACGCAAAAAGACCTCACCAAACTGCCCCGCGCCACCGCTTTGTTTTTTGTGTCGGTGGTGGCCCTCGGCCTTGGCCGTCAGCGTCTCGCGGTAGGCGATGCGCGGTGGGCGGGTGTTGACCTCGAAACGGTAGACATCGCGCAGACGTTCGAGCAGCACGCGCAGGTGCAGTTCGCCCAGGCCGTAGACGATGGTCTCGTTGGTGCTGACCACGTGCTCCACCTTCAGGCACGGGTCTTCGTCGACCAGCTTGCTCAAGATCTCCCACATGCGCTGCTCGTCGCCATGGCGCTTGGGCTCGATGGCCAGGCCGTGCACGGGCTTGGGGAAGTCCAGAGGCGCCAGGTGGATGTGCTCGTCTTCGGCCGCGTCGTGCAGCACGGCGTCGAAGTGGATGTCGTCGACCTTGGCCACTGCCACGATGTCACCGGGCAGCGCGCGGGGCACCTCGACATGGTCCTTGCCCTGCAGCATGAACAGGTGCGCCACCTTGAAGGGCTTGCGGCCGTGGCCGATGTAGAGCAGGCCACCTTGCACCACGGTGCCCTGGTGCACCCGCATCACCCCCAGGCGGCCGACAAAAGGGTCGACACTGACCTTGAACACATGGGCCAGCACATGCTGCGCGGGGTCGGGATTGGCGTGCATGGGCACGGCGTGTTCACCTTCGCCGTTGATGAAGTCGGGCGGGTTGGCTTCCAGCGGGTTGGGCAGCAGCTTGACGATGATGTCCAGCAGCTCGGCCACGCCGGCGCCGCTCTTGGCGCTGACAAAACACACCGGTATCAGGTGCCCTTCGCGCAGCGCCTGCTCCAGCGGCGCGTGCAGTTCGCTGGCGTCGATGTCGCCGTCGTTCAGGTAGCGCTCGACCCAGTCGGCATCGACTTCCACCACCTGCTCCACCAGCGCGCGGTGGGCGGCATCGACGCTGCCAAAGTCGCTGTGACCCTGGCGCTGGAAGAAACAGTCCACCACCCGCGTGGCGCCCGCGTCGGGCAGGTTCACCGGCAGGCACTCTTTGCCAAAGGTGGCCTGGATGTTGGCCAGCAAGGCCGGCAGGTTGACACCGGCGGCGTCGATCTTGTTGACGATGATCAGCCGGTCGAGGTGGCGGCTGGCGGCGTAGGCCATCATGCGCACGGCCATCGGCTCGATGCCGACGGCGGCGTTGATCACCACCGCCGCTGTCTCCACCGCTTCCAGCGCCGGCAGGCTCTGGCCCAGGAAGTCGGCCGCACCGGGGGTGTCGATGAAATGCACCCGCGTGTCGGCGTGGTGCAGGTGCAGCACGGCCGCGTTCAGCGAATGCTGCATGCGGCGCTCCAGCGGGTCGAAGTCGCTCACCGTGCTGCCGCGCTCCAGCGTGCCGGGGCTGCTCAGGGTGCCGGACTTGTGCAGCAGCGCTTCGGCCAAGCTCGTCTTGCCGGCACCCGCTGCGCCCACCAGGGCCAGGGTGCGGATGGCGGCGACGCGCGCCGGGCTGCTGCTGGGTAGGCTTGCCATGGGGGGCTCCTTGGGCTGATTGGGGTCTGAGGTGGCCCGGCGAGCGGGCGGGTGAACGGATTTCGGTGGCGGCTGGGCTCCACCGGCTGGTGCTGCCGTTGCGGGTCTGTGCAGACCTGTTTGGGAACATGCGGGGCGATGCGGAACTGCGGGGGACGCTGCGGATCTGCGCAGCCAGCCTATGCCAAGCCCGAGCAGCCGGCAAGAGCGCTGGCCCTGCCCGTGCGCCGCCAGCTGCGTGCTACCGTCTGCGGCTGCCTCGTCCATGAAGTCACCCGTCTCCGAACCCCGCGCCACTGGCACACCGCGCCGTGTGTTGCCGGTGCTGGTGCTGGCGCAATTGCTGGGCACCTCGCCTTGGTTTGCGGTCAACGCGGTGATGCCTGACTTGCAGCAAGCCTTCGGCTGGAACGCAGCGGCGGTGGGCACCCTTACCGCGGCGCTGCAACTGGGCTTCATCGTCGGCACGCTGGTGTTTGCCTTGCTGACCGTGGCCGACCGCTTTGCCGCCCGCCGCGTGTTCCTGTTTTGTGCGCTGGCCGCTGCCATCTGCACCTTGGCTGCGGCGGCCACGGCGGGCCACTTCACGGCGCTGTGGCTGTGGCGCGCGCTGACCGGCTTCTTTCTGGCGGGCATCTATCCAGTGGGCATGAAGTTGGCGTCGCTGTGGTTTCCGCGCGGCCTGGGGGCGGCGCTGGGTTGGCTGGTCGGCGCCTTGGTGCTGGGCAGCGCCAGCCCGCATGCGCTGCGCGCACTGGGCACGCAATGGCCCTGGCAGTCGGTGTTTGTGGCGGTGGCGGCTGCTTCGGTGCTGGCCGGCCTGATGGTGATCTGGCTGCTGCCCGAACCCGCGCCGCGGCCCACCCCCGCGCTGCGCCTGTCGGCGCTTCACAGCCTGTGGCGCGACCGCAAGGTGCGCGCCTCGGTGCTGGGCTACTTTGGCCACATGTGGGAGCTCTACACGCTGTGGGTGCTGTTGCCGCTGGTGCTGGCCACACGGCTGGTCGACAGCGTGTTGGTGTCGTGGTGGTCCTTTGCTGCCGTGGGCGCCGGCGCGCTGGG
>JANMHH010000166.1:0-2842 GCA_031375065.1 Rubrivivax sp. | reverse complement strand
ACCGCGGCAAAAGCAGCGTCGTGGTTTTCAGGTGTCATCTTCAGCACCTGGGCGCCAATGGCGGACCACACGTCGGTGGCTTTCTGAACCAATTCGGGCGAGGTTTGTGCCAGCGGCGTGATGATGACCTGGCGCCCGCTGTAAAGCGCGGCGTCGGCGTGGGCAATGCCCGACACCTCTTTGCCGGTGATCGGATGGGCCGGCACAAACGACGTGATCCGTTCGCGCAGCACCCGGCGCGCGGCGTCCACCACATCGCGCTTGGTGCTGCCGACGTCCATGAACAGCACGCCCGGCTCGACCAGGTGGCGGATGGCCTTGAAGGTGGTTTCGGTGGCGGCCACCGGCACCGCCAACAACACGATGTCCGAGCCCGAGACGGCCAGCAAGGCGGACTCGGCGGCCACGTCGATGATGCCGAGCTTCTTGGCTCTTTCGGTGGTCGAAGGTGACTTGCTGTAGCCGATGACCCGCTTGACCAGCCCGGCGCGCTTGAGCGCCAAAGCAAAGCTGCCGCCCATCAATCCACAGCCGATGACACCCAGTTGGTTGAACATCGCTGCCGCCTCAGTCCAACAGCCAGCACAGGGCATGGAGCCGGCTGCGCCGGGACTCGGCCCAGGCAGCCTGGATCGACCGTGAACGATGGTCAGCTGGAAGGCTCATTTCACGTCGATCGGGTAGGTACCCAACACCTTGAAGTAGGCACAGACCTGGCGCAACTCGGCCAACGCCTGGGTCACGTTGGCGTCGTCAGGGTGACCTTCCAGATCGATGTAGAAGTAGTACTCCCATTGGCCCGAGCGGGCTGGCCTGGACTCAAAGCGGGTCATCGACACCCCATGCGACTTCAACGGCACCAGCATGTCGTGCACCGCGCCGGGCCGGTTGGTGACCGACACCACCAGGCTGGTGCAATCGTGTCCCGACGCCTTGGGCGCCGGGTGACGCTGCGGGTGGGTGACCACGGCAAACCGGGTGCGGTTGTGGGCGTCGTCCTGCACCGCCGGTGCCACCACGTGCAGCCCAAATTCACCGGCCGCACGGGTGCTGGCGATGGCGGCCAGGCTGCCATCCAGTGCGGCCAGGCGGGCACCTTCGGCGTTGCTCGACACCGGCCTGCGTTCGGCCCCTGGCAGGTGCGCAGACAGCCAGGCGTTGCATTGCGCCAGTGCCTGCGGGTGGGCCAGCACGGCCGTGACGCCCTGCGTGCTGTCGGTCTTGCGCAGCAGGTTGTGGCGCACAAACAGGCTGGTTTCGCCAATGATGAACAGCGGGGTGTGCAGGAACAGGTCGAGCGACCGGGTGACCACGCCTTCGGTGGAATTTTCCACTGGCACCACGCCAAAGTCTGCCGCGCCCGTGGCGGTGACGTGAAAGACCTCGTCGAAATTGGCGCACGGCACCTTCAGGATCGACGAGCCAAAGAACCCGAGCGCCGCTTCTTCGCTGAAGGTGCCTGCAGGCCCCAGATAGGCCACCCGCGTGGGGGTTTCGAGCGCGCGGCTGGCCGACATGATTTCGCGCCAGATTGGCGCCACGCAGTCGTTGGGCAGCGGTCCTGCGTTGGCGGCCTTCAGGCCGTCGATGACCTGCGCTTCGCGCTCTGGGCGGAACACCGGCGAGCCTTCTTGTTTCTTGACCTCGCCCACCTCCAGCGCCAAGGCCGCCCGGCGGTTGAGCAGCGCCAGCAACTCGCGGTCCACGGCGTCGATGCGGGTGCGCAACGACAACAGCAGCGGGTTGGTGGCCGAAGGCTCGTTCACGTCGGGCATGGCGGGGTCCGGCTGGGCTTACTTCTTCGGCGCCGAGCTGTTGGTCGCCGGCCCTGCGGGGGGCGTCAAACGCTTGGAGACGCTGGTGGTCATGGCACGTGCCTTGGGCTCGATCTCGGCGCGGGTGTCGGCCACCACCTTCTCCATCAGGGCCTTCTGCATATCGCCGGCCATGCCCTGAAACTTGCGGATGGTGGGCGACTCGAGCATGGACACCACCTGACGCAACTCGTCTTCGGTGAAGCGCTCTTCCAAGATCGGCCCAATGGTGGTGGGTGCAGCCTTGACGGCGCGGTCGCGCACCAGGGGGACCGCTTCGTCGGCGTACTTGCGCATGTCGGCTTCGACGTCCTTGGCCACCGCTTCGCGGCGTTCGGCGGGCAGACGCTGCAAGGCCGGGCCGGCCTGCTGCATCAACTGCATCGCGGGTTGCTCGGCCATCTGGCGGGCCATGGCCTCGATGCCGGGTTGTTGCAGCTGAAGGATCTTCGCCACCAGTTCTTTTTTGCCGTTGCTCTGGGCCAGAGCGGCGGTCGGGGCCACCAAGGCACAGGCCAAGGTGAGGGCGATGAAAACGGGCTTGTTCATGGGTTTCCTTCTGCGCTCGGATCGCTGCCGGCGCTGTCTTCGTTGTCAGTGGGGGCGTCGTTTTCAACCAGGCGTTGCAGACCCGACAGTTTGGTGCCGTTGTCCAGCGAGATCAGCGTCACGCCCTGCGTGGCGCGACCCAGCTCGCGGATTTCACTGACCCGGGTGCGCACCAGCACGCCCTTGTCGGTGATGAGCATGATCTCGTCGGCTGGCCGCACCAGCGTGGCGGCCACCACGCGGCCGTTGCGCTCGGTTTGCTGGATCGCGATCATGCCCTTGGTGCCGCGCCCATGGCGGGTGTACTCGACGATGCTGGTGCGCTTGCCGTAGCCGTTTTCGGTGGCGGTCAGCACGCTCTGGGTTTCGTCTTCGGCCACCAGCATCGCGATCACGCTTTGGCCTTCTTCCAGCGTCATGCCCTTCACACCGCGGGCCTGGCGGCCGTGGGCGGTGACATCGCCTTCGTCAAAACGCAC
>JANMHH010000130.1:0-6894 GCA_031375065.1 Rubrivivax sp. | reverse complement strand
GGCGTGCCATGGCCGGTGGGCCAGCCGGCCAGCACCGGTTTGTTCAACCCGCCCAGCATCTGCTGCAGCAGCGCGGCGGGGTAGGTGGCTTCGGTGAAGCTGCCCAGCACCACCCCGGCCACGGCGTCGAGCACGCCGGCCAGGCGCAGTTGCGTCAGCAGGCGGTCCACCCGAAACAGTTCTTCGTTGATGTCTTCCAGAAACAGGATGGCCCCGCGCGCGTCCCAGGCCCATGGGGTGCCCAGCAAGGCCGCCACCAGGCTCAGGTTGCCGCCGATCAGTCGCCCCTGTGCCGTGCCGTCAACGCGCAGCGCGCCGTCTGCCAGTGCAGGCGCCAGGACTTGTCCTTTTTTCAGGCCCTGGCGCAGCACGCTCAGCAACGCGGCCTCGTCGTCTTCGCGGCCGACCTGGATGAGGTCGGACGCGGGCATCGGCGCGTGCAGGCTGGGCAAGCCTTGCAGGGCCCACAGCGCGTGCAGCGCGGTGATGTCGCTGTAGCCGATCAAGAGCTTGGGATGGCGTCGCAACAGCGTGGTGTCGATGGCGTCGAGCAGCCGCATGCTGCCGTAGCCACCGCGCAGGCAGTGAATGGCTGCCACGTCGTCGTCGGCCAAGGCAGCGTGCAGGTCGGCCAGACGCAGCGCGTCGCTGCCGGCCAAGTACCCGGTGTTGGCGTGACAACTGGGGTAGAGCCGCACCTGAAGACCCCAGCGGGCATAGAGAGCCTGCACGGCCGGCAGCTTGTCCGCGGCCACCGGGCTGGCGGGTGCCAGCACGCCGATCTGGTCGCCAGGTTGAAGTGTTCGAAAGGTCATTTCAGCGACAGCATCAAGGTGTGAATGGCTCCGCCCAATGCGGGCAGTTTCCAGGTGGTGGCGCAGCGTTCGTCGGGCGCATAACGTTCACCCAGGTTGGTGAGCACGGCCACGATGTAGTGCGCGCCTTCGGTCTTCACGATGCCGGCGTCGGAGGCGTAATTTTCGGTGGTGCCGGTCTTGTGGGCAAAGGCCGGCGCGTCGGGCAGGCCGGGCACCCAGCCGGGCATGCCGCGCAGGTGACCGGAAGAGAGAATCTCGTCGAGTGTCTGGCGCGCCAACAGGCCGCGCAGGCCGTCGCGTGTGCTGGGTTGCAGCAAGGACGGTGCGCCTGCTGGCAGCCAGGGTGCAGGTGGTGCGTCGGCGTCCAGCAGCCACAGCAGCCGCACGGTGTCCCAGGCCGTCATGTGGATGTGGCCCACACCCGAGCCCTGGCCGTTGCGCCAGCCACCCGCCGCCGTGGTGCGGTTGAGTTGCAGCGTGGGCAGGTCCAGGGCCAAAAAGCGCTGGTTCAAGGTGTCGATCAAACCCACCCGGTGCAGCAGCGCCACGCAGGTGTCGGTGGCGTCGTTGTCGCTGACCGTGATCATCGGGTCCAGCGCGGGCAGCACCTGGGCCCAGGTGGCGCGGCCGGCGTCCACGGCCAGGCCCACGCCCACGGCCACCATCAGCTTGAGCAGCGAAGCCGGGTAGGGCGCCACAAATCTTTGCGGTCCGCCGCCGTGCAAGGTGCGCCAACTCATGCGCGACCAATCGGCACCGGGCTGCCAGGCGATGGACGTGCCGCCTTCGCCTTGCTGGTCGGCGTCAAAGCGCAGGTGCTGCACCGCGCCGCCCTGTTCACCGATCTGCGCCGCGACACCGCCGGGGTGTTCGCGCGAGAACAGCACGTTGGCCCAGCGTGGTGCGCGGCCACGGGGAAAGGCCACCAGGGCCAGGTCGATGCTGGGAAAGGCCTGCACCGGCTGGCCGGCCCGCATCTTGTCGGGGGTGGCGTGGAAGTCCTGCTGGCGCACGGCCTGGATCAGCGCTTGCGCCAAGGGGGCATGTTCGATGCTCATGGGCTGCATCTTCCCTCAAAGGAAAGGGGCCTCCGCAGAGGCCCCTGGTGAGGCGGTGGTTGGTGCGGCCGTTGGTGCGGCAGTTGGTGCGCTGGTCGGTGGGTCAACGCCCGCGATCAAGCTGACGGTGGCAGAGCGTCAGCCGTCCAGTTCATCGTGCCGGCCGCCTCCTGCCATCAGAAGAACTTGTACTCCGCCCCCAACAGGAACGAACGGCCACGCGGGTCGGCCACGCGCGGTTCCCACGAGCTGCCCGACCCGGTGTTGGTGTCGTAGGAGTTGGCAAACGGCGGGTCGCGGTCCATCAGGTTCTTAACGCCAACGCTCAGCGTCAGGTTCTTCACGCCGCTGTAGCTGGCGGCCAGGTTGAAGGTGGAATACGGCCCGACCTTGTAGGACCAGTCGCTGGGGATGAACTTGGTGCCGGTGGTGCCCACGCCCGGCGGCACGAAGCCCGCATAGCCACCCACATAGCGCTGGCTGAAGGTGACGGCCCAGTCGGCCAACGCGCCCGTGACATAGGCCGCGTGCTTCCAGCGTATGCCCAAATCGCTGGAGCGGGTGAACACGCCCACTTCACTGGCGCCAAACGGCGTGTTGGGCAACAGGCGGGACTTTTTCTCCAGCAGGTAAGAGCCGTCCAGGCCGGCGGCCACGCGCACACCGTGCAGGGTGGTGTTGGCGCGCACGCTCAGCTCCAGGCCCTTGGTGCGGGTTTCACCAGCGTTGATCCAGCGGGTGTCGATGCGCGTGATGTTGCCGGTGATGGGGTCACGCTCGAAGTTGTTCGGGAACAGCGTGTAGTTGGCCAGGATGGTGGTCAATGTCGGCTCGCGGATGGTGCCTTCGCGTTTGATGTCCCACCAGTCCAGACCCACGCTGAACTCGGCCACCGGTTGCCAGACCACGCCGAAGCTGCTCATCTTGGCCTCTTCGGGGCCCAGTTCGGGCTTGCCACCAAACAGCGTGTTGAAGGTGATGGCGTTGCACGGTGAACCCGGCGTGGTGTCCACCGCGCCGCTGGGGCAACGCTGGGGGTCGACCACACCGGCGCCGGTGTTGGGCGACTCGGTGATGCCGTTGTAAAGCTGGTTGAAGGTGGGCACGCGAAAACCGGTGCTGTAGGACGCGCGAACCAGCACGCTGTCGACGGGCACAAAGCGCAGCGCCACCTTGGGGTTGGTGGTGCCGCCAAAGCCGGTGTACTCGTCGTGGCGGCCCGACAGGTTGACTTCCAGCCCCTTGACGATGGGCACGATGACCTCACCAAACACCGCCTTGACGTCGCGCTTGACGCCAGAAAGGCCGTTGATGGTGTCAAAGGGCGCGTTGAAGACCCACCGGTTGATGTCGGTGTTGGGCACCGCATCGAACTTGTACTTTTCGCTGCGGATGTCGACACCCACCGCGGCCAGCACCTCGCCTGCGGGCAGCTTGAACAGCGGGCCCGACGCGGTGGCGTCGATCTGGTCCATCGTGAACTTGCCGCCATACAGCACCGTGCCGCGCGCCGAGACCGCGTCCAGCGCGGCCAGTGCAGCCGGCGTCTGGCTCTCGCCGGCCAGCAAGAACGGGTTGAGCGTGCCGTTGTTGATCAGGTTGGCAAAGCCCTGCATGTAGTGGTAGCCGCTGCCCAGCGTGGACTTGCTCTCGCTGGTGGCCCGCGACGCGCCGACGCGGTAGTCCCAGTTGGCCAGTAAGCCCAACGGGCCGTCCACCGCCAGCAAAATGCGCGAGGTGTCGGTTTCGGTTTCGATTTCGCGTTGGCCACACACCATGCAGCGCCAGCGAAAGGCGATCGGCAAGCCGTTGTTGGCCGCCAGTGCCGGCACAAAGGCCACCAGCTGCTGGTAGACCCGCGCATAGCCCGCACCCGTGCTGGGGTAGGCCAGGTTGCGGAACGGGCTGGCGACCTGGGTGGGTGCGCGCAGGTTGGCCGGGTTGTCCAGGCCGATGTTGGCGGTGCTGTTGCTGGTGGTGATCTGATTTTCGGAGAAGCTCTTGGCCGACTCTGACTTGCCCAGCACCAGTTCGCCGGTGAGCTGGTGTTGCGCCAGCTTGAAGGTGCCGCGGGTGACCAGGCTGGTGTTCTTCACCGGCTGCTGAATCACCGCCGACTTGCCGGTATCCCAGGCGCAGCCGTACTGTGCGCCAGCGCCCGCTGCCCAGATGGCTTCGTTGTAGGGGCCGGTGTTGGGCTGGGTGGCACAACCGGCGCCGCCGGGCAGGTCCAGCACGTTGATGCCGTTGGTCGTGACCGTGCCAATCAGCGGGCCAGTGCCGTTGCCGGCTGGCGTGGCCGCGCCACCCGGGCGCGTCATCAGCGTGGGCGTGGCGGTGTTGACGGCGAACAGCGTGGCAAACGGGGTGCCGCGGGTGTCGGGCGACAGGCCGCGGTTGGGTTGGAAGGTGTTGACGAAGTCGCGGTCGGCGCCGGTGAGCTTTTTGGCTTCACTGACGGCCAGCGTGGCCAGCACGTTGAAGCCGTCGGTGGCCATGTCGCCCCAGCCCCCCACGATGGAAGCGCGGTGGATGTTGCCGCCGCCTTGTTCGGTGATGTCGGCGTTGGCCGAGGCCCGCAGACCCCTGAAATCGGTGCGCAGGATGAAGTTGATGACACCACCGATGGCGTCGGTGCCATAGATCGACGACGCGCCGTCTTTCAGAATTTCAACCCGCTCGATGGCTGAAAACGGAATCTGGTTCAGGTCAACCGTGCCGCCATTCAAACCGTGGGCCGCGACACGGCGGCCGTTCAACAGAATCAACGTGGCGTTGCTGCCCTGGCTGCGCAGGTTGGCCGAAGTGGCGCCGTTGTTGCCGCGCGATTGGCCGCTGACCACGTCGCCATTGCTGGCCAGGTTGTCCAGGCCGTTGCCGTTGACGCTGAGCACCGAGATCAACTGCTCGGCGCTGCCGATGCCCTGGCGGTCCAACTCGGCGCGGCTGATGGTCTGCACTGGCAAGGCGCCTTCGGCCTGGATGCGCTTGATGCTGGAGCCCGTGATCAGCACACGCTGGTCGGATTGCGCGTGCACATGGGTGGCCAGACCCAGCAAGGTCAGGCTGGTGACCAGAACGTTGAGCTTCATTCGCGGGACTCCTCGGGGTGATTTTTTGGGCGATCTTTTGGGTGATGGTGGGCTGGTTGTTTCGGGGTGCCGCAGCATCAATGCCAACAGCAGTGGACACCGGGTTCCAACCCAGAAACAGTCTCACACAGTTTTGACCCTGGCTCGCTGGCGACCCATACGGGATAACCAAGGTCCGCAGCTTGCAGACAACACCAGCGAGCGCGCAGCGCGGCTCGGTGGTCCCGCCAAATCATGTGAACATCAGTGCATGAGCCCCGTGACACCCTGGCGCTGGATCCCCACGCTCTACTTCGCCCAGGGCCTGCCCTATGTGGTGGTGATGACGCTGAGCGTCGTCATGTACAAGAACCTGGGCGTGTCCAACACCGACATCGCGCTGTACACCAGCTGGCTCTACCTGCCCTGGGTCATCAAGCCGCTGTGGAGCCCCTTGGTCGACCTGCTGGGCAGCAAACGGCGCTGGATCGTGGCCTTGCAATTCGCCGTGGGCGTGGCTTTTGCGCTGGTGGCGCTGACCTTGCCGGCACCGAAGTTCTTGCAGCTGACGCTGGCCATGTTCTGGCTGATGGCCTTTGCTTCGGCCACCCACGACATTGCGGCCGACGGCTTTTACATGCTGGCTTTGCCGCAGCGCACGCAGGCCGCCTTTGTGGGCGTGCGCAGCACGTTCTACCGCCTGAGCATGCTGGGCGGGCAGGGCGGCCTGGTTTACCTGGCGGGTTGGCTGACCGAACGCCAGGGCAGCGCGGTGCTGGCCTGGACCTGGGTCTTCGGGCTGCTGGCGGTGGTGTTTGCCTTGGCCGCGTTGCTGCACCTGTGGGCCTTGCCGCGGCCAGCGCAAGACGGCCCCACGCCGCGGAGCGCCACCTTCTGGGCCGACTTCTTCAAGGTCTTTGCGGCCTTCTTCGCCAAGCCCGACTTGCTGCGCATCCTGGCCTTTTTGCTGCTGTACCGCTTTGCCGAAGCGCAGCTGCTCAAGCTGGTGACGCCGTTTTTGCTGGACAGTCGCGCCGCCGGCGGTTTGGGTCTGCGCACCCAGGACGTGGGCATCGCCTACGGCACGGTGGGTGTCATCGCGCTCACGGCGGGTGGGCTGCTGGGCGGCTGGGTCATTTCACGCGGCGGTCTGCGGCGGCTGCTGTGGCCGCTGATGATCTGCATGCACCTGCCCAACGTGCTGTTTGTCTGGCTGGCCATGGCGCAGCCCGGCAGCGTGCTGCTGGTCAGCGCGGCGCTGGCGGTGGAGCAGTTTGGTTATGGCTTTGGCTTCACCGCCTACATGGTCTTCATGCTGATGGTGGCCGGCGGTGCGGACGGCTCGGCCGTGCACAAGACGGCGCACTACGCGCTGTGCACCGGCTTCATGGCGCTGGGCATGATGCTGCCCGGTATGTGGGCCGGCTGGCTGCAAAGCCAGCTGGGTTACGTGAACTTCTTCATCTGGTGCTGCGTGGCCACCTTGGCGTCTTTTGGCGCGGCGGCGTTTGTTCGCATCGACCCGGCGTATGGGCGTCGGAGCGAATAGCTGACAGACACCAACCCAGCCAGCCCTTTCTTATCACTGTGCGTTCAATCGCATGGAAAGTTGGGGTCGGATGAGGCAGCTGACGGCGCATTGCTGACTTTCGATCTGCGGCAGTCTGAGGCGATCGCGTGCGCTTGGGGTGCCCTGCTGCGCTCATGTCCCCCGCGCCGGGCTTCGCCCGCCGCTCCTCCGAATACTTCGCTCCGCAGGGCACCCCAATCGCCCGCTCAGGCA
The DNA here is from genome assembly GCA_031375065.1 of Rubrivivax sp. GTDB lineage: Bacteria > Pseudomonadota > Gammaproteobacteria > Burkholderiales > Burkholderiaceae_C > Rubrivivax. The sequence goes on along the minus strand of JANMHH010000130.1, from coordinate 164 downwards.
CCAGCGGTGGCGTGCCGATTTTTTTGGACCGCCTCCATGGTGGATGGACGAGGGCAATGGGTACCGGGCGCAGCGAAGTATTAGGAGGAGCAACTGTGTTCAACGTCAAGCCGTTTTTGGGGTCTGAACATGCCTGGCCGCATCCCAGGTGGCCTGGTCCCTGA
>JANMHH010000101.1:0-2128 GCA_031375065.1 Rubrivivax sp. | reverse complement strand
GGCGTGCCCTTCCCCAGCCGGCTGGGCACGCCACAGGACTACGCCAAGCTGGTGCGGCACATCTTTGAGAACGACATGCTCAATGGGGAAGTGATCCGGCTGGATGGGGCGATTCGGTTGGCGCCGAAGTGAACGGGTTCTGAGTCCAAGGCCCGCTGCCGCAAGGTGGCTGTCCCTGCACCCTGCAAGCCGCACCATGCAAGCTGCACAAGCTCAGGCACTGACCCAGGCTGCTGTTGAAGCGCTGCGCCGGCGCGACGGCGCCTCGGCACGCGATGCCTTGCAAAGCGTTGTGGCGGCCGGCCTGGACGATGCGGCAGTCCATCTGGCGCTGGCCTACGCTCACGCCCTGCTCAAGGACCACGTCAGCGCCCATCGAGAAGCCGACGTCGCCCTGGCTGCTGATCCCCGCAACCTGCGCGCGTTGCTGGTCAAGGCCGATCTCTTTCACCTGGACGGTGACGGCGCAGCGGCGGCCTCGTTCTATCAAGCCGCCGTCAAATCGGCGCCGTCTGGTGCCAGCCCGCCCAGCGATATGAAAGACGAGTTGGCACGCGCCCGAGCCATGGCTCAGCGCTACCAGGAAGACCTGCAAGGTGCGTTGCAGCGCACCTTGGCCCAGGTCCGCGAACAGGCCGCAGAGTCTTCAACGCGTTTTGCCGATTCGGTGGGCATCTTGTTGGGTGAAAAACAGGTCTACCTGCAACAACCCAAGCACTACTTTTTTCCCGGCTTGCCGCACGTGCAGTTCTACGGTCGCGACCGGTTCCCATGGCTGCCGGCGCTGGAAGCGGCCACCGCCGACATTCGGCAAGAGTTGCTGGCCGTGCTGCAAAGCGAAGGCGCTTTCACGCCCTATGTGCAGCGTGACCCGAGCCGGCCCGCTTTGTCCAGTGGCGGCATGCTGAACAACCCCGACTGGAGCGCCTACTACCTGTGGAAAAACGGCATTGAAGTGACGGCCCATGCGCAGCGCTGCCCGCGCACCATGGCCGCCTTGAAAGGCATGCCCCTGACCCAAGTGCCAGGGCGCTCGCCGTCGGTGCTTTTTTCCCTGATGCGGCCTGGCGCCCACATCCCCGCGCACCACGGCTTTGTCAACACCCGACTGATTTGTCACCTGCCGCTCATCGTCCCTGCAGGGTGCCGGTTCCGGGTGGGCCATGAAACACGCCCTTGGGTTGAGGGTCAGGCTTGGGTGTTTGACGACACGATAGAGCACGAGGCCTGGAACGACAGCGACCAGACCCGCGTGGTGCTTCTGTTTGAGGTGTGGCAGCCTGAACTCACAGCAGCTGAGCAGGGCATGGTGCAGGCCCTCTTTGCCGCCATCGACAGCCACCCGGGCGCACGCGGCGACTGGGGCATTTAGCCGCCAAGGCACTGCACTGAATCAAACGTCGTAATCGGCTGCAGCATTGCTGCTGAAGGCGTTGAGCGCGGCATTCAAGGCCGTGATCATGCGCCGCTCTTGTTCGTTGAGCAGCGGGTGCCAGGTGTCAAAGATCAACACCACGCGCAGTTGGTCGCTGTCGTTCCAGGCCTCGTGCTCGATGGTGTCGTCGAAGACCCAGGCTTTGCCCGGTAGCCACTCGCGGGTCTGGTTGCCCACCCGGAAGCGACAACCGGGCGGCACGATCAAGGGCAGGTGCGTCACCAGGCGGCAGTTGCTGGCGCCCACATGTGCAGGGATGTGCGTTCGCGGTTTGAGCAGCGAGTACATCATCACCGGTGTGCGGCCGGGCTGGTCTGGCGATGGCGTTTGACGCCATGTGGCCATGGTCACTGGGCAACGCGCTGCGTTGTCTGCCACAGCCTGCCCTTCCTTCACCAGATGAAAGGCGCTCCACTGCGGCGAATGGTTCAACTCGGCCCATTGGGCCACGGGTTGATCGGCTCCGTACTGGATGTAAGGCGAAAAACCCTGGTCGGCCTGCAGCACCGCCAAGAACTCGTCGCGGATGGGCTCCCAGGCGTCCTCTACCGCGTCCAGCCACGGGAACTGCTCGCGCTCGAAAAATTCCACCACCGGCAACTGCGGCATGAAGTAGCGCATGGGTTGCGGGTCATAGCGGCGCTTGCGGCCCACCAGCATGTCCACCGACAGCTGGAAACGCGCCAGACTGGC
>JANMHH010000029.1:0-4391 GCA_031375065.1 Rubrivivax sp. | reverse complement strand
AACGTCAACCCGACCCGTCACCAGCCATGACCGCAGCCGCGCGTTCCCGGGAAGTCGGCAAGGAGAGCCGCAGCTTCACCTTCACCATCACCGAACTGGCGCAGGAGTTCGACATCACGGCGCGCGCGATCCGCTTCTATGAAGACGTGGGATTGCTCACACCGGGCCGCGCCGGCCGCAACCGCGTCTACAACCAGCGCGACCGGACGCGCCTCAAGCTCACGCTGCGCGGCAAGCGCCTCGGCTTGAGCCTGCAGGAGGTGAAGGACCTTGTGGATTTGTACGAGTCACCGTCCGACACGGCCCCGCAGCTCAGCGCGTTCCTGGCCACGCTGAAGGAGCACCGGGTGCTGCTCGAACGCCAGCGCGAGGACATCGAGATCACGCTGGCCGAAATCAGCCAGCACGAAGCGCGCTGCAAGAGCCTGCTCGGAGCACCTGTCGACGCCGCGCGCCGACGCCGCTGAGCCTTTTGCCGACTGGCTGCGGCGTAAGCACCTGAACGGGCTGTCTCTTGCGCCGCTGAAGTGGTGGCCGAGCCCGTTGAACGAGGTTCATCATGAAACACGCACTCAACGCCATCGGCCTGGGCTTGGCCCTTCTGACCGCCCCCGCGCTGGCGGCCACCGACGTCACCGGCTCTCAGGGCCTGCTCAAAGGCCAGGTGCCTGACAACCTGACGGCGCTCAAGCGGGTGGCCATCACCACATTCGTGGTGCAGTACGTTACCGACATCGGCATCTCCAGCAAGCGCAATGAGAGCGACGTGTTCTATTCCAAGTGGAAAGAGCCAGCGCCCGAAGTGCTGCAGGCGACGGCCGACGCCCTGTATGCCCAACTGGTGACCGACCTGAAGGCGGCTGGGGTGGATGTGGTGCCGGCCGCTGACGTGGCGGCCCATGAGGCCATGGCCGACATCCGCAAAGTGGGGCAACCCAACCCGGCCGTGTTTTCCAGCAGCCCGCTGATGAAGGCCAGCAAGCTCTTTTCAGCGCAGGGCCTGCCCCTGGTGGTGGCCACCGTGCAGGACGCCAAACTCAGCAGCTACGCCACCAAGCCACTGGAAGGCACGGACCCGCCGCGCAATCTGGTGGGCTTTGACCGCCAGGCCAAGGAATGGCTGGGCGGCGGCGGGTCGGAAGTCTTCAACCTGGCCACGATCTTCCTAGGCCAGGCCAAGGTGGCCGCCGGTCTGAACGCGACGGCCTTGAACGTGCGCCTGACCGTGCCGCTGGTCGACCTGGGCGTCACCACCTGCGGCAACACCGCGGGGGGAAACTGCTCGGGATGGAGCAACGTCACCGGCGTGATCAAACCCAATGCCCGCATCGTCGAGGGCGGCACGGTGTTTTCGTTCATGCAGTCCACCGGCAACCCCGGCCACTTGCATGCCGTGGCGCTGCAGCAACCGGTGCCCATCAAGGGCCTGACGGTGACCAGCGACGTGCCCAGGTTCGAGGTCTCTGCCTCGTTGTTTGGCGGCGGCAAACGCACGGCACGCGGCGGTGGCCTGCTGGGCGCGTTGGCCGGTGGCGCAGGCATGAACAGCGAGAAGGCGGACTTCTGGGTCAGCTTCGACGCCGCCGAACTGCAGCCGGCATTGGTCGATTCCAGCAGCGCCATCTTCAAGGAGCTAGGGCAGATCCTGTCCAACCCCAAGTAGGCTGCGGGCGCCGGAGCGCTCCTTTATGATTGACGTTTACGTCAACGTCAATTGCACGGAGCCCTCGCCATGAACCTGCCAGGCCTGAACTTCCAGCTCGGTGAAGACATCGACGCGCTGCGCGACGCGGTGCGTGATTTCGCCGAAGCCGAGATCGCTCCCCGGGCCGCGGAAATCGACCGCAGCGACCAGTTTCCGATGGACCTTTGGCGCAAGATGGGCGACGTGGGCGTGCTCGGCATCACCGTGCCCGAGGCCTATGGTGGCGCGGGCATGGGCTACCTGGCGCACATGATCGCGATGGAAGAAATCAGCCGCGCCAGCGCCAGCGTGGGCCTGAGCTACGGTGCGCACAGCAACCTGTGTGTCAACCAGCTCAAGCGCAATGGCACCGAAGCGCAGAAACAGAAGTACCTGCCCAAGCTGATCAGTGGCGAACACGTGGGCGCGCTGGCCATGAGCGAGCCCGGCGCGGGCAGCGACGTCATCAGCATGAAGCTGAAGGCCGAAGACAAAGGCGGCTACCACCTGCTCAATGGCACCAAGATGTGGATCACCAACGGCCCCGACGCCGACACCATGGTGGTCTACGCCAAGACCGAGCCCGAGCTGGGCGCACGGGGCGTGACCGCCTTCATCGTCGAAAAGGGCATGAAGGGCTTTTCCACGGCGCAGAAGCTGGACAAGCTGGGCATGCGCGGCAGCCACACTGGCGAGATGGTGTTCAACAACGTCGAAGTGCCCAGCACCAACATCCTGGGCCACCTCAACGGCGGCGCCAAGGTCTTGATGAGCGGGCTGGACTATGAGCGCGCGGTGCTGGCTGCGGGCCCCATCGGCATCATGCAGGCGGTGATGGACAACGTCATCCCGTACACGCACGACCGAAAACAATTCGGGCAGTCGATCGGCGAGTTCCAGCTGATTCAAGGCAAGGTGGCCGACATGTACACCGTGCTGCAGGCCGGCCGCGCTTTTTGCTACACGGTGGGCAAGAACCTGGACCTGCTGGGCGCCGAACACGTGCGCCAGGTGCGCAAGGACTGCGCCAGCGTCATCTTGTGGTGCGCCGAGAAAGCCACCTGGATGGCGGGTGAGGGCGTGCAGATCTTTGGCGGCAACGGCTACATCAACGAATACCCGCTGGGCCGCCTGTGGCGTGACGCCAAGTTGTATGAAATTGGTGCCGGAACCTCCGAGATCCGCCGCATGTTGATCGGTCGCGAACTCTTCGCTGAAACGATGTGACGGGGCGGGGTGGCGCTGGAGTGGTGCTCGGGTGGCGCTCAAGCGGCGGGCCTGCGCCGCAACGCCACAGCCCGTGAACAACAGTTGCCTACACTGCGACCATGAACGCCCCTGACGAACTTCAAGACCTGCTGGACAACAACCGCCAGTGGGCCGCCGCCACCGAGCAGCGCCAGCCGGGCTTCTTCACCCGCTTGGCGCAGCAGCAGTCGCCGCGCTACATGTGGATCGGCTGCGCCGACAGCCGCGTGCCGGCCAACGAAATCACTGGGCTGGACCCCGGCGAGGTGTTCGTGCACCGCAACGTGGCCAACGTGGTGGTGCACAGCGATCACAACGCGCTGTCCACCATCCAGTTTGCGGTGGAACACCTGAAGGTCAAGCACATCATGGTGGTGGGCCACTACGGTTGCGCGGGTGTGCGCGCGGCCATGCGCGGCATCCGCATCGGCCTGGCCGACAACTGGCTGCGCCATGTGCAGGACGTGCGCTTGCGCCACCGCAAGCGGCTGGACCATTTGCCGGCCGAAGAACAGGAAGACATCCTGTGCGAGATGAACGTCATCGAGCAGGTTGGCAACGTGGCCTTGTCCACCGTGCTGCAAGACGCCTGGTCGCGTGGGCAGACGGTGGCGGTGCACGGTTGGGTTTACGGCTTGAAGGACGGTCTGCTGAAGAATTTGCAAGTCACCATGGACCGGCCCGATACCGTGGTTGAGGTTTTTGCGGCGGCGCTCAAGCGCTACCCGCGTGCCGACCAAAAAGTGGATGAAACCTTTGACGACGTGGTCGAAGACGGGCTGGAGAGCGCCGACACCACCTACGGCCCCGGTGCGCTGTAGCAGCCCGCCCAGGACTGTGGCCGCCCGATGTTTCCGCACCGCCTGACCGACCAAAGCGCCTTTGACATCGCGCAGGCGCTGATTGACGGTTTCAACCGCCACTACCGCCTGTTTCGCGAAACCACGGCGCAGGCCAAGGCGCGCTTCGAGCAGGCCGACTGGCACGGGCAACAGCGCTCGCAGGCCCAGCGCATCGAGTTTTACGACCAGCGTGTCAACGAAGCGGTGCAGCGCCTGCGCGGCGACTTCCAAATCGACGCGCTGTCGATGGACACCTGGCAGCAGGCCAAGCTGCACTACATCGGCCTGCTCACCGACCACCACCAGCCCGAGCTGGCCGAAACGTTTTTCAACAGCGTGACGGCCAAGCTGCTGCACCGCAGTTACTTCCGCAACGACTTCATCTTCGTGCGGCCGGCCGTCAGCACCGAGTACATCGAAAACGATGAACCCGCGTCGCGCCCCACCTACCGCGCCTACTACCCCAGCAAGGACACGCTGCACGAAACCTGGAAGCGCGTCATCCACAACCTGCAGTTGCAGCGCGGCTTTGAGGACCTGGACCGTGACGTCGACCACGTGGTGCAGGCCATGCTGGCCGAACTGGGCGGCTTTCGGCCGCGCACCAACTTCCAGAT
>JANMHH010000021.1:0-4094 GCA_031375065.1 Rubrivivax sp. | reverse complement strand
TCCCTTGGATGCTTCAACTTGCCACATGGTGGAAATGGTACCTGCCCGCACGCCCCAGACGATGACCGAGAAGATCCTGGCCCGCGCCAGCGGCCGGGCCTTCGTGCGGCCCGGTGACGACATCGAGGCCCGCCCCGACTTTGTCATCAGCTACGACTTCCCCGGCTACACCGACGTGTTCTTCCGCGAGGCGCGCGACGAGTTCGGCGTCGACAAGGTGCAGCAGCCCGAACGCTTCGTGCTGTTCATCGACCACATGGTGCCGGCCGCCAACCCCAAGGAAGAAGAGTTGCACCGCGTGACACGCACCTGGGGCGCGAGGCAAGGCGTGCCGGTGCACGAACGCAAGGGCATCGGCCACCAGGTGTCGGCCGAGCTGGGCTACGCCACGCCGGGCGCCTTTGTCGTGCACTTTGACGGCCACGTCAGCCAGCTGGGCGCGTTTGGCACCTACGCCTTCGGCGCGCGCAAGGGCGTGCTGGAAGCCTACGTGTCGCCCACGCTGGCACTCACCGTGCCGCCCACGGTGAAGATCGTCATCACCGGCACTTTGCAGCCCGGCGTGATGGCGCGCGACGTCTTCCACCACCTGGTGCGCGTGCTGGGCCCGTCTTCTTGCGCCTTCAAGGCCGTGGAACTGGCCGGCCCGGTGATTGACGCCATGAGCATCGAAGGCCGGCAGACGGTTTGCGGCCAGGCCATGTTCCTGGGCGCCACCACCATGCTGATCGCGCCCGATGCCCGCACGCTGGCCTACACCCAAGGCCGCGCCAAGCTGGACCTGGCGCCCGTGTACCCCGACGAAGACGCGGTCTACGAACGTGTGGTGACGGTGGATGTGACTGACCTGCAGCCCATCGTGGTGGTGCCGCCCAGCCCGGCCAACACGCGCAACCTGAGCGACCACCTGGGGCTGGAGGTGCACAGCGGCTACCTGGGCTCGTGCGCCAGCGGCCGGCTTGAAGACCTGCGCGCCGCGGCCAACGTGCTGCGCGGCCGGCAGGTGAAACCGGGCTTCCAACTGCACGTGGTGCCCACCTCGCAAGCCATCATGACCCAGGCCGCGCGCGAAGGGCTGATCGAGACGCTGTCCGAAGCCGGCGCCTTCATCAGTTCGCCCACCTGCGACTACTGCTACGGCCGCATCGCCACCATGGCCGATGGCCAGCGCGCGGTGTCCACCGGCACGCTGAACACACCCGGCCGCATGGGCAGCGTCAACAGCGAGATCTACATCTGCAACGCCGCCGTAGTGGCCGCGTCGGCCATCGAAGGCCGGATCGCCGACCCCCGGCCCTACTTGGCCGCAGCAGCAGCAGCAGAAGCGGGGACCACACCATGACCCTGCCCAACCTGCGCGGCCGCGTGGCCTGGGTCTTTGACGAAGACGACTACGACATCGACCTGATCATCGGCGTGGCCAACATCAAGATCACCGATGTCAAAGAACTGGCCGCACTGGCGCTGACCGACCGCGACCCCGGCTTTGCCGCCTCCGTGCAGCGCGGCGACCTGCTGGTGGGTGGGCGCAACTTCGGCTACGGCCACCCGCACTACCCGGCCATGCGCGCCATGCGCCACCTGGGCATAAGCGGCGTGGTGGCCGAGTCGTTTTCACCCGGCTTCTTTCGCGGCGAGGTCAGCATGGGCTTTCCGCTGGTCACCTGCCCCGGCATCCTGGCTGCGGTGCAGCGCGGCGATGAAATCGAAGTGGACTGGCAAGCCGCCTGCGTGCGCCACGTGGGCCGTGGCAGCAACCTGCCGCTGCAGCCGCTGGCCGCCGCCGAACGCCAGACGCTGGAAGCCGGCGGCCTGATCCCCTATCTGAAGCAGCGCCTGGCGCGCACCGCAGGAACCACACCATGAGCGAAGCACGACAGTGGATGAAACAACGCCTGGCCAGCGGCAACACCGTCTGGTTTGCAGGCGCGCAAGACGCGCTGTCGGCGCTGCTGGTGGACCAGTCCAACTTCGACGGCGTGTTCACCACTGGCTTCGGCGTCTCTGCGTCGCTGCTGGGTCGGCCCGACATGGAGCTGTACACCTTGAGCGAAAACGTGGGCGTCGTCGACCACATCGTCAATGCCGTGCGCAAGCCGGTGTTTGCCGACGCCGACACCGGCTACGGCAACGTGCTGAACGTGCAGCGCACCGTGCGTGCGTTCGAGAAAGCCGGCGTGGCCGCGCTGTCCATCGAAGACCAGCTCAGCCCCAAGCGCTGCCCCGCGGCCGCCAGCGCCCTGGTCACCCTGCCGATGGCCGACGCGGTGGCCAAGATCCGCGCCGCGGTGGACGCCCGGCGCGACCCCAACCTGCTGATCGTGGCGCGCACCGATGTGAAAGACCCCAGCGAAGCGCTGGACCGCGCTGCCCGCTATGCCGAAGCCGGCGCCGACCTGATCCAGCCCATCACGCCCACCTTCAGCAGCCACGCCGACCTGGTGAAGCTGCGCCAGGTGTGTGGCCGCCCGCTGTCGCTGCAGCTGATGGAAGGCACCTGGATGGCCACCATGAACCGCGCGCAGATCCAGGCCGTGGCCGGCATGGCCACCTACCCCATCGTGAGCCTGCTGACCGTGGTGCACGCCCTGCGCACCAACCTGGCCGCGCTGGCCGAACGCTGCGGCCAACCCATGGGCGAATTGCCCGTGCCGCGCGCCACCATGGCCGAGTTCAAGCAGGTCATCGGCTGGGCCGACCTGGAACAGCTGCAGGCCCGCCTTGAACTGAACACGGCGAACCACGCTCGCTGACCGCCCACGTGCCTTTCCACCACAACAACCTCAACACCCGTTCCCCAGGAGACCTTGCATGACCCCGAACCGCCGCCTTGCCACAGCCGCCCTTGTTGGCGCGGCGCTTGTTGCCACCCTGCCGGCCCTGGCGCAGACCGCTGCCTTCCCCAACAAGCCCATGCGCATCATCGTGCCGTACCCGGCCGGTGGCGCCACCGACGTGTCGGCGCGCCTGGTGGCCGAGCGCCTGCAAGCCGAGCTGAAGCAGAACGTCATCGTCGAAAACCGCCCCGGCGCCAGCGGCAACCTGGGCATGGTGGGCCTGCTGCAAAGCCCCGCCGACGGCCACACCCTGGCCATGAGCCTGACCGGCATGCTGTCCATCAACCCCACCACCTACAGCAAGGCCGGCTTCACGGCGGCTGACGTGGCGCCCATCGCGCGCGTGATGCTGGCGCCGCTGGTGCTGGTGGTGCCGCTGGACTCACCCTGGAAGACCGTGCAAGACCTGGTGGCCGCTGGCAAGGCGGCCGGCAAGGGCGGGCTGCCGTATGGGTCCACCGGCGCAGGCGGCATTTCGCACGTGGCGTCTGAACTGGTCAACGGCGCGGCCGACGGCAACTACACCCACGTGCCTTACCGCGGCGGCGCACCGCTGGTGCAGGCGCTGCTGACCAGCGAAGTGCGCTGGGGCCTGCTGGGCACCGCCGACGCGCGCGCGCAAATCCAGGCCGGCAAGCTGAAGGCCCTGGGCCAGCTGCGCGCCACGCGGTCCGAGCGGTGGCCCGACCTGCCCACGCTGACCGAACAAGGCCTGCGCGGCGGCGTCGACTTCGACATGTGGTTCGGCCTGGTGGCCCCCGCCAAGACCCCACCCGCCGTGGTGGCCCTGCTCAACCAGAAGGTGGCCCAGATCGTGGCCGAACCCGAGTTCCGCCGCCGCCTGGCCGAACTGGGCGGCGTGTCGCTGACCAGCGGCAACACGGTGGAAGCGTTCAACCAGGTGATTCAGCAGGAGCTGGCGGTGCTGCCGAAGAAGGCGGTGGAGTTGGGGTTGAAGTTGGATTGAGGTGGAGCCGCGGCGGGAGTTCATTGAGAGCAATGCGTTGAGGGCGGCGAATATTGGCCAGACATGCCGGTGGGGTCGAAGGGTACGGTTCCAACCAGGTGAGGCGTGATCCCAGCGATGTCATCTTGGCTCGCGCGCTCACCTCCTCTACAGCGGCTCGAACGTGATCACCTAGCGCACTCGCAGTTTCAGCGCATCGGCCACTGCCTGCAGGCGCTCAAACGACACACCCTTGTACTGCGTGGCTTCGTATCGTTGGACTTGCTGCTCGGCCACCGCCAACCTATCGG
>JANMHH010000007.1:0-9576 GCA_031375065.1 Rubrivivax sp. | reverse complement strand
CAGCCTGTTTGAGCGTAACGAACGAAGTGAGTGCAGCGAGTTCTGCGGCACGCCCAGCGCGCGAGCACCGCAGGGCAGTCGGCGAAGCCGACCGACACAGCATGAGCCCCCACAGGGCACCGCCTGCCGCGACGCGCTACTATCCGTTCCGCCGAACGACCGCAAAGCGCCGTCAGCTGCCTTGTCCGACCCCAACTTTCCAGGCGATAGAACGCAAAGTGGTGTGAGTGGCCTGTGCGGTGTGAACGCCGTCAACGGTGCTGGGCCGCCGGCCCATCAAGGCAGCTGGGCCGAAATCTCCAGCACCAGGCCCGTGGTGCCCACTTTCACGGGCTCCGAAAGGCCTTGCAGGTCACCGGGCTGCGGCATGGCCTGGCCCGACTTGCTGATGCGCGCGCCGACGATCACCCGTTGGGCGCCGGACAGGCGCGCGGCGGGCGACATCGACGTGCTGTCGTCCAGCGTGAACGACACCGGCAAATCCTTGACCTGCTTGCGCACGATGGCCAGTGGCATGGGCGAGCCTTCGGCCGGGCGGGCGAAGATGAACAGCATGTCCTCGGGCGAGGCCAAGGCCTGCAGCTTGGGGCTCAGCCGGACGGTGCCGGAGACGGCTGAGGCGGCCCGGGCGGCGGCCACTGGCGCGGCGGGGGCCACAACCTGGGCAACCGGCGCAACCGGCGCAACTGGCGTAGCGGCTGCAGCAGGTCCAGCAGGGGCAGCAGCACTGAGTGATGCCACCGCGGGCGCTGCACCGGCAGCCGGCGGCAGCTGGCCGCGTTCGCGCGCCGCCTTCGCGCCGTCGCGCGCCATCTGGACAAACTCCTGATCTGCCGGGCCGATGCTCACCACGCGGTCCCAATAGCGCACCGCCACGGCGTGGTCTTCGCGGTCGAAGGCAGCCGAACCCGCCAGCACCAGCGCCTTCAGGTTGTCCGGCTCCAGCTTCAAGGCGCGCTCGATCAAACGCAACGGCTCGCCTTGCAGCGTGCGGCCGTTTTGGACCGCCAGCGCGTCGGCGTAGTCGACCAACGTGTTGGCGTCGTCGGGTCGCAGCCTGACCAGCCGTTCGTAGGCTTCCAGGGCCTGCGGCAAGCGGCCCAACATCATCTGCGCACGGCCCAACATCAGCCAGCCTTCGGCGTCGTCGGGGCGGCCTTGCATGCGCTCGGCCAGCTGGGCGACCATGGCCTCGACCTGTTCGCGGGTGGGGGCCTGGCCCGTTTCTGCGGACGCACCTGGGGGCGGGGCTTTCAGCTCGGCCACGACCTGAGCCGAGGTCTTGCCCACCACCTGCGGCGCACCGGTGTAGAGGTAGCCCGCGCCCGCCAAGCCCACCACAAAGAGGCCAACGCACAGGTAAAGCACCGGGCTTGGGCGAGCGGGGGCGGGGGGTTGCTGCAGAGGCGGTGGCGGTGGCGATGGCGATGGCGATGGCGAAGGAGGCATCTGCTCTGGCGGCGGGTTCACGGAGTCGCTCATTTTTCTTCAGGCGTTTCTTCAGGCTCAAAACGGTCATCGCCCAGGCGGCCGCGGCGGCGCAGCAGCAGCCACAGGGCCAGCAGCCCGGCGCCCAGCATCAACGGCGGGCCGTACCACAGCAGCAGCGTGGTGTTCTTGACCGGCGGGCGGTAGAGCACGAAGTCGCCGTAGCGCGCCGTCATGTAGTCGAACACCTGCTGCTCGGACTGGCCTTTGCGCAGCATCTCGCGCACCTGGTTGCGCAGGTCGACCGCCAGCTCGGCGTTCGACCCGGCGATGGTTTCGTTCTGGCACACCAGGCAACGCAGTTCACTGGACACCCGCATGACGCGGGCCTCCAGCGCCGGGTCGGCCGACGCGGGTGCAGCTTCGCGCGCGGCAGCAGGCGCTGGCAGCGCCAGCCCCAGCGCCAACACGAAGCACAGGCACAGCGCTGTCACTGCCTTGCGGGCCGATTGCGAACCCACCGCTCGGACAAGCCCTGCGCCCATGCGTGGCAGGGTGTCAGGCGCCTGCATTCAGTTCTTTCAACAGCGGCTCGATGCGCTTGCGCACCACATCCGGGGTCAGCGGGCCCACGTGTTTGAGGCGGATGACACCCTGGCGGTCGATGATGAAGGTCTCGGGTACGCCATAAACGCCGAAGTCGATGCCCACGCGCCCATCGGCGTCCACCAGATTGGCGCGGTAGGGGTTGCCCAGGCTGGCCAGCCAGCTGCGGGCTGCCGGGCCGGCGTCTTTGTAGTTCAGCCCGTAGACCGGCACCAGCTGGCGCCGGGCGATGTCGATCACCAGCGGGTGCTCTTCGCGGCACGGCGCGCACCAGGAGGCCCAGACGTTGAGCATCCAGACCTGACCCAGCAGGTCTTCGCGGCTGACCTTTTGGGTCGGGTCGTCCAGCCGCGGCAGCGCAAAAGCGGGCGCCGGCTTGCCGATCAGCGGCGACGGCACCTCGCGCGGGTTCAGGCCCAGGCCCACCGCCAGGAAGGCCACGATGGCCGCAAACATCGCCAGCGGCAGCAAGAACTTCAGCATGTTCAGGCTGCCGCGCCGGGCGCGGGTTGACCTGCCGAAGCCGCCGCGCGGTTGGCAGCCGCACTGCGGCTGCGGTAGCGCCGGTCGGTCACCGCCAACACACCGCCCAGGCCCATCAGCAGGCAGCCGGCCCAGACCCACGACACAAAGGGCTTGACCCAGATGCGCACCAGCCAGGTCTGGCCCTGGATGACCTCACCCATCTGCACATACAAGTCGCCTTGAAGGCGGGCGTGGATGGCGGCTTCGGTCATCGGGTTGCGCTGCACGCGGTAGATGCGCTTTTCGGGGTACATGTCGGTCAAGGGGCGACCGTCGCGGGTGACGACCAGGTGGCCGCGCACGGCCTGGTAGTTGGGGCCTTGGACCGGCTGCGCGCCCACGTAGGTGAAGGTGTAGCCGTTGACGGTGGTGCTGTCGCCCGGGCTCATGGCCACGTCGCGTTCGATGTCGTGGGTGCCGACCATGGTGACGCCAAAGATGAACACGGCCACGCCCAGGTGGGCCAGCCACATGCCGACCACCGCGCGCGGCACCTGACCCAGACGGTGCAGCACGCTGGCGCGAACACCGCCAGCCGGGCGCACACGCTCCCACACTTCGGTGGCCACCGAGGTCAGCACCCAGAAGGCCATCAGCAAACCCACCACAGACATCAGCGTGATCTTGCCGCCCAGCCAGGCCGTCAGCGCCGCGCTGACCACCGTGACACCGGCCGCCCAGCGCAGGCGTTTGGCGAGCGCGGGCAGTTCGTCGTTCTTCCAGCGCGCCAGCGGGCCCACGCCCATGAAAAACACCAGCACCGCCATGATCGGCACGAACACGGCATCGAAGTAGGGCGCGCCGACCGAGATCTTGCCCAGGCCCAGCGCGTCCAGGATCAGCGGGTACAGCGTGCCCAGCATGACCGCGGCGGTGGCCACCACCAGCAGCACGTTGTTGGCCAGCAGCAGGGTTTCGCGCGACAAGCTCGAAAACCGCGCGCCCAGACCCACGCTGGGCGCACGCCAGGCAAACAGGGCCAGCGCCGCACCCACGGTGACGGCCAGCATGATCAGGATGAAGAGGCCACGCGCCGGGTCGCTGGCAAACGAGTGCACCGAGGTGATGACGCCCGAGCGCACCAGAAACGTCCCCAGCAGCGACAAGGAGTAGGCCGAGATCGCCAGCAGCACCGTCCAGGCCTTGAAGCTGCCGCGCTTTTCAGTCACCGCCAAAGAATGGATCAGCGCGGTGGCCACCAGCCAGGGCATGAAGGACGCGTTTTCCACCGCGTCCCAGAACCACCAGCCGCCCCAGCCCAGTTCGTAATAGGCCCACCAGCTGCCCAAGGCGATGCCGAAGGTGAGAAAGGCCCAGGCCACCGTGACCCACGGGCGGCTCCAGCGCGCCCACTGGGCGTCCAGGTTGCCACCGATCAGCGCCGCCACCGCAAAGGCAAAGGCCACCGACATGCCGACGTAGCCCATGTAGAGCATCGGCGGGTGAAAGATCATGCCCGGGTCTTGCAGCTGCGGGTTGAGGTCGCGGCCGTCCAGGGGCATCGGGAACAGGCGCTCAAACGGGTTGGAGGTGAGCAGCACAAACAGCAGGAAGGTCAGCGTCAGCCAGCCCATCACGGCCAGGATGCGCGCCAGCACCGGCTGCGGCAGGTTGCGGCTGAACACCGCCACCGAACTGGTCCAGGCGGCCTGCATCAGCAGCCACAGCACCATCGAGCCTTCATGGCTGCCCCACGAAGCCGCCACGCGGTACATCACCGGCAGCGCGCTGTTGGAATGCTCGGCCACGTTGAGCACCGAGAAGTCGTTGTTGACGAAACTGATCACCAGGCAGGCAAAGCTGAAGGTGATCAGCGCCAGCAAGACCTGCGACAAGGGCCGGGCCAGCGCCATCCAATCGCCCCGGCCACGCTGCGCGCCCACCAAGGGCACGGTGCCCAACGCCAAGGTCACGCCGACGGCCAGCCACAGCGCAAAGTGGCCCAGTTCGGGGATCATGGCTTGGCTCCGCTGTAGGCCGCCGGTGCCGCGACGGTTTCACCCAGGCGCGACTGCCCCTTCTGCGCCCGCTTGACGGCGTCGGCGGCCTCGGGCGGCATGTAGTTTTCGTCGTGTTTGGCCAGCACTTCGCGGGCCACGAACACGCCATCGGCCAACTGCCCCTGGGCCACCACGCCTTTGCCCTCTTGAAACAGGTCGGGCAGGATGCCCTGGTAACGCACCGGCACCGTTTTGGCCGTGTCGGTGACGACAAAGTTCACCACCAGGCCTTCACGCTTGACGCTGCCGGTCTGCACCATGCCGCCGATGCGAAAGGTGCGGTTGGCCGGTGCTTCGTTGGCCAGCACCTGCGTCGGCGAAAAGAAGAACACCATGTTGCTTTGAAAGGCGTTCATCACCAGCGCCGCGATGGCGGCCACCGCAACCAGCACACCGCCGGCCAGGGCCAGGCGTTTTTGACGGGGTTTCATGGCAAGGGCTCCGCGGCAACGCGCACCGCTTCAAGGGCCTGGCGCCGGCGCCGTGCGGCGGCCCAAGGTTCCAGGGTCATCAACAACAGGGCCACGCCATAGGAGCCCCACACATACAAAGCGTAGCCGCCCATGTGGACGAACTCACTGAAATTGTTCCAGATCACGCTGCGTCTCCTGCGCGGTCGGCCAGCCAGGCGGTGTGCCGCTCGCGTTCGGCAATGATGGCCCGCGCCCGCGTGAAGGTCACCGCAAAAGCGTAAGCCCAGCAAGCCAATGTCATCAACAGCATGGCCGTGAGCATGGTGCTGGCCATCTTGGGCGCGGCCGTGGCACTGATGGTGGCGCCTTGGTGCAGCGTGTTCCACCAGATCACCGAGAAGTAGATGATGGGGATGTTGACCACGCCCACCACCGCCAGCAAGGCGCTGGCCTGGTCGGCCCGGCGCTGGTCGTCGATGGCGGCCACCAGGGCCAGGTAGCCCAGGTACAGGAACAGCAGGATCAGCTCGGACGTGAGCCGCGCGTCCCACACCCACCAGGCGCCCCAGGTCGGTTTGCCCCACAGGGCCCCGGTCCACAGCGCCAGCACCGTGAACATGGCGCCGGTGGGGGCGATGGCCCGCGCCATCATCGACGCCATGCGGGCCCGAAAGGCCCAACCGATGGCCGCCCAGAATGCCATCACCAGGTAGAGCCACATCGACATCCAGGCCGCTGGCACATGGAGAAAGATGATGCGGTAGGCGTCACCCTGCGTGGCGTCGGTGGGCGCGACCAGAAAGCCGATGTAAAGGCCAGCACCCGCCAGCAGCAGCGCAGCGGCCCAGAACCAGGGCACCAGCACACCCGCAGCCGCATCAAAACGCGACGGGGCGGCAAAGTTGAAGAAGCGCAGGCGTTGGGTCATCGGCAGTTGAAGCTCAATCGGTCGAAATGCGCAGCGCAGCGGCCGTGGCCCAAGGCGCGCCCAGCAGCGTGCCGATCAGCAGCGCGCCCAGCAGCGAAAAGTGCCCCGACGGGCCCACGCCCGCTTCCACGGCAGCCACGGCGCCGGCCCCAAAAATCAGCGCGGGCACGGTCAACGGCAGGACGATCAGGATCAAGAGCATGCCACCACCGCGCAGCCCCAGCGTCAACGCCGCCCCTAAGCCCCCCAGCAGACTGAGGATAGGCGTGCCCAAGGCCAGGCTGATCATCAAGGCGCCCAAAGCCGCCCACGACAGCCCGAACATCAAACCCACCAGCGGCGAGGTGGCGATCAGCGGCAGGCCGTGGGTCAGCCAGTGCGCCGCGCTTTTGGCCAAGGCCACCACCAGGGCCGACTGCGGGGCCAGCAGCAGTTGATCGAGTGAACCGTCGGCCAGGTCGGCCGCATAGAGGTGCTGCACCGACAACATAGTGGCCAGCAAGGCGCCAACCCAGGCAATGCCAGGCGCCATGGCGCGCAGGGTTTGCGGCTCGGGGCCCACGCCCAGCGGGAACAGACTGGCACAAACGATGAAAAACGCCACCGGCAGCAAGGCGTCGACCGGGCGGCGCTGCACCAGGTGCAGCTCGCGCATCAAAACAGCCAGGAAGAGGGCTCGCATCGGGGGTTGGCTTCCGTCGCCTAGCCTTGACTGGCCTGCAGGTCCAGGTCCAGCACCACGGGCACCGGGTTCTGCAACAGCAGCGCCTGGTGGCTGGTCAACAGCGTGCTGCCGCCCGCCGCCGCGTGTTCCGACAACAGGCCGTTCAGGCGGCCGACGCCGTCGTCGTCGAGCGCGTCAAACGGTTCATCGAGCAACCACACCGACGGCGGCTGCGGCAAAGCCAGCCGGGCCAACGCCACACGGCGACGTTGACCCTGGCTGAGCGTGCGCACCGGCCGCGCCGCCAGGGGCGCCACACCCAGGCGCTCCAAAGCCATGCTGAGCTGGCCCGCGGTGGCGGAGCGGCCCTGAAGCTGGGCCAGGAAACGCAGGCACTCCACGACCGTCAGGTCTTCCTTCAGTGCATTGGCGTGGGCGATGAACACCAGCCGCTGGCGCCAACTGGTGTCGGCCTGGGGCAGCGCCACGCCAGCGCAGTGCACGGCACCTTCGACCGGCGTGGACAGGCCCGCCATCAGGCGCAGCAGGCTGGTCTTGCCGCGGCCGTTGCGGCCACGCAGCCAGACGACCTGGCCTGGCAGCAGCTCGAAGCGCAAGCGCCGGAACAAAGGCCGGCCGCCACGCTCACCGCTCAGGTCCACAGCGGCCAACACGGGGGCTGGCTGGTCAGCAGTCGTAGCAGCCTCTCAAGTTGTCGCATCTGGCTTTGTGCATAAGGGTGCCATTGTCGTTGCTCGCCTTTCCCTGGCCTGCGGCAGGGCATCGTCGGTACCAAAAAAACTGCCCTGAGCGCAAGAGCAGCGCTCAGGGCATGCAGTTGCACAAACTGCGTGCTCTGGGTCGTTACGGGTTGCCCTGACCTGACAGCAGCTCCAGGCGATAGTTCATGCGCGACACGTCCCTTGGCCGCGTGAATGAAAACACCGCATAGGCGCTCTGACCCGGCTGCAACACCCCATCGTTCAAGAACAGGCGCAGGTAAGGGTCGCCGTCTTTGCTGGTGCCATCGGCATTGGCCAGCCTGGCCTGGCGCGGCAAACCACGCACGACGGTCAGCAGGTGGGTGTCGACCACCGTGGTGCCGTTGTTGGTGATTTTGTAGACGTCCAGCTGACGGTTGCCCAGGGTGTCCGAGTAGACGCGTGACGGCACGGCTTGCGAGGTCACGTTGAGGAACTCCAGCCCTTGGTCCCGGCGCGACAGCGGGTCGTTGTTGTTGATGGCCAGACCGCTGGGCATGAATCCGTCCTTGGCTCCCAGAGCAGCGAGGTCCGGCCGGTACTTCGAGAAGGTCAGGTCGCGTTTGCTCGGCTGGAAGCGATCGGTGCTTGACTTGGGGTCGTCATCGCGGAACGCAGCGTCGTACAGACCGTTCTCCAGGAAGTCGGTGAGATCGTCGACCTGCCTTCTCGACAGGCCCAAACCCACCGGGTAGCCCGGCCCACGCGGGTTCGTGAAGCGCTTGTCCAACGTGTGTGCTGCACCAGCGGTGGGGTCCTGCGCAACACCGGCATTGAAGTACTCCACCACATCACGCACCTTGGTGAAGGACGCGTTGTGCATGAAGTTGCCGCCGTCCCTGAGCTGACGCAAGGTCAAGCTGCGGAACTTGAAGGCGTGGTCCGGGTTGCCGGTGATCTCTTGGCGCCCGGTGTCCTCGGCGTGGTAAGGGAAGCCGTCCCTGCCCAGCCGGTTGCGGTCCAGACGGCCACGGGCCTCCGCATTCAGCGCCTGCACCGGGTGGTCACCGATGCCGATGTTGATGAAGTTTTCTTCGAGCAACTGGCCAATGCCGGCGACGTCAGGGTCATTGACTTGCTTGTTGAGCATCGGCCCGCTGTGGCAGGCCACGCAGCCGGCGCCGCCCTCGGTGGCCTTGGTGTAGAACAGCCGTGCGCCGCGGCGTTGCGCTGGGCTCAAGGCATCACCGTCACCCGCGACGAAGCGGTCGAACGGCGTGTTGCGGGTGACCACGGTGCGCATGAAGGTTGCTGTCGCGCGCAGCACGGTCTGGTCGTTGATGATCTTCGTCAGGTCATTGCCTGCGGCAGCGGCTTCCCTTGGGAAAGCATCCCGGAACAGTTTCACATACGCGGGAATGCTGCGCAGTGCTTCCGATTGCGTACCGAGCATGCGGTGGGCATCCAGCAGCAGCAGTGCAATGTTCTCGCCAGCCGGATCGCCGTTGGGTGCGTTGAGCGGGTTGATGCCGCCCAATGACGACGGAGGCTCGCCGGCGAGCCCGCCAAAGAGCAGGCGGTTGTTGAACGCAAAACCGATGACGGACATGGACATGCGCCCCACGCTGTCCAGCTCGTCGAGTCGGCCCGTGGCGAGCAGGGCGTCCGGGAAGGGTGCATGGTAGAACGGAGCAGGCGTGCCGACCACGGGCCGCCCACCTATCGAGGCGATGTCAGTCAGGGTCGGCAAGGCGTCGACCAATGTGTCCCCCGGGAAAATGGGCGCCGGGCGCTTCTTGGCCAGGATCTCCTGCGTGCGACGGCGGACGATGAACGTGCCGCTTTCGTCGGTATAGCCGCGGCCCTCTGCGCCGACGTGCAGGTTGAGCACCTGGCCGGCCTTGGTACCTGCTTCGCCGAAATGGCAAGTGCCGCACGACCCGGTCTGTCTCGTCGCCGCGACGATCGCCGCAACGTTGGGGTTGGCGCCGCTCAAGGTGCCGCCAAAGGCCGTTCCCGCAGGCAAGTTGAGAGGCACGCTCTCATTGATATTGATCCGCGTCGTGCGAATCGGATCGTGAAACATCAGCTTGCCGAGGTAACGCTTGGCCTCGGTGGTGTCGTAACGGTCCGGCTGCGCCGCCGGCCCTGGCGGCACCGGGATCCCGGCATTCGTCGCCGGAACCTTCAGCTTGTCGATCCCGCCGACCTGCTGGTCGATGAAATTACGCAACTGCGCGGGACTCATTCCGGGGTTGTCGGCCTGCACGGAAACAGTACCGCAGAGAAGCGCGATCGACGCGCCGCCGAC
>JANMHH010000006.1:0-5099 GCA_031375065.1 Rubrivivax sp. | reverse complement strand
CAGCCTGTTTGAGCGTAACGAACGAAGTGAGTGCAGCGAGTTCTGCGGCACGCCCAGCGCGCGAGCACCGCAGGGCAGTCGGCGAAGCCGACCGACACAGCATGAGCCCCCACAGGGCACCGCCTGCCGCGACGCGCTACTGTCCGTGCCGCCGAACGACCGCAACGCGCCGCAAGCCGAAGTGTCGACCTGCCGTACCAACCCTGATGGGTGCGAATGAACGCAAATCGGTATCAGACGCCGGTGCCGGAGAGGGCGGGCTCTTGTTCCAGCAAGCGCTCGGCGGCCGCCTGCAAGCTGGCCGCCGAAGCGTCGGCCAATTCCACCACCAGCGCCTGCTCCAGGCGCTGGAAATTGCGGACCATGGACTTGGTGTAAACCGGGTCGTAGTGCAAGACCAGCAAATCCTGCACCACCGAGCCCACCTGACCGTTGCGCGCCAAGTCCTGCCACGCGGCCACCACGGCGGCGCCGCGCAATTCCTTCAGCGCATCCAGGCGGGCGCAGAAGCTGTCGATGTCAGACACGAAGTGGGCGTAATCGCGCAGCAGAAAGTCGACCCGCGCCGGCACACTCATGTTGAGCTGCACGCAGTCGCTGGCGCGCATGCATTGCAGCAGCGTTTCGGGCAGGCGCAAGCGGCCGATGGTGCGGCTCTCGCCTTCGACATAAGTCACGCGGGTGGCGTCCAGGCCGCGCAGCGTTTGCCAGAGCTGGGTCTCAAAGGCCTTTTGCGACGGCTGTTCTTCACCCGGCACCAGGCCCAGCACACTGCCGCGGTGCTGGGCCATGCCTTCCAGGTCCAGCACCTGCGCGCCCTGGGCCTGCAGCGCCTGCAGCAAACGGCTTTTGGCCGAACCGGTACGCCCGCAAAGCACGCGGAAGTTCAGCCGCGCCGGCAAGTCGGGAAGCTGGGCCAGCACCTCACGCCGAAAGCCGCGGTAGCCGCCCTCCAACACCGCCACGTTGAAGCCGATCTGGTCCAGCACCAACGACAGCGCGCCCGAGCGTTGGCCGCCGCGCCAGCAATAGACCAGGGGCTTCCAGCCGCGCGGTTTGTCCATCACCTGCTGCTGCACGATGCGGGCGATGTTCATCGCTGCCAGTGCGGCACCGCGTTTGCGCGCGTCGAAGGGCGACAGCTGTTTGTACTCGGTGCCCACCGAGGCCCGCTCAGCGTCGTTCAGAACCGGCCAGTTCACCGCACCCGGCAGGCGGTCTTCCGCGAACTCGCTTTCGCTGCGCGCGTCGACCACCGTGTCGAACTGGTCACCGTGCAGGATGACATCCGCTGGCGTGACACGCTTCAGCCCCACGCGGCCCCCATCAGGTGGCCGCCGCAGCGTCGAGCATCTCGGACTCGATGCGCAGCTGGGCTTTGGGCTTTTGCAGCTCGGGGCCGTCGAGCAAGAAGGTGTCCTCGACACGTTCGCCCAAGGTGGTGATCTTGGCCAGCTGCAGGTTGACCTGGTTGCGCGCCAGCACCCGCGCAATGGCATAGAGCAAACCGGTGCGGTCGCTGGCCGACACCGTCATCAGCCAGCGCTGGGCCCGCTCATCCGGTGCCAACGACACCCGCGGTGTCACCGGGAACGACTTGACCCGCCTGGACACCCGGCCGCTGCGGGGCTCTGGCAGTGGGCCGGTGGCGCGCAAGGCCAGACTGGCTTGGGTCTCCACCAAAGAGATCAGGTCGCGGTAGGCGCTGGGGTGATCGGGCGCGTTGCCGTGCGTGGCCACCACCTGAAACGTGTCAAGCGCAAAGCCGGCGCGGGTGGTGTGGATCTTGGCGTCCTGGATGCTGAAGCCGGCGCCGTCAAAGTAGCCGCAGATGCGGGCAAAGAGGTCGGGCCGGTCGGGGCTGTAGACCAGCACCTGCAAGCCGTCGCCGGCGGTGGACAGACGGGCTTTGACCACCGGCTCGGTGGTTTGAACGTGGCGCCACAAAGAACGCGCGTGCCAGGCGATGTCCAGCGCGTCATGGCGCGCGAAGTAGCTGACCTCCAGCGTTTGCCACAGCGGACCTTCGGTGCCGGGCAAGGCGCTGTGCAGGGCCAGGTTCTGGCGCGCTTCCTGTTTGCGGGCCTCGATTTCGGCGTCGACATTGGGCTGCGCACCACCCAGCGCGCGCAGCGTCAAACGGTACAGGTCTTCCAGCAGCTTGCCTTTCCAGGCGTTCCAGACCTTGGGGCTGGTGCCGCGGATGTCGGCCACGGTCAGCAGGTAGAGCGCCTGCAACTGGCGTGGTGTTTGCACCAGCCGCGCAAAGTCACGGATCACGTCGGCGTCCGACAGGTCTTCCTTCTGGGCGATGCGGCTCATGGTCAGGTGGTGCTTGACCAGAAACTCGATCAGCTGGCTGTCTTCTTTGGCCACACCGTGCTCGCGGCAAAAGCGCCGCACCTCGAGCTGCCCCAAGTCGGAGTGGTCACCGCCCCGACCTTTGGCGATGTCGTGAAACAGCGCCGCCACATACAAGGCCCAGGGCTTGTCCCACTGCGCCGCCAGTTGGCTGCAAAAGGGGTACTCGTGGGCGTGCTCGGGGATGAAGAAGCGGCGCATGTTGCGCAAGACCATCAGGATGTGCTGGTCCACCGTGTAGACGTGGAACAGGTCGTGCTGCATGCGCCCCACGATGCGCCGAAAGACCCACAGGTAGCGGCCCAGCACGCTGGTCTGGTTCATCAGCCGCAGCGCGTGGGTCAGGCCCATGGGCTGGCGCAGGATGTTCATGAACAGGTCGCGGTTGACGGGGTCGCGCCGAAAGTCGGCGTTCATCACCTTGCGGGCGTTGTACAGCGCCCGCAGCGTGCGCGCGCTGAAGCCCTGCAGACCTGGTGTTTGCTCAAAGACCAGGAAGGATTCGAGCACCGCGTGCGGGTTGTCGATGTACAGGTTGTCGTGCACCACCTCGAGCATGCCGCCACGGTCAAAAAAGCGCGCGTTGATGGGGCGCATGGGCGCGGCTTCTGATCCGTTGACGCGCTCTTCGATGTTGAGCATCAGGATCTGGTTGAGCTGCGTCACCGCCTTGGCCGCCCAGTAGTAGCGGTGCATCAGCACCTCGCTGCTGCGCTGCTCGTCGGTGGCCTTGTAGGCAAAGCTTTCAGCCACGGCCGTCTGCAGGTCAAACACCAAACGGTCTTCGCGCCGCGACGCCACGGTGTGCAGCCGGGCCCGGATCAGCTTGAGCGTGCCTTCGTGCTTGAGCAACTGGCTGGCTTCGAAGGCCGTGATCAGGCCAGTGCTGGCCAGTTCGCTCCAAGTCCGCCCCAGCCCGGCAGCGCGCGCCACCCAGATCACCACCTGAAGGTCGCGCAGACCGCCGGGGCTCTCCTTGCAGTTGGGTTCCAGCGCGTAAGGTGTGCCTTCGTACTTCACGTGGCGCTGCTGCATTTCCAGCGTCTTGGCCCGCAAAAAGGCGCGCGGCTCCATGACCTGGGCCTGCGCCTGATGGAACTGCTTGAACAGGCGCCGCGCGCCGCAGACCAGGCGCGCTTCGAGCAAGGCGGTCTGGATGGTGACGTCGCGCTGGGCCTCGACCACACAGTCGGCCACGGTGCGCACCGAAGAGCCGATCTCCAGGCCGATGTCCCAGCACGAGGTGACAAAGCGCTCGATCGCGCCACGTGCGGCCTCATCGGGCTCGGCGGGCAGCAGCACCAGCACATCGACATCGGAATGGGGAAACAGCTCGCCGCGCCCATAGCCGCCCACCGCCACCAACGCGGCCTGGGGTGGCAGGCCGGCCTGGGCCCAGAGTTCGGTGACCGATGCGTCAACGTGGCGGGCCAGGGCACGCAGCAGCCGGGTGGCGGCGGTGGTGGTGGCGCGGGACTCGGCGAAGTGCCGCAGCAAGGCAGCCTTGCCGTCGCGGAACTGGGCGCGCAGGGCGGTCACGCTGCCCGCAGGCAGGTCGGGCATGGTGTTCAGCTGGTCACAGCCGCAGACAAGACCGCGGGCAGGGCCACAGACGAGGCCACGGCCTGGCCATAGCCCGCCGTCGCAAACGCGGGCGCGGCCGGGCTGCCGGCGCTGACGGTCAGCACCTCGTAGCCGGTCTCGGTGACCAGCACCGTGTGTTCCCACTGCGCCGACAAGGACCGGTCGCGGGTGACGATGGTCCAGCCGTCATAGGGGCGGTTGCCCTTGCGGTCTTCCTTGATGTCGCGCTTGCCGGCGTTGATCATCGGCTCGATCGTGAAGATCATGCCCGGCACCAGCTCTTCCAGGGTGTTGGGCCGCCCGTAGTGCAGAACCTGCGGCTCTTCGTGGAACTTGGCGCCCACGCCGTGGCCGCAGAACTCGCGCACCACGCTGAAGCCGGCGTTCTCGGAAAAAGTCTGGATGGCGTGCCCGATGTCGCCCAGGCGCGCGCCCGGCTTGACCTTGACGATGCCCTTCCACATGGCGTCAAAGGTGATCTGGCACAGACGGCGGGCCGCGATGGTGCCTTCGCCCACCACGTACATGCGGCTGTTGTCGCCGTGCCAGCCGTCCTTGATGACGGTGACGTCGATGTTGACGATGTCACCGTCCTTCAAGGGCCGGTTGTCGGGTATGCCGTGGCAGACCACGTCGTTGAGTGACGAGCACAGCGAAGCCGGGTAGGCCGGGTAGCCCGCGGGCTGGTAGCCCAGCGTGGCCGGGATGCCGTTTTGCACGTGCACCATGTGGTCGTGGGCCAGACGGTCCAGCTCCAGCGTGGTGACACCGGCCCTGACGTGGGGGGTGAGCATGTCCAGCACTTCGCTGGCCAGTCGGCCGGCCAGGCGCATGCCGTCGATCTGTGCGGGGGTCTTGATGGAGATGGCCATCCGGCGATTATCCCACCGGCCTCTAAAATGACCGGTTTTCCTCCCAGCCCGTTTTCGGGACAGCATGAGCGCGACGCCTGTGAATCTGATGCACTTCGAGGGCGGCAGTGCGCTCTCGACCTTCCGCGCCCAGGCGCTGCTCGCCCGGCTGCAGGCCGTTTGCCCCCGCGTCAGCGCGGTGGCGGCCCGGTTTGTGCACTGGGCCGCCTTTGATGTGGCTCCCGACCGTGCCAGCGTCGACAAGCTGCAAGCGCTGCTCACCTATGGCGACGCCTTCGCCGG
>JANMHH010000532.1:0-9367 GCA_031375065.1 Rubrivivax sp. | reverse complement strand
CGCGTGCGCAGCCGCGCGATGCTCTGGCTGTGCAGCTGGCAGACCCGACTCTCGGTCACGCCCAACACGGCGGCGATCTCTTTCAGGTTCATGTCGTGCTCGTAGTACATGCTCATCACATACTGCTCACGTTCGGGCAGGTGCTTGATGGCTTCGACCAGCGCCTCGCGCATGCGCTGGTCCTGCAGGCGGGCGATCGGGTTGGACTCCTTGTCCATCACGTGGCGGTCCAGGTAGTCGTCGTCGCCGTCGTCGCCGCTCATGTCTTCCAGGTAGATCAGCTGGGTGCCACGCACCTTGCCCAGCAGCTCCTGGTAGTCCTGCAGGCTCAGGCCCATCTCGCGCGCGATCTCCCCTTCGCTGGGGGCGCGGCCAAAGCGTTGCTCCAGCTTGTGCACGGCAGACTCGATGCTGCGCTGGTGCCGGCGGTCGCCACGGCTCATCCAGTCGTTGCCGCGCAGCTCGTCGAGCATGGCGCCGCGGATGCGCTGCGTGGCAAAGGTTTCGAACTGCACGCCTTGGCTGGCGTCAAAGCGCGACAGCGCATCGCTCAGCCCGATCATGCCAACCTGGATCAGGTCGTCGAGCTCGACGTTGGCCGGCAGCTTGGCAATCATCTGGTGCGCGAGGCGGCGCACCAGGGGGCTGTACTGCTTGAGCAGTGCGCCGGCGTCGAGTTGTCCCTTGGCGGTGTACATGTGGTGGCCTCTATCGGAAAGCGGTTCGGGCGGTTGGCGCGGGCTGGGTCGTGGGCAGGGCCGCAGGGGCCCAGGCTTCGTCCAGCGACAGTTGGGCGGCCAGCAGTTGGGCCAGCGGCTTGTCGGGTTCAGAGTGGGGGTCACCGGCAGGGTCGACCACCGCGGCGTGGCAGATCGCCGCGCCCAAAAACGTTTCGGCACAACCCGCCAGGCTCTGACCGATCGACGCCAGGCGCGGCGAGTGCGGTGGCGCGGCCAACAGCAGGTCAAAGGTCATCAGTGAGCAGCGGGTGGCCAGCAGCTTGGCGCTGGCATAGGCATGCTTGATGCTGTCGGGGTGATCGGCACCCAGCAACACCGGGCGCGCGGCGCGCCGCTTGAAAACGCGAACCAGATCCTGTGCCTCGGCGTGCAGCAGCACCACCACGGCCTGTGGCGCCGCTCGGTGCAGCGCGTCGATGAAACCATCGGCGAAGCCTCGCGTGTCGACATAGCGCAGCGGCAGGCCTGCAGCGGGCAGGTAGAAGACGCCGGGGGAAACGGCCTCGATGCAGGCTGCCAGGTCCAGCGCCGCCAGCTCATGTGGCGGTGGCGAGGCCGCCGCAGCGTCCACCACCAGCACCTTTTTCCCGCCGACCGACAAGAGCGCGGCCAAGCGGTCCAGCACCACCCCGCCAAAGGCCACGAAAGGGTTGGCCACCAGGGGCAGCACCACTGGGCGTCGGCCCGCGAACATGCGCCGCAGCCCGTGCGCCTGGTCCAGCGGCATCGGTTTGGAAGAAGCGTAGAAGTCGTTCATGCGCAGCAACGCCTTTCGATCAGGCGTGCAAATGGGCTGGTGGACGCGCCGCCGGCATGCCGGCAAAGACCAGGTTGACATCGCCTTCATCCAGCCGCCAGGCCGGGCCGATGTTGGCCTTCAGGGCCCGCTGCACCAGGGCGTTGGCCGACAGGCGGTGCCAGTCTTCGGGCACCCGCTGGCCATTGGCCACCGCCAGCACCTTGAGCTTGTGGCGGATCATGGCGTCCAGTGCCGGGCCCAGCTTGACCGCTTCGTCCAGCTTGGACAGCACCACGCCGCGGCAGGCCTGGGCGCCATAGGCCGCCAGCTGGTCTTCAATGGTTTCGCCTTGAGCCGATGCGTTGACCACCAGCAGGCGGTTGATGGCGCGGTGCGACAGCATGTCCAGCAATTCGCGGGTTCGGCTGTCGCGCTGGGCCATGCCGGCGGTGTCGATCAGGACCATGCGCTTGCCCGACAGCAGGTCCAGCAGGTCTTCCAGCGACGCCCGGTCGTGCGCGGTGTGCACCGGCACACCCAGGATGCGACCGTAGGTGCGCAGCTGTTCGTGCGCCGCCACGCGGTAGGCGTCCAGCGTCACCAAACCCAGTTCGGCGGCCCCATGACGCGCCGCAAAGGCAGCCGCCAGCGTGGCCGTGCTGGTGGTCTTGCCGACACCGGTGGCACCGATCAAGGCGTAGACACCGCCGGCTTCTTCGAGCGAGGTCTCGCGCTCGGCGGTGGCCAGGTTGCGCTCCAGCACACCACTGGCCCAGGAGACTTCTTCGACGTCGGCTGGCAAGCCGTGCACCAACTTGCGAACCAAGGCCGGCGAGAAGCCCGCGTCCAACAGCTTTTGCGCCAGTTGGGCTTGCCGCGGCTGGCGCTGCAGCTTTTCCATGAAGGCCAGCGCGCTAAAGCGCTGCTCGATGAGGCCCCGCATCGAGCGCAGCTCACCCAGCATTTCCAGCTGCTCGGCATGGCTGGCGGCGGGCCCGGCGGCAGCCGCCGCAGCCATGGCAGGCGCGGCCTGGGTCAGCACAGGTTCTGGGTCGCTCAGTTCTTCACGCAGAACCGGAACCGCACGCGCAGCCGACAGCCGCGAGCGAATGGCCGAGAGCGGCGTCACCACGGGCGGCGGCGCGGGCGGCGCGGGTTCTGCAGCCACTTCGCTGGCCAACTGGGCCTCACGGCGTTTGAGCATGCGGTCGCGCACATAGTCCTGGAACGACAGCGTGCTCATCTGCAGCTGGTCCACATCGGCCTGCACGTCGGCACGCAGGTCGACACGCAGGTCGGCCCGAGCCTCGGCTCGCGCTTCGGCTTGAACCTCCACCTCACCGAAAGAAGGCTCCTGACGTTGACCACCACGCCCCAGCTCGCGGCTGGTTGGGCGCGGCGACTCGCGGCCCGTGGCCAGGGCTGCCTTGCGCGCGGCCGTGTCGGCCGGCTCACGCGGCTGCACCACGTTGCTGCGCGGTCGGCTGAGCTCGGGCGGCGCGCTGGGCGCCCCGCTTTTGGCGCGGGTGGCCTCCAACTGTTCGCCCACCCGCTCAAGCTGCTGGACACTTTCCGGGGCCATGGCCAGCACCTCGACGCCTTCTGGGCAGGGCCGGGTGGACATCACCACCGCATCGTCGCCAAAGGCCTGTCGGACCAGGGCCAGCGCGTCGCGGCTGGTGCGGGCGGTGAAGCGTTTGACGTTCATGCCGTGCTTCCAATGATCGACCCGATGCGGATCGAATGGGTTTCAGGAATCTCGCTGTGGCCCAGAACTTTCAGGCGCGGTGCTGCACGCCGCAGCAACCGCGCCATGGGCGCACGGATCAGATCGGGCACCAGCAAACAAGCCGGCAGCCCCAAGTCTTCTTGTCGACGCGCCGTGTCGGCCGCGCTTTTGGTCAAGGTGTCGGCCACGCCAGGGTCCAGCGCTGCACCGTGGGGGGAATTCAAGGCCTGGCTGACCAGGCGCTCCAGATCGGGGTCGAGCGCGATCACGTCCAACTCTTTCACCGCGCCATAGATTTGCTGCACGATGGCCGGGGCCAGGTGAACCCGGATGCGGCGCGCCAGCTCGGCCGGGTCGGTGACGGTGGCGGCGTGTTCGGCCAGGCATTCCACGATCGAGCGCATGTCGCGGATGTGCACGCCCTCTTCCAGCAGCAGCTGCAAAACACGTTGAAGGGTGGCAATTCCAACCATCTTGGGCACGACGTCTTCGATCAGTTTGGGGGCCAGTTTGGTGACGTGTTCAACGAGCGACTGGGTCTCCACCCGACCCAGCAAGCGCGCTGCGTTCACCTGCATCAAGTGTGAGAGGTGGGTGGCCACCACGGTGGCGCAATCAACCACCGTAAACCCCGCCATTTGGGCCATTTCCTTGTGCCGCTCCTCGATCCACACGGCCGGCAGGCCAAACGCCGGATCGGTGGTGCGGGCACCCGGCAACTGCTGCTGCACCGCGGCGGTCACACCGCCTGGGTTGATGGCCAAGAACAGGCCCGGGTTGGCTTCGGCTTCACCGATCACGGCACCGCGCAGGGTGACGCGGTACATGCCCGGTTTGAGCTCCACCAGGTTGTCCCGGATGTGCACCGGTGGAGCCAGGAAACCCACGTCCTGGGCGAACTTCTTGCGCACACCCTTGATGCGCGCCAGCAGATCGCCATCGCGGGCCTTGTCAACCAGCGCGATGAGTCGGTAGCCCACTTCCAGGCCCAGGGTGTCGACCGGGGTCAGGTCGTCCCAGCTGGCCTCGGCGTTGGGGGCCTGCACGTCGGTGCCGAGTGCGCGCTCCGGCTGTCGCGCCTGGGTGCGCTTTTGGCGTGTCAACTGCCAGGCCAGCAGGCCGAGTGCCGAGGCCACGATCAAGAACACCAGGTGCGGCATGCCGGGCACCAGCCCCAGCAAGCCGACCACGCCTGCGGCCACCGCCAGCGCCTGCGGCGAGTCGAAGACCTGGCCGCGGATCTGGGTGCCGATGTCCTGTTCCTTGCCGACCCGCGACACCACCATGGCGCTGGCCACGCTGATCAGCAGCGCCGGGATCTGCGCCACCAGCGCGTCGCCGACGGCCAGCGTCACATAGCTGGACGCGGCCTGGCCAGCGCTCATGCCGTGCATCGACAGCCCGATGATGAAACCACCGACGATGGTGATGAACAGGATCAACAAGCCGGCCATGGCGTCACCGCGCACGAACTTGCTGGCGCCGTCCATGCTGCCGAAGAAGTCGGCCTCTTCAGCCACCTCCAGGCGGCGTTGGCGAGCCATCTTTTCGTCGATCAGACCTGCGTTGAGGTCGGCGTCGATGGCCATCTGTTTGCCGGGCATGGCGTCCAAGGCGAACCGGGCGCCAACCTCGGCGATGCGTTCGGCGCCCTTGGTGACCACCACGAAGTTGATCACCACCAGGATCGCAAACACGATCAGGCCGACGGCGAAGTTGCCGCCGATCAGGAAGTGGCCAAAGGCCTCGATCACCTGCCCCGCTGCGCCCGGGCCGGTGTGGCCTTGCAGCAGCACCACGCGCGTCGAGGCGACGTTCAGGCTCAAGCGCAGCAGGGTCGTCACCAGCAGGACCGTGGGCAGCGCGGCAAAGTCGAGCGGCTTGACCATCTGCGCCGCGACCATCATCACCACCAGGGCCAGGGCGATGTTGAAGGTGAACAGCAGGTCCAGCACAAAGCCGGGCAAGGGCAGCACCATCATGGCCAGCATCATGACCACGAAGGCTGGCAGCACCAGGGCCTTGATGGCCTTGCCGCGGGCGCCGTCGTTGCCGCCGAACCAGGCGTTCATCTGCTGCATCAATTGCTGGCTCAGCGCGTTCACAGTTCAGGCTCCGACTTCAAGTTGTGGGGGTCCAGATCGGCCGGCACGTCGGGCACTGGCGGCTCCGTCAGATTGGGGCGCCCTGCAGCCATGGCATCGCGCAGCTGGTAAACCCAGGCCAGCACCTGAGCCACCGCGATGAACAGGCGGGCTGGCACCTCCTGGTCGACCTCGGTGTGGGCATACAAGGCCCGCGCCAACGGCGGCGCCTGCAACACCGGCACCTTGGCGCTCTGGGCCAGATCGCGAATCTTCAGCGCCATCAGGTCCGCGCCCTTGGCCACCACGCGCGGCGCGGCCATGCTGGCTTCGTCGTACTTCAGCGCCACCGCGTAGTGCGACGGGTTCATCACCACCAGATCAGCCAGGGGAACCGCGGCCAGCATGCGCCGACCCGCCAGTTCGCGCATGCGCTGTTTCAGGCGGCCTTTGACTTCGGCGTTGCCTTCGACATCCTTCATCTCCTTCTTCATTTCTTCGACCGACATGCGCAAGCGCTGTTGCAGCAAGTGGCGCTGAAGTGGCACGTCGACCAGCGCAAAGACGGCCAGCAAGCCAGCGATCAGCAGCAAGCCGCCCAACACCAGTTCGGCCCCAGCCGCGAGCGCCGCAGGCAAAGGCATGGCCACCAGCTCGGCATGGCGCATCCAGCGCTGGCCCAGGTAGACCGAACCGACCACACCCATCAGCAAGGCCAGCAGACTGGCCTTCAGGGTGTCGGTGAGGTGGTGGCTGCTGAAGACCCGACCCAGGCCACTGAGCGGGTTGAGCTTGGAAAAATCGGGCTGCAAAGGCTTGAGGGTGAAGTTCCAACCGCCGCTGAGCACGCCGGCGGCCAGGGCCACCAGCCACACCACGGCAAACAAGGGCATCAGCAGCAGCAGCATCTGCCAACCCAGTTCACCCAGGCGCAGCACCATCGCCGATGGGGCCACCAGGTGGCTGGCGTCGAAGCGCAAGCCGGCGCGCAGCAACTGCTCGGCCTGGCGACCAAAGGGTTCAGCCATCACCGCCAGCAAAGCCACCCCGGCACCGATGGCGCCCAGGTGACCCAGGTCGCGTGAACGGGCCACTTGGCCGTCTGTGCGGGCCTTGTCGATCTTGCGCTGGGACGCTGGGAGCTTGCGGTCTTGAGAGGATTCGGCCATGGCTGCATGGCTCCGAAGCCCCGCTCCCGAATGGAAAAAGGGCTCCTTGTTGGAGCCCCTTCATGGTGCCGCTGGACGGCCGATTCTTGAGCGCGATAAGCGGGGTAAACCGCTGCGTGTTCGCTTCGCAGTGACGAGCCGGACCTGCGTTCAGAAACCCAGACTGGCCAACAGGTCGTCAACCTCGCCCTGGTCGCTGACCACGTCGGTGCGGCCTGCTGCATTGACCACCGGGCCGTTGAGCACGCTGGGGTCGACCTTTTCGCGCTGCTCGGGCGGCACCAGATGCACCAGCAACTTCACCAGGCCGTCCTCCAGGTCGTTGGCCAGGGTCACGACCTTGGCCACCACCTGTCCCGTCAGGTCGTGAAAGTCTTGCGCCATCATGATGTCGGTCAGGTGGCCATCGATGCAGGCCGTGCGGGTTTCGATGTTGCGCACGAAGTTCAGCACCTGCCCGGATGCCACGGCTTTCACCGGGTCGGCCAGGAGAGCGGCGGCCATGTCACGCGTCGCCACGCTGATGGCGGCGTGCTCAATCTTGGCCTGGTCCACCGAGTTGAGCACCTTGTCGGCCGCCTCTGCCGTCTTGGCGGCGATGTAGCTCAGGCGGCTGCGGGCATCGGGAATGCCGTCGGTGGCCAGTTGAAGCTTGGGCATCACGCCCACCTGCTGCATGGTGTCGTGCAGCTGGCGGGTCAGGCTGCCGATCTGCTGGTAGACCTCGGCCGACACCGAGGGTGGGCTGGTGGGCTGCAAGGTGGAGGCGTCATCCATTCGCATGTTGTGCGCTCCCGTCAAGCCGGCGTGGCCAGTTTCTGCAGAATCTTCTGTACTTTTTCTTCCAGGGTGGCCTTGGTGAAAGGCTTGACGATGTAGCCGGCTGCACCGCTTCGCGCCGCCAGCACGATGTCTTCCTTGCGCGCTTCTGCCGTCACCATCAGCACCGGCAGGTGCTTGAGCGAGTCGTCGGCCTTGACGGCCTTGAGCAGGTCAAAGCCGTTCATGTTGGGCATGTTGATGTCGGAGACCACGAAGTCGTACTTGTTGGCCTTGAGCATGTTCAAAGCCACGGTGCCGTCTTCAGCTTCGTCGGCGTTGTTGCAGCCCATCTCCTTGAGCAGGCCGCGCACGATGCGGCGCATGGTGGAGAAGTCATCGACGATGAGGAACTTCAGATCGGTGGTGTTCATGGGGTCTGGCCTTGCACGGATGGCACGGTGGAAAGTAAGGAAGGCGCTAGCGCGCAGCGGGCGCGGGACCGGACGGCGCAATCCGCCCATCGCCGCTGGGCAGGGCCACCGCAGGCGCCACTGGCGTGGCTGCGGGCGCCGGGCTCTCGGGCACTTCGACAGGGGCTGCTGGCGGGTTGGTGCGAAAGGCACGGTCTTCAGCTTCCCGCGTCATCACGATGATGCTGATGCGACGGTTGGCAGGCGCGGCGGGATCCTTGCGGTCGAACGGGTTGCTGGCGGCCAGGCCCTGGATGCGCAAGACTTGCTCGTCGGGCAAACCGCCGGTGATCAACTCCCGGCGCGAGGCGTTGGCGCGGTCGGCGCTGAGTTCCCAGTTGCTGTAGCCCCGCTCTCCGCTGCCAAATGGCAGTGCATCGGTGTGGCCTTCCAGGGTCAAACGGTTGGGCACTTCACCGAGCAGCCGCCCAATCGCGCGCAGCAGGTTGCGCATGTAGGGCTGCACGGTGGCGCTGCCGCTGGCGAACATGGGGCGCTGGTCCTGGTCGATGATCTGGATGCGCAGACCGTCGTGGGTCATTTCCAGCAGCATCTGAGAGGCCATGGCCTTCAGTTCCGGGTCGGCCGCCAAGGCCTCGGTCACTTTTTTCTGCAGGCTTTCCAGGCGCGCCACTTCGGCCCGGATCTGCTCGGCCTTGAGCTGGTGCAGGTTGATGGTGTCGCGCTTGGCTTCGATGTCGCCCCGCTTGACCTGGCCGGTCGAGCGGGTCAGGTCCTGCCCGCCCCCTTTGACCACGTGCGCTGCATCGCCTGCACCCGAACCGCTGGCCAGCAGCGACAACTTCAGCGGCGAAGCAAAGTAGTCGGCAATGCCCTTCTTGTCGCCTTCGGTGGTGCTGCCCAGCAGCCACATCAGCAGGAAGAACGCCATCATCGCGGTCACGAAGTCGGCGTAGGCAATTTTCCAGGCCCCGCCATGCACGGCGTGGCCACCCTTCTTGACCCGCTTGATGATGATCGGCTGCAGTTTCTTGGCGTCACCCGCCATGGCGCGTCTCCATCATTTCTTGCCCTTGACGTGGGCTTCCAGCTCGGTGAAGGACGGACGGTCGTCCGAATACAGCACCTTGCGCCCGAACTCGATCGCCACCTGTGGCGCATAGCCTTGCATGCTGGCCAGCAGCGTGGTCTTGATGCACTGCAATTCCTTGCCGGCGTCCTCGACCTTCTGTTCCAGCAAGCCGCCCAAAGGCTCGGCAAAACCGTAGGCCAGAAAGATGCCCAGGAAGGTGCCCACCAGGGCCGAACCGATCATGCCGCCCAGGACGGCCGGCGGCTGCCCCACCGACCCCATGGTGTTGACCACACCCAGCACCGCGGCGACGATGCCGAAGGCCGGCAAACCGCCCGACATGCGGCCAATGGCCGCCACGGCGGCGTGCGCTTCGTGGTGGTGGGTGTCGATCTCGTTGTCCATCAAGGACTCGATCTCATGGGCGTTGAGGTTGCCCGACACCATCATGCGCAGGTAGTCGGTGATGAACTCGGTGACGTGGTGGTCGTTGCCGACGTTGGGGTACTTCTGGAACAGCGGCGAGTTGTGCGGGTCCTCGACATCTTTTTCGATCGACATCAAGCCTTCCTTGCGGGCTTTTTGCAGGATGTCGAACAACAGGGCCAGCAGTTCCATGTAGCGGGCCTTGCTGTACTTGC
>JANMHH010000450.1:0-2590 GCA_031375065.1 Rubrivivax sp. | reverse complement strand
CCGCATGTTCCTGAAGATGACGCCAGACGACTGGAAGACCGTGATCGACACCAACCTGAACAGCATGTTTTACGTCACCAAGCAGGTGGTGCCGGGCATGGTGGAAAAGGGCTGGGGCCGCATCATCCAGATCTCGTCGGTCAATGGCGAAAAGGGTCAGGCTGGCCAGACCAACTACTCGGCAGCCAAGGCCGGCATGCACGGCTTCACGATGGCCTTGGCGCAGGAAATGGCGGCCAAGGGCGTGACGGTCAACACCGTGAGCCCGGGCTACATCGGCACCGACATGGTCCGTGCCATCAAGCCCGAGGTGCTGGAAAAGATCGTCGCCACCATTCCGGTCAAGCGCCTGGGTACGCCCGACGAAATCGGCTCCATCTGCGCCTGGCTGGCGGGCGACGACTCGGGTTTCACCACCGGCGCCGACTTCTCCTGCAACGGCGGCTTGCACATGGGCTGATGCCCGTTGGTGGGTGGCTCAACCCAGCACAAAGGCCGCGTCACGACGCGGCCTTTTTTTGCCCCAAGCGCTTACCAGCGCCACAGCAACGACTCAGATCTGGGTGTAGCGGCCGGGTCGGTGGTTAACCGCCAAAGTGAGGTTGACCGCAGCCGCACCCAAGACGGAGTACAGCAACTGCGAGGTGCTCAGCCAGGGCGTTGAGGCCAACAGAATCACCAGGTCGATGACCAATTGCACGTGGCCGGCTCGCCAGCCCCGATGTTCTTGCAGCCACAGCACCAGCACGTTCATGCCACCCAGGCTGGCCTGGTGGCGAAACAGCACCAACATTCCGGCCCCCATCAACAGGCCGCCGCCGAGCGCCGCGAAGGCAGGGTGCACCTGCTGAACCGTCAGCAGGGTGGGCAGCCACTCGGTCAGGCTCGACAGCAATGCGACAGCGGCAAAGGTCTTCAGGGTGAAGCGCCTGCCCATCCGTCGCCAGGCCAGCTCATAAAAGGGCAGGTTGATGACAAAAAACGCCAAGCCAAAAGGCTGCTGACTGGCGTAGTGCGCAATGAAGGCCAAACCGGCCGTACCGCCCGTCACCAGACCGACGTGACGAAACAGCGCCAGCCCCAGCGCCACGAACAAAGTCCCCGTGAGCAGCGCCCGCACGTCGTCCAGGTGCGAGTGTCGAACGGCTACTGGCAGCATCAAAGCCCTTGCATGAAGAACTTGATCACCGATTTGGCGGCAAAACCCACCAACCCGACACCCAGCCCCAGGAACAGCACGAAGGTGCCGAACTTGCCCGCCTTGGACTCGCGCGCCAGCTGCACGATGATGAAGACCATGTAGAGCATGAAGGCGCCGACGCCAAAAGTCAGCCCAAACTCGGCGATCTGCTCTTCCGTGTAGCCCCACATCAGACGTGTTCCGGTGGCGGCACCAGGTCGCGGTAGGCGTGCCAGCTGGCGTGCGCCAGCCAAGGCACCGCCACCACCAGCCCCAGCAACAGCGTCAGCATGCCCAGCAGCGTGATGACCAGGATCAACGTGGCCCACAGCGCCATCGGCGCTGGGTTGAGCAGCGCCGCGCGCACGCTGACCAGCACGGCCGGGTGAACGCCGATGTCACGGTCCAGCAGCAAGGGCAAGGCCACCACGGTGGACGCAAAGATCGGCGCGGCCAGCGCACTGCCCAGCACCAGCCACACTTCAAACAAGCCGGCCTGGCCCGACAGCACCACCACCCGCAAAAAGTCGCCCGGGCTGTTGACGGGCGCCGGCGCCCAACGCGTGATCAAGGCGGCCGAGGTCAGCACCCAGCCGGTGCCGGCCAGCGCCAGCAGCAAGCCGAAGACCACCAGCCGGCGGTCGCGCGGCCACCAAGCCGCAGCCGCCGTTCGCCACGTGGGCTGGTGACCCTGTTCCATCGCCCGGCTGACCGCATACAGGCCCGTGGCGGCCAGCGGTGCCATCAGCAAGAAGCCGCTGAATGCGCCGGCCAACAGCCAGAAGTGGTCGCGCGCCAGCACCATCAGCAAGGCGCCAAAAGCGGCCATCGCCGCGCCGTGCAGCAGGCCCGGCAGTGGGCAGCGCAACAGGTCGCGCCAGCCCAGCGCCAACCAGCGCAGCGGCTGCAGCACCGGCACTTGCTGAACCGGGTGCTGGCGCAGCGCAGAACCCGCAGCGGGTGACAGGCGGTGGGGGCGAAAGGGCATGGGGTGTTGGGCGGGCAAGGCCGGCAGGCGTTGCCGCACTCTAGACGTTGCCGGCCGGGCCGACCTTGATGCGGATCACGCCGGCGCGTTTGGGTTGGCCGCAGCACCTGGGTCTGGATTGGTAGCTCGGGCGTGTCTCGCGCGTGACGATGGCGATGACCATCCAGCTGGCGACGACCGCGGCCATGGCCGCTCAGACCACTGTGCGGTCAGTCGCATGGGAAGTTGGGGCCGAACAGGGCGGCTTGCGGCGCTTTGCGGTCGTTCGTTGGCTTGCCTGCGTTTGCGCGGCAAAGGGCTGTCCGGGTGTGCCGGGGCGCGCCACTGCGGCGGTCGCCGCTGCGCGTCGACTGCCCTGCGATGCTCGGTTGCCCGGGCTGGTCGGGCAACTCGTTGCACTCACTGCGTTCGTGCCACTCAAA
>JANMHH010000447.1:0-14362 GCA_031375065.1 Rubrivivax sp. | reverse complement strand
AGCAGCATCGTCGCCAGGTGCCCGCCGGCCGAATGGCCGGCCACCACGATGCGTTGGGGATCGCCACCATGCTGCGCGATGTTGCGGTAAACCCAGGCCACGGCCTGCACCATCTGCAGCACGATGTGGCGCACGCTGACTGCGGGCGCCAGCGCGTGGTTGGGCAACACCACCCGTGCGCCGGCGTCCACAAAGGGCGCGGCCACAAAGGATTGGTCGCTCTTGTCCAGCGCCCGCCAGTAGCCACCGTGGATGTAGACCAGCACGGGGGCAGCACCGCGAACACGCAGCGGGTCGCGCGCACCTTGCGAACGCTTCGCACCAGCGCCAAAGATGTCCAGGCGCTCGCTGCGGTTTGGGCCGTAGGCCAAGTCCAGCTGGCAGGGCAGGGCGGCACGCGCTTGCCGCGATCGGTCGACCCAGGACTGGCGAATGGCGGCTTGGTCGGCAATGCCGGCGCGGGCGTCGTACTGGGCGTCGTACCAAGCGGGGCTGGGCATCGAGTTCACCGGGCCTTGGTGCGCTTGGTGCGCTGGGTGCCGGGAACCTGGCCGCCGCTTGGGCCCGGGATGGGCGTCTGCGCGGTCGTCAGGGCGTCGCGCAGCGCGGCGTCGATCAAGGCGTCGGCCATCCACAGTGCGACCCGCTCCACTTCGCGGTTGGGCAAGCCCCAGATGTCCTTCAAGATGATGTAGGGCTCGATGCCGTAAACCACCGACAAGGCGTGGTGCAGCATCTCGCGAACCGGTGGCGAAAGCTCGGGTGCCAAGGGCGCGATGGCGTGTTCGAGGATGCGAATGCGGTGCCCGCGCCGATAGGGTTCCTCTTCCAGCAGGCCGGCGCGTTCCAGTGCGCCTTGTTCCAACGACAGCTGGGCCGCGGCGCGCAGTTGCGGCTCGAACTCGGTGAAGCGCGGGAAGGTGCGCTTGAAGAGCTCGCGTACCCGCTCGCGACCGCCTGCGCTGTCTGAAGCAATGGTGCGCACCGGGCCCAGCGACGCGTCAATGATCGCGGTGGTCAGCGCGCTGCGGCTGGAGAAGTAGCGGTACGCGGTGGCCCGCGATACCGCCGACCGCACCGCCACTTCGGCCACGGAAGGGATACGGCCATCGGCCTGGATCAGCTGCATGGCCGTGTCCAGCAGCAGCTTGAAGGTCGACGCCTTGACGCCCCGTGCGGGCGGTGGCGGTGCTTCGGTGATCTTGTGTCGGATGCGCGGCATGCGGGTATGTCCGGAGGGCGGGAAGTCAGTGCCCTGCTTGTAAGCAAGGTCAGTCGCCGCCTATGATGCACCCATCCCGTTTTGAGACACAAGTCTCAAATTTGCAGAGTGTCTGCCGGGCGGGAATGGAGTTCGTTGCATCGCTGCCTGGGTGCCGCCTGGCGCCTTCAGACCCGCGGGCTTCTGGAGACAAACCGCATGCGATTGGCCAGTTGGCGTTGGGGTGGGGCTTGGCACGCGGGCACGGTATCGCCCTGCGGCAGCGAGGTCACGCCTTTGGCCGTGCCCGACCCCCACCGTGGCGTGCTGCGCCTGATTCAGGCTATGGCGCGCGGTGAACCCATGCCCCGTGCGACCGGGCCGCGCTTGCCACTGGCCGCGGTGGAGCTCGGCGCGCCGCTGCCGCGTCCGTTGCGCAGCCTGTTCTGTGTCGGGCGCAACTACCGTGCCCATGCCGCCGAACTGGCGACCACGGTGTTTCGCGAAACGCTGTCCAAGGAAGAAGGCTGGCCGATGGTCTTCACCAAACTGGCCGAGTGTGTGGTGGGCCCACGTGACGTGGTCAAGCTGCCGGCCCGGCACGTGTCGTTGCAGATCGACTACGAAAGTGAGTTGGCCGTGGTCATCGGCCGGGGCGGCTTGAACATTTCGCGCTCGCAAGCCATGGACCATGTGCTGGGCTACACCGTGGCCAACGATGTCACCGCGCGCGACGTTCAGGTGCGCCACCACCAGTGGGACCTGGGCAAGAACCTCGACACCTTTTGCCCGATGGGGCCCTGGATCACCACCGCCGACGAAATGGACGGGCAAAACACGCGGGTGCGCGGCTGGGTCAACGGCGAATTGCGGCAGGACGCCCACACGCGGGACATGATCCACGACATCGCCACGCTGATCGAGACCTGCTCGCGCGGCATCACGCTGCATCCGGGGGATGTCATTGTCACTGGCACCCCGGCCGGTGTGGGCATGGGCTTCACACCGCCGCGCTGGTTGAAGGCGGGCGATGTGGTCCGGATCGAGATCGATGGCATCGGGGCCATTGAAAACCGCTTCGCCTGACCGGCCGCAGATCACAGATGGCTCTGCACACCTTTGACCGCATGGTCGTCGAAGACGAAGGCGAGGGTGACGCCGTGGTCTGTGTGCATGGCTTGGGGGGCAGCTCCAACACCTTCACGCCGCTGATGCCGGCGCTGGCGCGTTACCGCGTGGTGCGGGTGGACCTGCCGGGCAGCGGCCGCTCGCAGGCCGCCGAGGGCCCCATCACCATGGCCCGCCTGGTGGACGCAGTGGCCGACGCCTGTGCCCGCCTCAAGCTGAGCAAAGCCCACTTCGTGGCCCATTCGATGGGCACCATCGTGTGCCAGCACCTGGCGGTGCAACTGCCCGCCTTGGTGCGCAGCCTGGCCTTGTTCGGCCCCTTGATGGCGCCCACCGACGCGGCCCGCACGGGGCTGCGCGGCCGCGCCGCCAAAGCCCGCACCGAGGGGGCGGCGGGCATGCACGACATCACGTCGGCAATGCTGACGGCTTCGGTGTCGGCCGACTCGCGCCAGCGCTTGCCGCTGGCGGTGGCCTTCGTGCGCGAAAGCCTGATGCGGCAGTCGGGCGAGGCCTACGCGCGCACCTGTGAAGCACTGGCCGACGCGGTGGCGGCCCGGGTTGAAAACATCGGCTGCCCGGTGCTGCTGGTCACCGGTGACGAAGACGTGGTCGCGCCGCCGCAATCGGTGCGCGCTTTTGCCGAGCGCCTGCATGCTGCGCCCAGTGCCCGTGTGGTGGTGCTGCCGCGTTGTGGCCACTGGATACCGGTTGAGCGTGCAGCCGAGTGCCAGGCCGAACTTCGCGGCTTCCTGGCCACCCAACGTTAGGAGCTTGAACAACATGGCCGACGTGCTCTACAGCAACGTGCGCATCTTCGACGGCGGCGGCGAAGCCCCCTTCATGGGCGACGTGCTGGTGCAAGGCAACCTGATCAGCCGCGTCGTCAAGACAGCTTATGGCCAGCGCTCGCCGCCGGTGGCTGGTGCCACCGTCATCGACGGCGCCGGCGCCTTCCTGATGCCCGGCATGATCGAGGCGCACACGCACTTCTCCTGGAACGACCAGCCCAGCCTGGACGCCATCCAGCGCATGCCGCCCGAAGAGCACATCCTGTGGTGCGCGCAAGTGGCCAAGAAATACCTCGACATGGGCTGGACCAGTTGTGTCGGCGCAGCCA
Source organism: Rubrivivax sp. (assembly GCA_031375065.1). Taxonomy (GTDB): domain Bacteria; phylum Pseudomonadota; class Gammaproteobacteria; order Burkholderiales; family Burkholderiaceae_C; genus Rubrivivax. The sequence continues at coordinate 10,913 of JANMHH010000447.1, read as the reverse complement.
CCGCCAAGCCGCGGCTGGACGTGGTGATCCGCAATGCCATCAACGACGGCACCATCGCAGGTCCGCGCTATCTGGCGGCCAGCCAGGAGATCACCGTGCCGGGCGGCCTGGGCGACACCACCGCGCCGCACCTGCCGCAGCCTGAGTTTGCGTTTGGCGCCATCGTCAGCGGCGCTGAAGAAATGCGCCGCTGCGTGCGCATGTTCGCCAAGTACGGCGTGGACAGCATCAAGATCAACCTGTCGGGTGAATCGATCACCGGCATGCCGTCCGAGATGAGCCAGTTCACGGTGGAGGAGATCACCACCTGCGTGCAGGAGGCCAAGGCCTGGGGCAAGCGCGTGGCCGCGCACGCGCGCAGCACCTGGGCCATCAAGCAGTGCGTGACGCAGGGCATCGAGGTCATCTACCACGCCAGCTTCTGCGATGAAGAGGCGCTGGACATGCTGGAGGCCAAGAAGCTGGAGCACCACGTGGCGCCCGGTCTGGCCTGGCTGATCAACACCTGTCACCACGCGTCTCAGTGGGGCCTGACCCCCGAAGTGACGAAGAAGATGGGCTACCACCGCGAGCTCGAAGCGGCCATCCACAGCATGAAGGCCATGCGCAAACGCGGCATCCGCATCCTGCCGGGCGGTGACTACGGTTTTGCCTGGACCCCGCACGGCACCAACGCCAAGGACCTGGAGAACTTCATCAAGTTTGTTGGCATGAGCCCGATGGAAGCCTTGCTGTCGGCCACCGCCTGGGGCGGGCCGATGATGAAGATGGGCAAGACCATCGGCTACATCCGCGAAGGCTGCCTGGCCGACATCCTGCTGGTCGACGGTGACCCGCTGGCCGACATCACGGTGCTGCAGGACCAAAGCCGCATCCTGTCGGTGATGAAGGACGGTGAGTTCCACCGCGCGCCGCCGGTCGGCCATGGGCGGCCCATGCGCAACGGCGCGCCTTCCACCGTCACCCGCTGGGCGGCCTGAGGACCGAAGACCATGACCCAGACGCTCTTCACCAACGTGCGCATCCTCGACGGCACCGGCACGCAACCCTATGCCGGCAGTGTGCTGGTCGACGGCAACCGCATCCGCCAGGTGGGTCGCAGCACCGCACCCATCACGCCAGGTGGCGCCACGGTGATTGACGGCGCTGGGGCCACCTTGATGCCCGGCATGGTCGAGGCCCACACGCACTTCAGCTGGAACGACGCGGCTTCGCTGGCCGGCATCCAGACCATGCCGCTGGAAGAGCACGTGCTGTGGTGCGCCAAGGTGGCCAAACGTTACCTGCAAGCCGGCTTCACCAGCTGCCTGGGGGCGGCCTGCGCCAAGCCGCGGCTGGACGTGGTCACCCGCAACGCCATCAACAGCGGCCAGATCCCGGGCCCGCGCTACCTGGCCGCCAGCCAGGAGATCACGGTGCCCGGTGGCCTGGGCGACGAGACGCTGCCGCACCTGCCGTTTCCCGAGTTCAGCTTTGGCGTCAACGTCAACGGCGCCGAGGACATGCGCAAGGTGGTGCGGATGTTCCTGAAGTACGGCGTGGACAGCATCAAGCTGAACCTGTCGGGCGACAACTTCGTGCCCGGCGCCAATTCGCACACCACCTGGATGACCGACGCCGAAGTGGCCGCCGCTGCTGAAGAAGTGGGTATGCGTGGCAAGCGCATCATCGTGCACGCGCGCAGCAAGGCCAGCGTGCAGCAGGCGCTGCGCCATGGCATCGACCTGATCTACCACGCCAGCTTCACCGACACCGAGACGCTGGACATGATGGAAGCCGCCCGCGACCGCATCTTCGTGGCGCCGGGCATTGCCATCCTGTACGCCTTGCTCAACGAGGCCGAGGCTTTTGGCATCACCCGCGAAATCGCCATCGGCTGGGGCTACCAAGAGGAGTGGGACGCCGCGCTCGAATCGCTTTCCAAGATGCACAAACGCGGCATCCGCGTGCTGCCCGGTGGCGACTACGGCTTTGCCTTCACGCCGCATTGCCAGAACGCGCGCGACCTGGAGTTTTTCGTCAAGTACCTGGGCATGACACCAATGGAGGCCATCCGCGCCACCACCGTATACGGCGGCCAGATCATGATGCGCGGCCACGAGCTGGGGGCGGTGAAAGACGGCTACCTGGCCGACCTGCTGTTGGTGGATGGTGACCCCTTGGCCAACCTCAGCATCCTGCGTGACCCCAAACGCATCCTGGCGGTCATGAAAGACGGCGTGTTTGCCAAAGCGCCGGTCATCGCGTCGCAACGAGACTGGGGGCGCGCGGCGTGAAGAGGCCCTGCACATGACGCGCAACGAACGCCTGGCCACGGCCATCGTGGTCGGTGGGCCGATCGCGCTGTTTTCGCTGTGGGCGCTGGTCGACAACCCGCGCCTGTACCTGGTGACGATGCTCAACAGCCTGACGCTGGCGTCGCTGTACTTCATCGTCGCCAGCGGCTTCACGCTGGTGTTTGGCTTGATGCGCAACGTCAACCTGGCGCACGGTTCGCTGTACCTGCTGGGCGGCTACGTCGGCTACATCGTTGCGCGCGAAACGGGTTGGTGGGTCCTGGCGCTGGCGGCGGGTTTCCTGGCCGCGGCGGTTGCGGGCCTGTTGATCCAGGTGCTGATCCTGCGGCGCATGCAAGGCCAGGACCTGCGCCAGACGATGGTGACCATCGGCCTGTCGATCGTCATCGCTGACATCCTGTTGTGGATCTTCACCGGGCAGGTCTACCAGATGGAAGCGCCGGAGTGGCTGCAAGGCCCCATCCGCGGCATCCCGGTCATCAAGGCCTACTCGGCCTACCGCTTGAGCCTGCTGGGCTTTGGCATTGCCATCGGTTTGTTCCTGTGGTGGCTGCTCAACCGCACCAAGGTCGGCACGATGATCCGCGCCGGCGTTGACGACCGCGCCATGCTGGCCGCAGCGGGCGTCAACGTGAACCTGGTGTTTGCCGTCACCTTCATGCTGGGCGCCGGGTTGGCGGGTTTCGGTGGTGTCATCGGCGCGGTGGAACTGAGCATGGTGCCTGGCGAAGACACGCGGCTGCTGCTCGCATCGCTGATCGTGGTCATCGTGGGCGGCATGGGCAGCGTGCCGGGTGCTGCCATTGGCGCGGCCATCCTGGGCCTGGCCGAAACCTACGGGCTGGCTTATGCGCCCACCTACAGCGTGGTGTTCACCTTCGTGATCCTGATCATCGTGCTGGCCTTCAGGCCGCGCGGCATCATGGGCAGGCCCGCATGAGCGCCGCCAAGTGGCGCCGGGCGATGAACACCGGCATGGCCGGTGCACCGCCACGGCCGTTGCCGTCAACGGCAGGCCTCGGTGCTGCTGTGCCCGTGCCAGCGCCGGACCCTTTTGCCAACAGCGACGCCCCCCGTTGGTTGAAGTTCCTCTGGCGCAGCCTGTCGGCACGCCATGTCTTCGTGCTGGCCTTCGTGCTGCTGTTGCCCTTCGTGGCTTCGCCATTTTTCACCTATCAAGTGGCGTCGCAGTCGCTGATCTTCGGTCTCATCGCTTTGTCGCTGTCCTTCCTGGCGGGCTACGGCGGCATGGTGTCGCTGGCCCAGATGTCGGTGGCCGGGATGGCGGGTTACGCGGTGGCGGTCCTGGGGGCCAGCGGCACCGCCACCAGCCTGGGCTGGGCCTGGTGGGTGGTGATTCCTTTTGCGCTGGTGATCGCGGTGCTGTGCAGCACGCTGATCGGCTGGCTCAGCGTGCGCACCGACGGCATCTACACCATCATGATCACGCTGGCCATCGGCGTGGCGTTTTACTACCTGGTGCTGCAGAACTACACCGTGTTCAACGGCTTTCAGGGTTTTCAAAAGGTCTATCCGCCGCTGGTCTTTGGTTTGAACTGGCGCGACCCGCTGCCGTTTTACTTCCTGTGCCTGTTCTGGGCCATGGCCGGCTACTTCTTCATCCGCTGGCTGGTGCGCACGCCCTTTGGCATGGCGCTGCAAGGCACGCGCGACAACGCCCGCCGCATGAACGCACTGGGCTTCAACGTCACCGCACACCGCGTGGCGGCCTACGCGGTGTCGGGCCTGTTGGCGGGCGTGGGCGGTGTGCTGCTGGTTTGGTACAACGGCTTGATCACACCGGGTTCGGTGGGCACGGGTTGGCTCATCAACGTGCTGGTGATTGCCGTGCTCGGCGGCATGAAGCACCCCATCGGCGCGTTCCTGGGCGCCATCATCTTCATCCTGTTGCAGACCTTCGCCATCGACGTGATCGACCGCGAACGCTTCAACCTCGTCATCGGTGGCGTCTTCCTCGCCATCGTCCTGTTTTCCCCCGACGGCCTGCTCGGCCTGTGGGCGAAGTTGCGCACGCGCTTCGGCCCCAGCCAGGTCTTGACTTCAACCACCAGGAGACAACCGTGAATTTGAATCAGCTGAGTTTGAGCAAGCGTAATTGGGTCCGTTCGATGTTGGGTGCAGCCGCCTTGGCGGCCATCAGCGGCGCGGCCTTTGCGCAAGGCGCGCCGATCAAGATTGGCCTCTTGGCCACTTTGGAAGGGCCGTTTGCGGCGGGCGGTGCCGACGGCATGCGCGGCGCCGAACTGGCCCTCAAGCAGCGCGGCGGCATGGTCGCCGGGCGCAAGATCGAGATCATCAAGGCCAGCTCCGACGCCAAGCCCGATGTGGCCGTCAACGCCACGCGCAAGCTGGTCGAGCAGGACAAGGTCGAGATCATGGTCGGCCCCTTGTCGGGCGGCGAAGGCATTGCCGTCAAGGACTATTCCAAGACGCAGCCGCAGGTGACCTTCATCAACGGCGGCTCGGGCGCGCAGGCCACCACGCTGGTCAACCCCAGCCCCAACTTCTTCCGCTTCAACACCGAAGGCGCGCAGTGGATGGTGGGCCTGGGCAAGGCGGCCATGGACAAGGGCTACAAGCGCACCATGATCATCGCCGAGGACTACGCCTTCCCGTACAGCCAGGTGCAGGGCTTCATGGCCGAGTACTGCCGGCTGGGCGGCAAGGTGCCGGTCAAGGCCTGGGTGCCGCTGGGAGGCAAGGACTACTCGTCGGTGATCGCCACCATTCCGAAGGACGTGGACGCCTTGCTGGTGGTGCTGGGCGGCGCCGACGCGGTGAACTTCCTGACCCAGTATGAAAACTCGGGCGGCGACAAGCCGATGATGGGCGGCAGCATCACCGTCAGCCAGGACGTGCTGAACTACAAGGGCAAGCGGCGCGACTCGTTGGTGGGCACCATCTCGGCCGGCCCGGTGGCCGACAGCTTTGACGGCGCCGACTGGAAGGCCTTCGTGGCCGACTACCAGAAGACCTACCCGGTGTCGGCCGGTGGCTTTCCCAGCCCGAGCCTGTTTGCCTTTGTCTACTACGTCAACATGAAGGCCGCGCTGGACGGTTTGGCGGCGGTGAATGGCGACCTGAGCGGCGGCCAGGCCAAGTACCGCGACGCGCTGCAGAAATTGGTGCTGAAGACCCCCACCGGTGAAGTGCGCTTGGACAGCAATCGCCAGGCCATCGGCACCACCTTCGTCACCGAAGTGGTGAAAGACGCGCAGGGCAATCTGTCGACCAAGGTCGCGCGCAAGGTCGACAACGTCGACCAGACGCTGGGCATCAAGAAGGAAGACTTCAAGATGGGCAGCCGCGACGTGCCAGCGTGTCCTTGAGCCCCCACGCTCCCTCCGGTCGCTGCCCCCCAAGGGGGCGCGTTGCTGCGGACCGGCAGAGCCGGATCCGCGCAACCCCTTGATCGAAAGCCATGGCCAGCATCAGCAATTTGTCATCAAGCCGCGTGAAGAATTTGCGTGTGCTTGCGCCAGCGGCCAACAAGCCGCTGATGTCGAGCGACGCGCTGGTGCTGGAAGGCGTGACCCGCGCCTTTGGCGCCTTGCGCGCCGTGGACGACGTTTCGCTGACCGTGGCCGCCGGCCAGAAGTACGCCGTGCTGGGCTCCAACGGGGCCGGCAAGACCACGCTGTTCAACGCCATCACCGGAGACTTCCCGCCCACGGCGGGCAAGGTCCTGTTCTTTGGCGAAGACATCACCGCACTGCAGCCTTTCGAGCGCATTCGCAAGGGGCTGCGGCGCACCTATCAATCGTCGCTGCTGTTCAAGGAATTGAGCGTGCGCGACAACCTCTTTCTGGCCGTGCGCGGCGTGGGCAGCGGCCGCTTCAGTTTCTGGCGGGCGGGGGCGCAGCATGCTTCCCAGCTGGCCACCGACGACATTCTGCACCGCGTGCGGCTGGACCACCTGAAGGACGAACTGGTGGGCAACCTGGCACACGGCCAGCAGCGGCAGCTGGAGATCGGCATGGCGCTGGCCGGTGCGCCGCGCCTGATCCTGTTCGACGAGCCTGCAGCAGGCCTGTCCCCGGCCGAGCGGCGCGAGTTGGTGGCTTTGCTGCGCGGCCTGCCAGCCCACATGAGCTTTGTGCTGATCGAACACGACCTCGACATTGCGCTGCGCGTGGTCGAGCGTGTGACCGTGATGCACAACGGGCGCGTGCTCAGGCACGGCACGCCCGACGAGATTGAGAACGACGCACAAGTGCAGGCCATCTACATGGGCGGGAAACACTGATGGCCTGGTGGCAACGCCCCGGCGCTGATGACAAGAAGTCCAGCGCGCCGATCCTGGCCATCGAAGGCCTGGACGTCTACTACGGCCGTGCCCACGCACTGCAAGGGGTGAGCCTGACGCTGACCAAGGGCGTGCAGGGCATCGTCGGGCGCAACGGCATGGGCAAGACCACCTTGTGCAACGCCATCACCGGCTTGGTGAGTGCCAGCGGCAGCATCCGCCTGGCTGGCGAAGAGATCCTGGGTCTGAGCCCGAACCAGATCACCCAGCGCGGCATCGCCTACGTGCCGCAGGGCCGGCGCGTCTGGCCCAGCCTGACGGTGGACGAAACGCTCAAGCTGGTGGCGCGCAAGAAGCGCGAGGTCGACCGCATCTATGCGATGTTCCCGCGCCTGGCCGAGCGCAAGGGCAACGGCGGCGGTCAGCTGTCGGGTGGTGAGCAGCAGATGCTGGCCATCGGCCGCGCGTTGCTGCTGGAGCCGCGTTTGCTGGTGATGGACGAGCCCACCGAAGGCCTGGCGCCGGTGATCGTGGAACAGGTGGCCCAATCGCTGCGCACCCTGGCGGCCGAAGGCGAGATCTCGGTCCTGCTGATCGAGCAGAACCTGGGCGTGGCGCTGGACGTGGCCGACAGCATCGGCGTGATGGTCAACGGCCGCATCGCGCATCAAATGCCGGCGGCACAGCTGGCGGCCGACCGCGGCTTGCAGGAGCAACTGCTGGGTGTGCGCAGCGGTGGCCATCACGACGAAGAAGTGCCCGAGGCGCCCGAGCCGGCGCCCGTCGATGCAGCGCAGCAGCAGGTCTACACCGTTCAGCGCGCGCACGCCGACGGCGCGCCTTCGTTCAACGACCTGGCACCGCGAACCGTGCGCGGTTTCAACCGCTGGAATGCGGGTGGCACCGACGGCCCGGCAAGCGACATCAACCGCGAGCCATCGGCGCCCGCGTCATCAACGCCTGCTTCATCAGCGTCCGCTCCCAAGACGCAAGCCGCCTCCAACAGCGGCAAGGTACTCGAGTTTCCGGTGGCCGCCACCAGTGGCCGCGCGGCCTACGTGGCGGGCACCTTCGACACCAAGGCACGAGAGCTGTTTTTCCTGCGCCAGTGCCTCGAAAAACTGGGCTTGCGCGTGGTGACGGTCGACCTGGCGACCAGCGGCAAACCCTCACCCGCCAGCGTGCACCCGCGCGAAGTGGCACGTTTTCACCCCGGCGGAGAGGCGGCGGTCTTCAGCGGCGACCGCGGCAGCGCCGTGGCCGCCATGGCACTGGCCTTCGAGCACTACCTACAGACCCGGCGCGATCTGGGCGGCATCATTTCGGCCGGCGGCTCGGGCGGCACCACGCTGGCCACGTCGGGCATGCGTGCGCTGCCGATCGGCGTGCCCAAGGTCATGGTCAGCACCATGGCCAGTGGCGATACGCGGCCTTATGTGGGTCCGAGCGACATCTGCATGATGTATTCGGTGACCGACGTGCAGGGCATCAACCGCATCAGCGAAAAAGTGCTGGCCAACGCGGCGCACGCGCTGGCCGGCATGGTGACGCACCCACCGGCCGAATCGGCCATCACCAAACCGGCGCTCGGCCTGACGATGTTCGGCGTCACCACGCCCTGCGTGCAGGCGGTGGCCAAGCGCTTGCAGGACGACTACGACTGCCTGGTCTTCCACGCCACCGGTGTGGGTGGGCAGAGCATGGAAAAGCTGGTCGAGTCCGGCCTGCTGGCGGGCGTGCTGGACATTTCCACCACCGAAGTGGCTGACGAGATCGGCGGCGGCGTGTTGTCAGCCGGCACCACCCGCATGGATGTCTTCGCGCACCACGCTTTGCCCTACGTGGGCAGCTGCGGCGCGCTGGACATGGTGAACTTTGGCGGCTGGGACACGGTGCCCGAGCGCTTCAAGGGCCGCAAGCTGTATCGCCACAACCCGACCGTGACGCTGATGCGCACCACCGTTGAAGAAAACCGCCGCATCGGTGAATTCATCGCCGCCAAGCTCAACGCGATGGTGGGCCCGGTGCGTTTCCTGATCCCCGAAGGCGGCGTCTCGGCCATCGACAAACCCGGCCAACCCTTCCACGACCCCGAGGCCGACCGCATGCTGTTCACGACGATCGAGCAGCACTTCCGCGCCGGGCCGCAACGCAAGCTGCTGCGCCTGCCGCACCACATCAACGACGAAGCCTTTGCCGACGCGCTGGTGGCGGCCTGGCACGAAGTACAGCAGGCCGCGGCCAACGCGCGCCGCGCTTGAAACCCCAGAACCCGCAACCCGCAACCCAGGACACCATGGCCCGCATCTCAAGACAGACTCTGTTGAGCCGCTTCCGCGCCAAGATCGCCGCTGGCCGCCCGCTGATCGGCGGTGGCGCAGGCACTGGCTTGTCGGCCAAGTGCGAAGAGGCCGGCGGCATCGACCTCATCGTCATCTACAACTCCGGCCGCTACCGCATGGCCGGGCGCGGCTCGCTGGCCGGGCTGATGGCGTATGGCAACGCCAACGAGATTGTCTGCGAGATGGCGTCGGAAGTGCTGCCGGTGGTCAAGCAGACGCCGGTGCTGGCGGGTGTGAATGGCACCGACCCTTTCATGATCACCGACCAGTTCCTGCGCCGGCTGATCGACCTGGGCTTCAGCGGGGTGCAGAACTTCCCCACCGTGGGCCTGATCGACGGCACCTTCCGCGCCAACCTGGAAGAAACCGGCATGAGCTATGCGCTGGAGGTCGACATGATCCGCGCCGCGCACGCCATGGACCTGCTGACCACGCCCTACGTCTTCAGCGAACAAAACGCTCGCGACATGGCTGCGGCTGGCGCCGACATCGTGGTCTGCCACCTGGGCCTGACCACCGGTGGCGCCATCGGCGCGGAAACCGCGATGAAGCTGAGCGACTGTGTCGGCCCCATCAACGCCTGGGCCGCGGCCGCACGGGCGGTCAACCCCGCGGTCATCGTGCTGTGCCACGGCGGCCCGATTGCCACGCCCGACGACGCGCAGTTCATCCTGCGCGCCTGCCCGGCGTGCGACGGTTTCTACGGTGCCAGCTCGATGGAACGTTTGCCCACCGAGGTGGCGCTGACGGAAACCACGCGCCGCTTCACCCAGATCACGCGATAAAAAGCATTCAGGAGACACCACCATGACCGGCGCTGAATTCGGCAGTTTCATCCTGGCGTTGATCGTCGTCGCGATCGTCGTCGCCATCGGCGTCTGGCTGCTGCACTGGCTCTATCTTCGAAGTTCCAAGGAGCGCGCCTTCGTGCGCACCGGCCTGGGTGGCCAGAAGGTGGTGCTGGACGGCGGCGCCTTCGTGCTGCCGATCGTGCACGACGTGATCCCGGTCAACATGAACACGCTGCGGCTGGAGGTCATGCGCGGCCGCGACAAGGCACTGATCACCAAGGACCGCATGCGCGTCGACGTGATCGCCGAGTTCTACGTCCGCGTGGCCGCGACGCCCGACTCGGTGGCGGCGGCGGCCCAGACACTGGGCCTGCGCACGATGGAGCCCGAGCAGTTGAAAGAACTGGTGGAAGGCAAGTTCGTCGACGCGCTGCGCACCGCCGCGGCCGAGATGACGATGGAAGAGCTGCACGAAAAGCGCGGCACCTACGTCAAGAAAGTGCGCGAAGCGGTGGCCGGTGACCTGACCAAAAACGGCCTGGAACTGGAAGCCGCATCACTGACCCAGCTGGATCAGACCGGCATGGAGTACTTCAACCCCAGCAACGCCTTTGACGCCGAAGGTCTGACCCGCCTGACCGAGCAGATCGAACACCGCAAGAAACAGCGCAACGACGTCGAGCAGGACACCTTGATCGCCATCCGCAACAAGAACCTGGAAGCCGAAAAGCTGAGCCTGGGCATCGACCGCGAGAGCGAATACGCCAAGTTGACGCAGCAGCGCGAAGTGGAAATCGCGCGCGCACGCCAACGCGCCGAAGTCACGACCGAACGGGCCCAGCGCGAACAGGAAGCCGAAGCGGCGCAGATCAACGCCAAGCAGAGCACCGAGACCGCGCGCATCCGTTCCGAGCAGACGGTGGAGCAAGACCGCATTGGCAAGGAGCGCGCGATCCAGGGTGCGGAGATCGAACGCCGCATGTCGCTGGAACTGGCCGAGCAGCAGCGCGCCATTGCGGTGGCGCGCGAAAGCAAGGCACAGAGCGAAGCCCAGGCCGAGGCTGAAGTGGCGCGCGCACTGGCCGTGTCGGCCGAAGAAAAAGTTTTCACCGCGCGCGAAGTGGAAATGGCCGAGCGCAAGAAGGCCATCGAATTGATTGGCGCTGCACAGGCGGCCGAGCACGAAGCCCTGCGCCTGACCAGCGCCGCTGCCGCC
>JANMHH010000443.1:0-1578 GCA_031375065.1 Rubrivivax sp. | reverse complement strand
GCCCGCGGTTCGAACTCGAAACTCACCCGGCCTTCTTTGGCGTCGTAGGCCAAGAAGGCCTTGAACTTGCGCCGCGTCTTGTTGGATACAAAGTTTTCCAAAAGACCGGTCTTGCCGGTGGCCAGCAGCTTGCTCACTTCACTGCGCTCGACGGGTTGCTGCAAGATGATCTTGCCGCTCTTGAAGTCGCAGGTTACCGTGGCGCCCACGCTGTGTTCGCAGACGTAGTTGCTGCCGTGTTCATAGACATGACCTTTGCACTTGGGGCAGGGGCCCAGGCTCTCCTGGCCCGAGAAGTCCACCGGCGCGCCGTCGCCCTGGGCGTTCTTGGCGTCTTCGCCAAAGTCGAACTCCAGTTTCCAGTTGCTGATCTCGCCGTCAAAGGCCAGCTTGATCTCGGCCGTGAAGGGCCAGCCGGCCTTGGAGCGGAAGCCTTCCAGCGGCCCGATTTTTTTGTCGCGGATGAGACCTTCGGCTTCGACGGTCTCAAAGGCGCGACCGGCCGGGATCTTGGTGATGGAAAAGCCGCAGCCTTCGTCAGCCGTTGCGCCAGGGGCCGCGCTGGCCGAGCCACCGCCGGTGCAAGAGAAACGGCGGTAGTTTTCTTTCACCACGCCGCCGCAGTTGGGGCAGGGCACCTGCAGCGTGGCGTAGTCACCGGGGATGGTGTCGCGGTCGTATTCCTTGGCCTTGCGCACGATGCGCTCGGCCATCTTGGCGATCTCGCCCATGAAGGCGTCGCGGCTCAGGCGGCCGTGTTCCATCTCGGACAGCTGGTGCTCCCAGTTGCCGGTCAGGTCGGCGCGGGTCAGGTCTTCGATGGCCAGGCCGCGCAGCAGCGTCATCAGCTGGAAAGCCTTGGCCGTCGGCACCAGTTCACGGCCGTCGCGCAGCATGTATTTTTCGGCGATCAGGCCCTCGATGGTCTGCGCGCGGGTGGCCGGTGTGCCCAGGCCCTTTTCCTTCATGGCGTCGCGCGCTTCTTCGTCTTCGATCAGCTTGCCCGCACCTTCCATCGCCGACAGCAGCGTGGCTTCGGTGTAGCGGGCCGGCGGCTTGGTCTTCAAGGCGCCCACGACCACGTCTTCGGTGCGCACCTGCTCACCCGCGGCCACGGCCACCAGGTTGGCATCGTCGTCCTGCGCTTCCTTGCCGTACACCGCCAGCCAGCCGGCGTTGACCAGCACCTTGCCATTGGTCTGGAATTTGTGTTCCTGGCCCTTGGCGCTGACCGTGCTGACGCGCGTGGTGACCATGAATTCGGCGCTGGGGTAGAACACCGCGATGAAGCGCTTGACCACCAGGTCGTAGAGCTTGGCCTCGATCTCGGTCAGCGACTTGGGCGCTTGCAGCGTGGGGATGATGGCGAAGTGGTCCGACACCTTGGTGTTGTCAAAGACCCGCTTGGTGGGCTTGACGTAGCCTTCTTTCAGGCTCTTCTTGGCGTGTGCGCTCAGTTCACGCAAAGGCCCGGGCAGGTCTTCGGTGGCCAGCATCTTCAGCGTCTCTTTGACGGTGGCCACGTAGTCTTCAGGCAGGGCGCGGCTGTCGGTACGCGGGTAGGTCAGCACCTTGTGC
>JANMHH010000388.1:0-1964 GCA_031375065.1 Rubrivivax sp. | reverse complement strand
GCGCGACAAACATGCCGGTGAGCTGGAAATCGTGATGCGCGTGTACTTCGAAAAGCCCCGCACCACGGTAGGCTGGAAGGGCCTGATCAACGACCCTTACCTGGACGAGAGCTACCGCATCCACGAAGGCCTGCGCATTGCCCGCCAGCTGCTGGTGGACATCAACCGCCTGGGCATGCCCGCTGGCAGTGAGTTTCTGGACGTGATCAGCCCGCAGTACATCGGCGACCTGATTGCCTGGGGCGCCATCGGCGCGCGCACCACCGAATCGCAAGTTCATCGCGAGTTGGCCTCAGGCCTGAGCGCGCCCGTGGGCTTCAAGAACGGCACCGACGGCAACATCAAGATCGCCACCGACGCCATCCAAGCCGCCGCCCGCCCACACCACTTTTTGTCGGTCCACAAAAATGGCCAGGTGGCCATCGTGCAAACCAAGGGCAACAAAGACTGCCACGTGATCCTGCGTGGCGGCAAGGCGCCCAACTACGACGCCGACAGCGTCGCGGCAGCCTGCAAAGAAATTGAAGCGGCCAAGCTGGACTGCAAGCTGATGATCGACGCCAGCCACGCCAACAGCAGCAAGCAGCACATGCGCCAGCTGGACGTGATGAAGGACGTGGGCGCGCAGATCGCGGCCGGCAACCGCTGCATCTTTGGCGTGATGGTGGAAAGCCACCTGGTGGATGGCGCGCAGAAGTTCACCCCCGGCAAGGACGACCCGGCCAAGCTGGTTTACGGCCAGAGCATCACCGACGCCTGCATCGCCTGGGACGACAGCGTGGGCATGATCGAGGGCCTGGCCAAGAACGTGAAGGCGCGGCGCAAGAAGGGCTGAGGCCAGCGCCTTGCCGGCCCGCCGTCAAGGCACCCGGAAGCCCCTGGCTTAGAGGCGCTGCAATGAAGGCGCGCCTGCGCCCGGCGCCATCGACGCCTGCAGCAGCCGCCCCAGCACCTGCGCGTGGTGCCGCAAGTCGGCCGCCACCAACTGCCGCCGTTCGGCGTCCAGCCGCGACGAGATCGCGGCCACGCTGATAGCCGCCATTGGCGGCAGCGCCGGAATGGTCACGCCGATGGCGGCGGTGCCGGGGTAGACCGCCGCGTCCCAAAAGGCAAAGCCCTGCTCGCGCCCTTGCGCCACCGCGTCGCGCACGCGGCTGGCGGTCAGTGTGGACAGCTTGGGGTAGCTGTCGGCATGGGCTTCGATGATGTCTTCGGCTTCGGCCGGCGGCAGCGCGCACAGGATGGCCAGGCCGCCGGCGCCCACGCCCAGCGGGCGGCGGATGCCCACGTCCAGCGTCAGCGCCTTCACCGGGTAGTCGCCCAGCGCGCGGGCCGAGCACACGGCCTCCAGGCCGCGCCGCTCACTCAGGTAGACGGTGTCTTGCGTGCATTCGGCCAGCGCGGCCAGCGTGCCTTTGCAGCGGTCGGCCAGGTGGAAGCGCGGGCGCGCCAGCAGGCCCAGTTCGTACAGCAGCGGGCCCAGCGCGTACTTGCGGGTGACCGGGTGGCGTTCGAGCATGCCTTCGCTTTCCAGGCGCTGCAGCATGCGAAAGCAGGTGGAACTGGCCAGCCCCGTGGCCGCAGACACCTCACCCAGCCGCATGCCGTTGCGCCCGCGCGAGGCCACCACGCGCAGCAGGTTCACCACCCGTTCGATGCTTTGGGTGCCGCTGGGGCTGACCGCGGCGCGGGCGGGGCTGTTCATGGCCGTGGCCCGCCCAGATGCTGCCCGCTCAGATGAGCCCCAAGCAACTTCCACCATGCGGCAAACCTGCGGGTTTGCGAGGAACCGACGCGGGTGTTCATGGCATCCAATGACGGCCTCCCTTGGATGCTTCAACTTGCCACATGGTGGAAATGGTACCTGCCCGCACGCCCCAGACGATGACCGAGAAGATCCTGGCCCGCGCCAGCGGCCGGGCCTTCGTGCGGCCCGGTGACGACATCGAGGCCCGCCCCGACTT
>JANMHH010000370.1:0-3865 GCA_031375065.1 Rubrivivax sp. | reverse complement strand
TGGGTACCGGGCGCAGCGAAGTAAAGGAGGAGCAACTGTGTTCAACGTCAAGCCGTTTTTGGGGTCTGAACATGCCTGGCCGCATCCCAGGTGGCCTGGTCCCTGAGCATGGCATTGAGGATGGTCAGCAGCTTGCGCATACAAGCCACGATGGCCACCTTCTTGGGCTTGCCCGCGGCGATCAAACGGCTGTGGAAAACCCGGATCGCAGGGTTGTGACGGATTGCCGACAGAGCGGCCATGTACATCACCGCGCGCACGTCGGCGCGACCACCCCAGATGCGCCGCGGCCCTTTGCGCGATCCCGAGTCGTCGGCCAGCGGCGCCACGCCCACCAGCTTGGCGATCTGTCGGCGCTGCAGCCGCCCGAGTTCGGGCAGGGCCGAACTCAGCGTCATGATCGTCACCGGTCCCACCCCCTTGACGCTGTCCAACAGCTGGCGTTGGTCCTTGAAGTGCCGGTCCAGGTAGTCATCGGCCTCCTGGTCGATCAAGGCGATCTGCTGGTCCAACACCCGGATCACCTTGAGGATGCTGCGCTTGGCACGATTGCCCGCCTGATCCAGCCGGTTGCCTTCGGCCACCCGCATGTCCAGGAGCTGCCTGCGCCGCGTCATCAACCCGGCCAGCTCCAGCCGTTCGGCTTCGATCACTGGAGTGATGTACCTGGCCCTGTCCTTGTGGCGCGCCAGCACATCGGCGAAGTCGCGCAGGCAGCGCGCATCGACCCGGTCCGTCTTGGCCAGCACCCCCATGGACTTGGCGAAGTCGCGCGCCTGCCGGGGGTTCACGCGCGCCACCGTGATGCCCACGCCTTGCAGCGCGCACACCAGGCCACGCTCGTAGCCACCAGTGGCCTCCACCACCACCAGGTCCACGCTGGCGGCCATGAGCTTCGCGGTCAACTCGTCCCATCCACTCGCGTCGTTGACCATGCGCTGTTCCTCGATGCCCCAGCAGGCATCCAGATGCTGCTTGGACACGTCGATACCGGCGTTCGGACCTCGATCGCGATTCGCTACCCCACCTTGCGGATGCATGTTCATGATTGGCAACTGTTCGGGCTACACGGTTGGATGAAACGGGGCCGGTGCGTTGACCAAGTGCTCCTCCACGAGCTGCATGCTCAGAGGGCCATCAGGTTTGGCGCACCGACCGCGAAAAAGTCGCAGCGCGCGGCTGTGGGTAAGTGGACAGTTCGAGCTGCGCTCGAAGAGGCCAGCTTGCCGTGGACAACGCTGCGCGTTGCCCACCGCGCCGCCCTCTGCCCACTTACCCACAGCCTCCCACAACGACGATCAAGAAGGACTGAAGTCATAAGACCGAAGCCCCAAGACGAAAGATACAAGGAGAGCCCGGCGCAGCCGGGCCCGGGGGACATGAGCGGAGCCCGGTACCCAGCGCCCTTGGCCCGCGGCGCCGCTGGAACCGAAAGACTGAAAGGGGTCGATTGCCGGCCTACCCGACCGGCGGCTGACCAACTCAACGGTTCTTGAAGCTGGGCCGCCAGAAAGCCGGTACTCGCCACCGGTTCAGACCGCTGCATGTCCCCTGGTCCCGACCAGGCCCTGTCGGGTTGCTCGGTGTCGACAACAGGGATCGGTATCAAACCGACCGACGACCGGCCACCGCCATCTTTGAATCGGTTGCTTAAGCCGCCGCCAGCTGCGTCCGCGCAGCCCAGGCCACGCGCGCTCAAGCGGCCTGCGGCGTCAGAAACCTGGCCCCCAGGTGCCCCACCTTCACATAGATCAGCGCGCCCTCGGCCCCAGTGAAGGGCGTGTGCCAGCTCCAGCGTGGGCTGCGCAGCCAGGTGCCGGCCGGGTACTCGCCTTGCTCGTCACGGAACAGGCCCTGCAGCACCAAAATCTCCTCGCCGCCAGGGTGCGTGTGGGTGTTGAAGCGCGTGTCGGGCGCCCAGCGCACCAGGGCCGTGCTGACGCCGTCAAACTCGTGCAGCGGCAGCACTTGCAAACCCGGCACCAGCCCAGGGCGCCAGGTGGCGCGTGTGGTGTCGATGCGCACCGGCCCGTCGTCGCCCGCCGCAAACTGCCACAGCTTGACGAACAGCGTGCAGCCGTCGCGCGAAAACGGCGCGTGCCCGGTGCCGGGTGGGTTGCGCATGTAGGTGCCGGCAGGATGGTCGCCTTGCTCGTCGCTGAAGGTGCCGTTCAGCACCAAAAACTCCTCCCCGCCGCCATTCGTGTGGCGGGCGAAGCGCGCGCCGGCGTCGTAACGCACGATGCTGGTGGCGCGTGCCACCTCACCGCCAACGCGGTCCAGTCGGTGGCGTTGCACGCCGGGTTCCGGCGAAGGCACCCAGGTACTTGCATCGGGCGCCGGCACGACAACGCGCTGGTCGAAGTCGGCATTCAGGTGAACGGTGTCCATGTTCGCATTCTGCCGCCCGGGCTCACATGTCGCGCTCGATGCGCTTGCCTTCGGACCATGCCGGGCATGGCGCCCAGCTGTGGTCAAGGCCGCGGGTGAATACCGACATTCATCCGTCATGCTTCGCCCGTAGCATGGCCGGGATGAACCGTCACCCACTCTTGCGCAAGGCCGCTGTGCTCGCGGCACTCTTCGCCACGCTGGCCACCGCAGTGGTGCCCGTCCTGGCCCAGGAATGGCCCAACAAGCCGGTGCGAGTGATCGTGCCCTTCCCGCCGGGTGGCGGCACCGACACCGTGGCGCGGCCGCTGACGGCTAAGCTGTCGCAGCTGACCGGCCAGCAGTTTGTCATCGACAACCGCGGCGGTGCCGGCGGCACCATCGGCGCCGGCATGGCGGCCAAGGCCGCGCCCGACGGCTACACGGTGCTGTTGTCGCCGGTGCACGTGGCGGTGGCCGTGTCGGCCTACAAGAGCCTGCCCTACGACCTGGAAAAGGACCTGACGCCGGTGACCACCGTGGCGGTGTTCCCCGACGTGCTGGTGGCGGCCACCCGAGTGCCTGCCAAGACCCTGCCCGAGCTGATCGCCTATGCCAAGGCCAATCCGGGCAAGATCAACTGCGGGTCGGCAGGCAACGGCACCACGCGGCACCTGGCCTGCGAGATGTTCAATGCGGCTGCCGGCATCAAGGCCGAGCATGTGCCCTACAAGGGCACCGGCCCGGCCACCACCGCCTTGCTGGGCGGCGAGATCGACTACATCTTCGAAGTCCTGGGCAGCGCGTCTGGGCACATCCGCAGCGGCAAGCTCAAGGCCATCGCTGTGACATCGGCCAAGCGCTCGCCGAGCTTTCCTGACGTGCCCACCGCCATCGAGTCCGGCTTGCCAGGCTTCGAGGTCACGTCGTGGTACGGGCTGTGGGTGCCCACCGGCAGCCCACCGGCGGTGGTGCAGCGCTCGCACCGCCTGGTGCAGCAGGCGTTTGAAGACCCCGAGGTGCGCGAGCTGTGGTTCAAGCTGGGCGCCGAAGCCGGTGGCATCAGCCCGGCGGCCTTCACCGGCTTCGTGCGCAGCGAGGTGCAGAAGTGGGGCAAGGTCGTGCGTGACGCGGGGTTGACGATCGAGTGAGGGGGCAGCTCAACGATGCATGACGGGGCCTCGGCGGGGCCGGAAAGTGGCCTGCGCGACCTCAATCCGGCGCGGGCCGGGCTTGCGCCGCCAGTTGGGCTTCGAGCGCTGCGATGCGGGCATCGCGTTCGTCAAGCACACGCTGCACGTCCTCGGCGTCGATGCGCACAGGAATGTGTTGCGGGCAGTTCCAGTCGAAGCCTTCGACCTGGATCGTCATGACCCGCTGCGCTCGCGCGCGGTAGCCCGGTTCCAGCAGCCGCGTTGACAGTGGGTCGTCCGCCGCCCAGTCGGTGATGGTCAGCCGACCCAGCAGCTTCAGCCTAACCCGGTTGGCGTAGTCC
>JANMHH010000323.1:0-26858 GCA_031375065.1 Rubrivivax sp. | reverse complement strand
CGGGTAAACACACCTGCAACGCTTGTTCCGGCGTCCAAAGACATCACCACCAGATCCCGCCGGTTGGGCTTGCGAACGCCCGCCATGCTGGTGCCGATCAGGACGCCCGGCACGGGATGCAGGCCTGACGGGTCGGTGGCGGTCAAATTGACGGGCATGGTGGCAAGGCTGCAGCTGCGGAGGCCGCAATTGTAGGAGCCACTCCCAGCGTGCTGGCGCAGCCCTTTTGGCAGGCTGGCAGCAGACGGAGCCCAAGGCGGCGCGAGACCCGGCGCAGGAGAACGGCGCAACAGAACGGCGCACCAGAACACACCGGCCTTCATCGGCTTTAGACTGGTTGCATGCGCCCTTTCAGCGGTTTCAAGACGTCGGTGGACAACCGGCCAGGCCCTGCGGCTCAGCGTCGAATCCTTGCACTGCTTTTGGGGCTGCATCTTTCGGCTTGCTCGGCACCTGCCCCCACCGCTGCACCACCTGGTGCTCAACCCGATCCCGCATTGGCGCAGATCGACCGGTTGATAGGCGTGGCCGCTTGTCAAGCCGATGAGCAGTGCCGTGTCGCCGAGATCGGGTGGCGCCCTTGTGGTGGCGCTGAAACCCACCGCGCTTGGTCGACCCAGAGCACCGACGCCAAAGCCTTGCAAGCGCTCGTGGACCGGTACCGAGAAAAGCGGCGCGCGCAGCACACCGACGAAGGCCTGCAATCGAACTGCCAAGTCCTGCCCCAACCCGCCGCCTGGTGTGCGCCCCTTGCGACCACCAACGCGCGGCGATGCCAGCTTCAGGACAGCGCCGGCATCAGGTAGTCCCCAAAGAACTGGGGTCATACCCCATGTGGGCCGGGCGTTTCAACAAAAAAAAAGGGCCCGCATGGGCCCTTTTTGATGACTGCGGCTGGTGCCCCCACTGTGCAGGGGAGCCAGCCAGGTTGTCAGTCAGTTCGCTGGCTTGTCACGCAACAGCGGTGCTTGAGTCGTTGCAGGAACCACGGCGGTCGTGTCGATCAGCACCGTGCTGGTACCCAGTGTCGTCACATCAGCAGGCGTCTGCCGATACTCGACCAGGCCCAGGTAGCGGTTGCCAGCCGGCACGTTCCAGGTGATACCCACAGAGGCCGTACCGCCCGTCACCACCGACGTGGGCCCGAAAGCCCTCATCGTTGCCGGCGTCGTCGATGCAGGAACCACCCACAGGTTGACGGTGAAGCTGGCCGAACCGCCCGACGGTGCAAAACCATCCACGCAAGCCTGGTAGCCAGGATCAGCCGCCGGGTTGTTGATGATGACGAGCTCATCGGTTGTGCCGGAAAGGCTCGATCCCACCTGCGTGGCTCCACGGAAGATGATCAGGTCCAGGTCGCTGGCCGCGCCACCACCCGTTTCGCTGTTGAACATCTGCGCCCGCACTTGTTGGGCGCCAGCTGGGACGGCAAACGGGAAGCAGATGAAGTCGTTCTGATTGGCAACACCCGTCAGGCGCTGCGCGGGCACCAAGCCATTGGCGCGTGTCGAGAAGGTCCCGGTATACCCGGTGGCCACCGTGAACACCTTGGTGCCGACCGTGCGGGTGTCGGTGATGCTGGACACCCCCACAAAGCTCTGCGGCCGCACCGTCACTGGGCTGCGCACGCTGGTCACGCCGTCGCTGAAAACCACCTGGCCAAACACCCAGGCACCGATGGTTGCCGTCGTGCGGGCAACCTGCACATTCACAGCCTGCGTAGCGCCAGGGGCGATCGTGAAGCTGGAAGGCGTCACCGTGGTGCTGAACCCCGGCACGTTGCTGGTTGCGGTGTAGGTCACAGGCGTCGTGCCCTTGTTGGTCAGCCGGCGTGAAAAGGTCTGGATGCCAATCACGTTGCC
This sequence comes from Rubrivivax sp., assembly GCA_031375065.1. Classification (GTDB taxonomy): domain Bacteria; phylum Pseudomonadota; class Gammaproteobacteria; order Burkholderiales; family Burkholderiaceae_C; genus Rubrivivax. Next base: position 24,996 of record JANMHH010000323.1, on the reverse strand, counting down.
AGCCGTCATGGACGCCAGGTTCAGTGCGGTGCCACTGAGCGTGCCGTTGTAATAGGCCAGGTGATCCGCATTGGTCTGGTCAAACACGACCTTGGTGGCCAGTGCGGCATTGGGGTTCATGTGGCCCGAACCAAAGCCCCAGCGGTTGGCGTCCACGGCGCCGGAAGCGATCTTCACGGTTTGCGCGGCACTGGTCATCAAAGCAGACTTGATGGCGTAGGGCGACCAGGTGGGGTTGGCTTGCTTGAGCAGCGCGGCCAGGCCGGCAGAGTGCGGGCTGGACATCGAGGTGCCCGAAATCATGTCGTTCCAGGGATCCGGAATCAACGTGCCAGCGGCCACGGCGTCGCGCTGCGCTTGCGTCAAACCACGATTGGCAAAAGCCGCGATGATGTCGGTGCCCGGGCCGGTGATGTCCGGCTTGAGCACGTTCAGGTCGGCCTGGTTGGGGCCGCGCGACGAACTGCCGCTCATGACAGGCGCCACCACACCAGCCACCTGGAAGCCGCCACTGAAGGCCGCCGTACCGTTGGCCGCAGCCTCGGTGGTCACCGCCGTGAAGGCCGAAGCGGGCAGGTGCACCGTCGGCAACACAGCCGAAATCAAAGGCGTGGTGTTGGCCGAGACCGGCGTGTTTTGGATGATCACGCCCAGTGCGCCAGCCGCCTTGGCATTCGCCACTTTGTTGACCAGGACGTTGCCGCCGCGGTCACAGACGATGATCTTGCCGGCCACTTTGGCGGGGTCCAGCAAGGGCGCAACGCCGTCAGCCGCACCAAAGCACAGGGCCTGGTTGGACCCTTGCGCTGCAGCAGCCGCGGTCGTTCCAGCCAAACGCGACCAGACCAGCGGCTTGGTGCTCAGACCGACGGTCTGAAAAGAAGCACCTTGCACCGAACCGTTGGTGCCCAGCGTGACGGTGGCCTCGGTGTAGCGGTCATGCGTGGAGTTGCCAACCGTCATCACCCAAGGGCTGATGTGGGCCACGGTGGAAGCGTTGCCGGCAACGTTGCTGTTGCCAGCCGAAGCCGACACATAAACGCCGGCGGCTGCGGCATTGAAAAAGGCCGTTTCGACGGCATCCCGAAAGCTCGTCCGGCTGCCGCTGATGGAGTAGTTCAGAACGTCTGCGCCGTCAGCCACCGCTTGGTTGATGGCCGCAACGCTGTCCGAAGGGAAGCATCCACCGTTGGTGTCACCCGGCCCGTTGGTGGCGTTGTAGCAAACCTTGTAGGACGCGACACGCGCTCTGGGCGCAATGCCTGAAATGCCCGTCACTGCGGTGGCACCACCCACCAGACCGTCAACGCCTTCGTTGCCACCCGAGGTGCTCAGCGTGTGCGTGCCATGCCCATCGGCATCGCGGGGTGAGTCGATGTATTCAAACGACCACCACTGGCTTGGCAAGGGCCGCGCAGTCTTCCAACCGGTGTTGAAGTAGCGCGCGCCAATCAGCTTGTTGTTGCACATGGCCGTGGTGAAGCCCAAGCCAGCCTGGCAAACGCCAGTCCACTTGGCCGGGGGTGCGCCGTAAGCCACGGTGCCCGGCAGGTGCGAGGCGACCGGTTTGCCCTGCGCATCGACCTTGTCGGAAAAGGACGGGTTCTCGGGCCAGACACCACCGTCAATGTGCGCAATGATGACGTTTTCGCCCTTCAGGGCGCGGCCAGAGCTGTCGAGCTGCGACCAGAAGCCACCGGGGCTGTTCAAACCCAGAAAACCTGGCGTGTAGGTGGTGTCCAGCGGACGCGCCTCATCGACGGTGACCGCCTTGACGCCTTCGTTGGCCAGCACTTTTTGCAATTCGGCATCGGTCAGCTTGGCAGCAAAGCCGTTGAAAGCCACGCCAAACCGGTAGTAAACCGGCGCGCCGGGAATCACCGATTCCACGCTGAGGGCGCGGCCGTTCAGGTAGGCCAGATAGGTCTGGACATGACTGGCGTTGACATCGAGCTTGGTGCCCGCGGCAGGCCGTGTGGCTTGCAGGCCAGCCACGGTGCCTTCGTATGACGCGGCCGCCGCGTCGGCAAGCTCGACGATGTAGCCTTTGCGTTGAGCTTGTTGAGCGCTGGCCGATACGGCCAGCATGGCCAGGGTAACCCCCAGCGCCAGTTGCAGTTTCCTCATGTCCTGATCCTTTTTGGGTGTGTCAATCAGAGGGACTGGCGGCGGCGGGTGGCCACCAACAGACCCAGGGCGGCCAGCGTCAGTGCGACACTGCCCGGCTCGGGAACGCGCATGTTATCCAAGGCGAATTGCGACAGGCCCACGTCGCGGGCGCAACCACCGAGGCCGTCGTAAAGGCAGGCCGTGAATTTGACCGAGGTCACGCCATTGGCCAAGGCGTTGGTGTTGGCGGTCAGGAAGCTCCAGGCACCGCTGGCACCAGAAAGGCCGAAGTCGATCTCGTCGGTGATCAGACCGCCAGCCGTCATGGCTTCAACCACCAGCCGACCGGCAGAGGTGCCCGCCGAAAACTGCACCGGAGGGACGAAGGCGAAGTCAAATCCCTGCAAGCGGAAGGAAGCTCCGCCCTGCGACATCGTCAGCTCGTCGTTGTTCAGCGCAAACAGGAACTGCCCTGAAGAGTTGGTGGGTGCGTTGGCGAAGAGCGAAAAGGCAGTGGCGTTGTCCACGCCACTGAAGCCCGTGCCACCCGAAGCAAAGTCATAGCCACCGCTGCTGTAGGAGGGAAGACCCAGGTTGGGCACAACATCTTCGAAGTTGATGACATCGGCATGAGCCGACAAGGCCGCCGATGAGGCCAGCGCCAATGCGGTGATGGCGTGCTTGAAAACAGATCGCTTCATGATGGGACTTCCTTCTAACGACTGTGGACGATTCCTTCGGGCGCAACGGCCTTCAGGGCTCTAGGTTGTGAGGCAGAAAGTGCTCCTGCCCGCATGCCCGTGACTGTGTCGTGAAACCGTCCTGTGCGCCCGTCACCCCCCCTTGTGCAGGGGGCGTGGCTTACCCTAGCAAAAACGCTGTTTTTGCTTGCAATTTGTCAAGGTTATCGACATGCACGCCTCGGGCCCCCAAACAGGGGCATGGGTGCACCGCTTCAGTCCAACTTGCCGTGGCAGTTTTTGTACTTCTTGCCACTGCCGCAAGGGCAAGGCTCATTGCGCCCCACTTTGGGCACCGGCGCTTCACCCAGCAGCCCGGAATCGGCCTCTTGCGAAACACTGCCGTCCTCGTTGGGGTGCGTGTAGGTCACGTTCGACAGCTGCCCTGCCTGCTGCTCCAGCGCCTGGGCGGCCTGCGCCACCTGGTCCTGCGACTGGATGCGCACCGTCATCAAGGTGCGCGTGACTTCCATCTTCACCACGTCCAGCAACTGACTGAACAGGTCGAACGCTTCGCGCTTGTATTCCTGCTTGGGGTTTTTCTGGGCATAACCGCGCAGGTGAATGCCTTGCCGCAGGTAGTCCAGCGAAGCCAGGTGTTCACGCCAGTGGCTGTCGATGCTTTGCAGCAGCACCATGCGCATGAAGGGCGTGAACTGCTCGGCCCCCACCAGCTCAACCTTGGCCTTGAAGTGCGTGTCGGCCGCGGCCACCACCTTGTCGATGATGTCTTCGTCGGTGGTGGTGTCGCTGTTGGCCACGTCGGCCTGCAGCATCACGTCCAAGTGCCACTCGTCGCGCAGCACACGCTCCAGCGCGGGCAGGTCCCATTGCTCTTCCAGGCTGGCGGCCGGCACATAGGTGCGCACCACCTCGGTCATGGTGCTCTTGCGCAGGTTGGTGATCTGCGCGTCCAGGTTGGCGGCTTCCAGGATCTCGTTGCGCTGCTGGTAGATGACCTTGCGCTGGTCGTTGCTGACGTCGTCGTATTCCAGCAGCTGCTTGCGGATGTCGAAGTTGCGCGCTTCGACCTTGCGCTGTGCGCTTTCAATGCTGCGGTTGACGATGCCAGCCTCGATGGCCTCGCCCTCGGGCATCTTCAGCCGGTCCATGATGGCGCGCACGCGATCACCCGCAAAGATGCGCATCAGCGAGTCGTCCAGGCTCAGGTAGAAGCGGCTGGCGCCGGGGTCGCCCTGGCGGCCGCTGCGGCCACGCAGCTGGTTGTCGATGCGGCGGCTTTCGTGGCGCTCGGTGGCCACGATGCGCAAACCGCCCTGGGCCTTGACCTGCTCGTGCAGGCTTTGCCATTCGTCCTTCAACTTTTGCGCACGGCTGCTGCGCTCGGCGTCTGACAGGCTGGCGTCTTCTTCCAGAAACTGGATCTGCTTTTCGACGTTGCCGCCCAGCACGATGTCGGTGCCGCGGCCGGCCATGTTGGTGGCGATGGTGATCACGCCGGGGCGACCCGCCTGGGCCACGATCTCGGCTTCCTTGGCGTGCTGCTTGGCGTTGAGCACCTGGTGCGGCAGCTTGGCGGTGGTCAGCAGGCCCGAGATCAGCTCGGAATTTTCGATGCTGGTGGTGCCCACCAGCACCGGCTGGCCGCGCTGGTGGCAGTCGCGGATGTCGTTGGTGACCGCGTCGTACTTTTCCTTGGCGGTCTTGTAGATCAGGTCGTTGTCGTCTTTGCGGATGGTGGGCCGGTTCGGCGGGATGACCACCGTTTCCAGGCCGTAGATTTCCTGGAACTCGTAGGCCTCGGTGTCGGCCGTGCCAGTCATGCCCGACAGCTTGCCGTACATGCGAAAGTAGTTCTGGAAAGTCACCGACGCCAGCGTCTGGTTTTCGCTTTGAATCTGCACGCCTTCTTTGGCCTCGACGGCCTGGTGCAGGCCGTCGCTCCAGCGCCGGCCCGTCATCAGGCGGCCCGTGAATTCATCGACGATGACGACCTCGCCGTTTTGCACCACGTAATGCTGGTCGCGGTTGTACAGGTTGTGGGCGCGCAGCGCGGCGTAGACGTGGTGCATCAACGCGATGTTGGCCGGGTCATACAGGCTGGCGCCTTCGGGCAGCAGACCGGCCTCGGCCAGCAGCGTTTCAGCGCGCTCGTGGCCGGCTTCGGTCAAGAAGACCTGGTGGGTCTTTTCGTCCATCGTGAAGTCACCGGCATCGATGACACCTTCACCGGTGCGCACGTCTTCTTCGCCGATCTGCTTTTTCAGCGCCGGCACGATGGCGTTGATGCGCACGTACATCTCGGTGTGGTCTTCAGCCTGGCCACTGATGATCAGCGGCGTGCGGGCCTCGTCGATCAGGATCGAGTCGACCTCGTCGACGATGGCGTAGGACAAGCCGCGGGCCACGCGGTCGGCCACGTCCTGCACCATGTTGTCGCGCAGGTAGTCAAAGCCGAATTCGTTGTTGGTGCCGTAGGTCACGTCGGCCGCGTAGGCCGCCTGCTTTTCCTCGCGGCCCATGCCGGGCACGTTGACGCCCACGGTCAGGCCCAGAAAGCTGTACAGGCGCCCCATCCACTCGGCGTCGCGTCGGGCCAGGTAGTCGTTGACGGTGACCAGATGAACACCTTTGCCGGCCACCGCGTTCAGGTAGACCGCCAGCGTCGCCATCAAGGTCTTGCCTTCACCGGTGCGCATCTCGGCGATCTTGCCCTGGTGCAGCGCCATGGCGCCCTTGAGCTGCACGTCGAAGTGACGCATCTTCAGGACGCGCTTGCTGCCCTCGCGGGCCACCGCAAAGGCCTCGGGCAAGAGGTCGTCCAGCGAAGCGCCTTGCGCGATGCGTTGGCGAAATTCATCTGTCTTGGCACGCAGCTCAGCGTCAGACAGTTTTTCAAACTGCGGCTCGAGCGCATTGATCTGGTCCACCGTACGCCGGTAGGTCTTCAGAAGGCGGTCGTTCCGGCTGCCGAAAAGCTGGGTCAGGATCTTTGGAAACATGCGGCGTCGGGTCTGGGTGGATCGAAGAAGCGGTGCGCTTCGCATGCCGGGCGGCGAAAATACCCGACTGCCTCGGATGGTGGGGCCGCGACCCCTGATTTCAACGCCGTCCTCGGTGAGGATGGCGCAAGCCGACCACACCGGTTGTTGATGCGGACAGCTGAAACTCAGAAGCTGGTCAGCCAGCGTTTAGCCGATCGAGTTTAGCATCCGCGTCCCAGCCGCTGGCGTTCCCATGCGGCCTGGCGCTGAGCTGGGTCCAAGGTCAGCGGCCAGCGCTGTGGCCAGGCCTTCAGCGCTGGCCGGGTCGCGCAGCAAACTCGGCCCGGCCCAGCGCCGACGCGCCCAGAAAACGGGCCGGGTCCTGATGAGAGCCCTCGAGCAACACCTCAAAGTGCAGGTGAGAACCGGTCGACCGACCCGAGTTACCGACCTTGGCCACCAGCTGCCCCCGCTTGACCAAGGCCCCCACCTCCACGTCGATGCTGGAGCAATGGGCATAGCGGGTCAACAGCCCGTTGCCGTGGTCGATCTCCAGCACATGCCCGTAACCGGCGTGCCATTCCTTGGTCACCACCATGCCACCGGCCGCCGCCACGATGGGCGTGCCGATTTCGGCCGGAAAGTCCAGGCCCGTGTGCAAAGCCGAACGGCCATTGATGGGGTCGGTGCGAAAACCAAAACCCGATCCGATGGGCCCGGCGACGGGCGCAGCGCTGGGCACCAGCAGGGCCGTCAGGCGGCTTTCGTGCAAACGCGCGTCGTAGTAGGTGAACAGATCGGTGTTGAAGTCGACCGCCACTTCAAGGTCGCTGACCCGGCCCTGCAGATCTTCGAGGCCAGGCTTTTGGCTGGCCAGATCGCCCAAACCGGCCGCGACGAACGGGCCGCCCTTGCCGTCGGCACCCGAGGAAACACCCCTTCGCTGCAGCGGTTTGACGTCGTCGGGCTTCATGCCGGCCAACCCCGAAACCCGTTCGCCCAGGGTCTCGAGCTTGACCATCTTGGCCTGGATTTCCCCCACCTTTTGCGCCATCGCGTCCAGGTTTTCGCGCATGAAGCGGTCACGCTGGGCGATTTCATCGCGCACCACCAGGCGCACCAAAGAGCTGACCACTGGCCAGCCTTCACGGGCCGCCTTCAAAAAAATGAAGTGGTAGATCGCCCCAGATGCCGCCATCAAGGCCACCACCAGCACCAGCGCCATCAGCAGCAGCTGCCAACGCTGGAACTGCAAGACGCGGGTGCGCGCCATCGATCCGTGGGTAATGAGCAACTGCATCGCTAGACTCCGTTCATGGCGTCACAAGCACCCTACCACCTGCCGCTGGCAACCGCGCTCAAGCGCAGCGAACCTTTGGGCGCCCTCATGCAGCGCCTGCGGGACTCGCAAGCCCGCTTTGAGGTCATTGCGCCACTGCTGCCGGCAGCCCTCAAGCAGGCTGTCAAAGCCGGGCCGCTGGACGACAGCAGTTGGGTGCTGTTGGCCGCCCATGCGTCGGCCGCTGCCAAATTGCGCCAAATGCTGCCTCAACTGGAGGCGGCCTTGACAGCCGCAGGCTGGCAAGGGCCGACGCTGCGGGTGAAAGTGAGCAGCGCCGCCTGAGGCGCGACGCCCGCTCGAAGATGGTGCCGGCTGTCCGAATCGAACGGACGACCTTCCGCTTACAAGGCGGGTGCTCTACCAACTGAGCTAAGCCGGCGACGGCGTGAATTCTAAAAGGTGCGGCGCAACTACTTGATGCGCTTCAAAGACGGCCTGCCGGCGGGTGGCTGCGGCGGCGACGGATCGGGGTCAGGCTGCCCGGGCGGTGCCTTCGACACAGCGGGTTCGGCCACCCGAGCGGGCGACAAGGTCGGCGCTGCGGGTGTGGTGGGCGCCGGGTCCGCTGCGGCGGGCCGCTCCGTCGAGGCCAGGCGCAGGCCACGCGCTGGCGTGGCTTCTGGCGTGGCTTCGACACCGGCCGCGGTGGGCATGGGAAAAGCCATGCCCTGCCCGTTTTCGCGCGCATAGATCGCCACCACGTGGTCCATCGGCACCACGATTTCGCGCGTCACCCCGCCAAAACGCGCCTTGAATTCGATGGCGTCATTGCCCAGTTGCATGCCCGAAGTGGCCTCGAAGCTGACGTTGAGCACGATCTCGTTGTTCTTGACGTACTCCATCGGCACCTGAACCGAAGCGTCGACATGCACCGCCACATACGGCGTGAAGCCGTTGTCGGTGCACCAGTCGTGCAAGGCCCGGACCAGATAGGGCCGTGTCGACTTGCCTTGGTTGTCGTTGATGGTTGCCATCGAAGGTGCGCCAAATGCCCGATCAAGCAGACGCAGCGGAACCGGCTTGGCCGGGCCCCTGGCGTCGCCCCCCCGGGGGGGAGCGGCGAAGCCGCTTCGAGGGGGAACTCATCTCTACTTGCGCATGACCTTTTCAGACGGCGTCAGCGCCTCGATGTAGGCCGGGCGCGAAAAAATCCGCTCGGCGTACTTCAGCAAAGGCACGGCGTTCTTGCTCAGGTCAATGCCGTAGAAGTCCAGGCGCCACAAGAGCGGGGCAATGGCCACGTCGAGCATGCTGAAGTCGTCGCCCAGCATGTACTTGTTCTTCAGGAAGATGGGTGCCAACTGCGTCAGGCGGTCGCGAATCTGGTCGCGTGCCTTTTCCAGCTGCTTTTCGGTGGCCTTGACGCCACGGCCTTCGAGCAGGTTGACGTTGCTGAACAGCTCTTTTTCGAAGTTGAAGAGAAACAGGCGCACGCGGGCCCGTGCCACCGGGTCACCCGGCATCAGTTGCGGGTGCGGAAAGCGCTCGTCGATGTACTCGTTGATGATGTGCGACTCATACAGGATGAGGTCGCGTTCCACCAGGATGGGCACCTCGTTGTACGGGTTCATCAGCGCAATGTCTTCGGGCTTGGCGAAGATGTCGACATCGCGGATCTCGAAGTCCATGCCCTTCTCAAACAGCACGAAGCGACAACGGTGCGAGTAAGGACAGGTGGTTCCGGAGTAAAGCACCATCATGGCAGGGAGCCTTTCATTTTCTTTTCAACTTGAGCGTTTGAAACGACGCCAGGGCACCGTCTCGACAAAAGACAAACGCAGTGGGCGCTCTTCGCTCCCACTGCGCTGCAGGCCCGGCTTCACGGTGAGGTGAAGCCTGAGCCTGTCCAGGACACTACTTGACGTCCTTCCAGAACGCGGCGTTCAGCCGCCATGCGATGACGGTGAAAACCGCCAAGAACAACATCACCCAGACACCCAGGCGCACGCGGTTGTTTTGGGTCGGCTCACCCATCCATTGCAGGTAAGCCACCAGATCGGCCATGGCCAGGTTGTAGTCCGCTTGCGACAGCGTGCCAGCCGTCAAGGGCTCAAAGCGCTTGAAGACCTGAACCACTTTGGCAGGGTCGTGCGGGTCTTTTTCGTCTGCATAGACGGCGCGCTGCTGGCCTTGCAATTCCCACAACACATGGGGCATGCCCACGCCCGGAAAGGCCAGGTTGTTCCAGCCCGTGGCCTTGGTTTCGTCGCGGTAGTAGGTGCGCAGGTAGGTGTAGACATAGTCGGCACCGCTGCCCTTGCTGGCATCAGAGCGCGAGCGCGCGATCAGTGTCAGGTCCGGCGGTACACCACCAAACCAGTCCTTGGCGTCCTTGGGGTCCAAGGCCGTTTTCATGGTTTCACCGACCTTGACGCCCGTGAAGATCAGGTTGTCCCTGATCTGCTCTTCGGTCAAGCCGATGTCACGCAGGCGGTTGTAGCGCATGAACGCTGCGGCGTGGCAATTCAGGCAGTAGTTGGCAAACAGCTTGGCACCGTGCTGGAGCGCAGCCACATCAGTGACGCGTTGGGTCGGGAACTTGTCCCAGGCCACGCCTACATTGGCAGCCCATGCGGTGCCGGTCAGCGCCAATGAGGCCAACAGCGAGAGGATGAGTTTTTTCATGTTCTTGGCTCCGCCTGTGGCTCAGTGCGGCTGGAAGGTCACACGGTCAGGGACCGCCTTGAATTCACCGATTCGGCTCCACCACGGCATCAAGAGGAAGAAGCCGAAGTAGAACAAAGTGCCGGCCTGCGACAGCATCGTGCCGATGTCCGATACCGGCTTGATACCCAGGTAGCCCAGCACCGCAAAGTTGATGACGAACACGCCGTAGAGCCACTTGTTCCAGCTGGGGCGGTAGCGGATGGACTTGACCGGGCTGCGGTCAAGCCAGGGCAGCGGAAACAGGATCATCACAGCCAAGCCCATGATCACCACGCCCCAGAACTTGGCGTCAAAAGTCTTCAGCAGCGCCACCGCCACCACGGCAGCAGCCAGCGGGGCAAACCTCCACAGGCCCGTGAAACCACCCTTGAGGAAGGCCAGCACCCCCGCCACACCCACCAACGCTGCCAGCACGTTGACCATGTCGTCGGTGACGGCACGCAGCATGCTGTAGTAGGGCGTGAAATACCAGACCGGGGCGATGTGGGCCGGCGTCTTCAGCGGATCAGCGGGAATGAAGTTGTTGTATTCCAGGAAGTAGCCGCCCATTTCGGGCGCAAAGAAAATGGCCGCGCTGAACAGCATCAGGAAGACGCTGACACCCAGCACGTCGTGCACTGTGTAGTAGGGGTGGAAAGGAATGCCATCCAGCGGCCTGCCAGTGGCAAGGTCCCGCTTGGCCTTGATTTCCACACCGTCGGGGTTGTTGGAGCCCACGTCGTGCAGAGCCAGCAGGTGAGCAACCACCAAGCCCAACAGCACCAAAGGCACGGCAATGACGTGGAAGCTGAAAAAGCGGTTCAGGGTGGCGTCACCCACCACGTAGTCGCCGCGGATCAGCAGCGACAGGTCTTCGCCCACGAAGGGAATGGCGGCGAACAGGTTGATGATGACCTGGGCGCCCCAGTAGGACATCTGGCCCCAGGGCAGCAGGTAGCCCATGAAGGCTTCGGCCATCAGACACAAGAAGATGGCGCAACCGAAGATCCAGACCAGTTCACGCGGCTTCTTGTAGCTGCCGTAGATCATGCCGCGGAACATGTGCAGGTAGACCACGACAAAAAAGGCGCTGGCGCCGGTGCTGTGCATGTAGCGCACCAACCAGCCCCAGGGCACGTCTCGCATGATGTACTCGACCGACTCAAAAGCCTTGGCCGCGTCGGGCTTGTAGTGCATCACCAGGAAGATGCCCGTGACGATCTGGATCACCAGCACCAACAGGGCCAGCGCACCAAAGAAATACCAAAAATTGAAGTTCTTCGGAGCGTAGTACTCCGACATGTGAACCTTGTAGGCGTCAAACGCGGTTGGAAACCGGTTTTCAGCCCAGGTCGTGAGCTTCACGCCCATCGACGCATTGGCAGGCGCTTCCTTGAATTCAGCCATCTTTTCCTCGGACTTCGCTCAAATTTCTCAGGGGTTCTGGCAGGCGGAGCTTGGCGGCTCAGGCCTTTTTGTCCTCGCCAATCACCAAGACGGTGTCGGACAGGTACATGTGCGGTGGCACTTCCAGGTTGTCTGGCGCGGGCTTGTTCTTGAACACACGACCGGCCACGTCAAACGTCGAGCCGTGGCAAGGGCAAAGGAAACCACCACCCCAGTCATCAGGCAAGGAAGGCTGCGCACCGGTGGCGAACTTGTCGCTGGGCGAACAGCCCAGGTGCGAGCAGATGCCCACGCCCACAAAGTATTCGGGCTTGATCGACCGGTGCACGTTCTTGGCATAGACCGGCGTGGGGTAGGTCTTGCGGTCGGACTTGGGATCGGCCACCTGCGCTTCGGTTTTGGCCAGCGTTTCCAGCTGCGCCGGTGTGCGACGCAGGATCCACACGGGTTTGCCGCGCCATTCCACGGTGAGCTTTTCGCCAGGCTGGATGCCACTGATGTCCACTTGCACCGGCGCGCCCGCGGCGCGCGCCCGCTCTGACGGGGCAAAGGTGCTGACAAAGGGGATGGCGACTGCCGCGCCGCCCACCGCACCTGCGCCGCAGGTGATGGCGATCCAAGTCCGCCGGTCCTTGTCAATGCCTGGTTCGACTGCGCTGTCGATCGTGCCGCTCATGCTGTCCTCTGCTTGTCGATCTGGGTGCTGAATGTGATTCGGGTCAACTTGGAATTCTAGCCGAGCCGCATACCTTAGACGGGCTAGGGTCCCCGTCCCAAAGCCAGTTGACGCCAAGGCGGGCGCCCTCTATGGTCCGCCCCGCCGGGTCCAAGGCCCAGGTCAGGCGCACCGTTCAGGGCGCTCTGCATCCATAAAAGAGGAGTATCGGAATGAGTTTTTCATCGGAATTCAAAGAGTTCGCCCTGAAGGGCAACGTGATGGATCTGGCCGTCGGCGTCATCATCGGTGGCGCTTTTGGCAAGATCGTCGATTCGCTGGTTGGCGACATCATCATGCCCATCGTCGGCAAGATTTTTGGCGGCCTGGACTTCAACAACTACTTCATCGCGCTGTCGGGGCAGACCGCCACGACGCTGGTCGAGGCCAAAAAGGCCGGCGCGGTGTTCGCCTATGGCAGCTTCATCACGATCTTGATCAACTTCGTCATCCTGGCCTTCATCATCTTCATGATGGTCAAACAGATGAACCGCATGAAGCGTGAAGCGCCAGCGGCGCCACCGGCCCCGCCAGCCCCGCCAGCCCCGCCAGCCGAGGACGTGCTTCTGTTGCGCGAAATTCGCGACAGTCTCAAGAAGTAAGCGTTTTCTCACGCCTGACCGAGGCCCTGGGAAGGGCCTCGGTTTCAACGGGTTGCATCGGCTTGCCGCATACTAGACGGCTGCCCCAAGGGGCCATTGCGCCACCATGAGACCCAACCCTGTTCATCGCCTGCCTGCCACCCTGGAAGCGGCCGTCCAGCGCCTCAAGCTGGCCGCCCGCGAGGCCGTTGAACGCACCATCGAAAGTCTGGGTCTGGCCGCCTTGGCTGCCACCCACGCCTTTCAACGCGACGGTTTGCTGGGCGCCCAATTCGAGCTCAACCGCAAGTCCGCCGTTTTCATCCTGACCTTCAACGACGCTTTTGACGAGCGCGTCGTTCGCGAACTGGGCCCCCAAGTAAGCAGCGGCCTGACAACGCAGGGCGCACTGAAAGCCAGCCAGGATCCGCCCGCCACCAACTGGGACGCACTGAGCCTGGTTGAGGACCGAGAGGTCGAAGCGCAGATATCGGCCGAACGTTTTGGCCTTGAAATTGCCCACGCCTGCGAATGGGAACTGCGCGAACTGGACGCCTACGTGGGCACGGTGCTGGCCGAAGCCGGCGGTGAACGCGAGCGCAACCCGCTGCGGCCCGACATCGTCGGCCACGCCATGATCCGCGGCATCGACGCCGTTTGTGACCGTGCCGATGTGCGCAAGGTGTTGTCTTCGGAACTCAGCCGCTCCCTGGGCAATCTGCTGCGCGGCAGCTACGCCGCCATCGTGGCCGACTTCCGCAAGGCCGGCGTCCAGCCCATGGGCTTGACGGTGCGCCAACGCCTGGGTGGCGGCCGCGAGCAAGGCCCCGACAGCCGGCGCGACGGCGCGCCCGACAGCGAGCACGGTGATGAACATGCCCGCCACACCCGATCTGGCGCAGGCCATGCCAGCAGTCCAGGGCAACGCCAGCCCGGCGGCCGCGCCGGACCCAGCAGCCACTCGGGCTTTGCGCCGTCCACCCGCGCAGCCCACGCCAGCACGCGCTCCGGCACACCCTTGGGCCAAGTCGATCCGGGGCTGATGACGTTGATGAGGCGCCTGGCCTTCACGCAGCCCTACAGCGCCACGGGCGCCCAGGCGGGCTACGCTGAAACAGGCCATGGCGATTCGTTTGGCGCCATGCCCAACCTGATCCACGCGCACCGCGAAGAACTGCGCCAGGCGTCCAAAGGCGCGCTCGATCACATGGTGATCGACGTCATCGGGTTCCTGTTCGATCAAATCCTGTCCGACCCCAAGGTGCCGCCGCAGATGGCGCGCCTGATCGCGCGGTTGCAGCTGCCGGTGCTGCGTGCAGCCCTGGGCGACCCGCAGTTCTTTTCGTCGCGGCGGCACCCGGTGCGGCGTTTTGTCAACCGCATTGCCTCCTTGGGTGCTTCATTCGAAGACTTCACCGAGGCCGGCGCGCAGGGCTTCCTGGCCAAGGTCAAGGCGCTGGTTCAAGAGGTGGTCGAGGGTGACTTCGATCAAATCGAGGTCTACGAAGTCAAGCTGGCGGCGCTGGAAGCGTTTGTGGCCGAGCAGGCCCAGGCCGAGGTTCAGGGCCAGGGCCAGATGGCGGAGCTGCTGAGCGAAAAGGAAGACGAACAGCGCCTGCGCGAGCTGTATGCGCTGCGCCTGGCGGGCGACCTCAAGGACGTTGCCGTACCGGCCTTTGTGCGCGACTTTGTCAGCCGCGTCTGGAGCCAGGTTCTGTTGCGCGCCGACGCCATGGGCGGCCCTGACGGCGCCAACGCCGCCATGGCCCAACGCCTGCGCCGCGCCGGCCGCGAGCTGATGCTCAGCGTGCAGCCCAAGTCGTCGCCAGCCCACCGCAAGACCTTTCTGGCCGAGCTGCCCAAGCTGATGCAGGACCTGACCGAGGGCATGAACCTGATCGGCTGGCCCGACGCCCAACGGCGGGCCTTTTTTGGACAGCTGATGCCGGCCCACGCCGAAGCGCTGAAAAGCCCGGCGTCGCGCCAACTCGACCTGAACCTGATGGCCCGCCAGGTTGAAGGCGCGCTGGACCGGCCAGCGCCGTCGCGTGCCGAAATGCTGGCCACGTCAGCGCTGCCGGTCTTGAACCAGGTGCTGGTCGAGCCCGAACTGACCGCCGCCGAAGCCCAGCAGGTGGGCCTGCTCGTCGAATCGGCGGTCAACTGGGGCGGCAAGGTCGACATCGAACTGGTCGGCGGCGAAAGTGTGGCCGCCAGCCCCGAACCGGCGGCGCCGGGTTTGCCAACGCTGACCGACACGCCCGAGCCGGTGCAAGGCAAAGAGCTGGCCGACAACATTCAGATCGGTTTTGCCTACCAGATGCACCTGGATGACAGCTGGCAAAAGGTGCGCCTGTCGCACGTCAGCCCGGGCCGCAACTTCTTCATGTTCACACAAGGGTCCAGGCACAAGAAGACGGTGTCGCTGACGCAGCGCATGCTGCTCAGGCTGTGTGAGACGGGCCGCCTGCGGGCCTTCGAAAACGCCACCCTGATCGAACGGGCGACCGAACGCGCCCGACGCCAGCTGGCCAGCCTTTCTACGGCCGCTGCAGCGCGCCCGGCGGGCCGCTGAGCGGCTGCAGACCCGCCAGACGCCGCGCCATGCGCAGCGCAGCCATCAGGCTGGACGGGTCGGCTTGGCCGCTGCCTGCGATGTCGAAGGCCGTGCCGTGGTCCGGGCTGGTGCGCACGAAGGGCAGGCCCAGCGTCACGTTGACGCCCTGCTCCACGCCCAGGTACTTGACCGGAATCAAACCGTGGTCGTGCGTCATCGCCACCACCAGGTCGAACTCGCCACGGCGGGCCCGCATGAAGACCGTGTCGGGCGCAAAGGGGCCCTGCACGTCCAGTCCTTCGGCCTGCGCAGCCCGAACAGCAGGCCCGATGATGAGCTGCTCTTCATCGCCAAACAGGCCGCCTTCGCCAGCGTGCGGGTTCAGGCCCGCCACGGCGATCCGCGGCCGCGCCTGGCCCCAAGCCGCAGCGGCGTGGTGGGCGATGCGCAAGGTCTGCAGCACGGCGTCAAAGGTGACGGCTTCGATGGCCTTGCGCAAGGCCAGGTGGATGGTGACCAGCACCACGCGCAACTCGTCGTTGGCCAGCATCATGCGAACGCTGGGCGGTGCGCCGCCCGCTGGCGCCGCCAGCGACTGAAGCATCTCGGTGTGGCCCGGGAAAGGCACACTGGCGGCGGCCCAGGCTTCTTTGTGGATCGGCGCGGTGACGATGGCCGCACCCTGCCCGGCCTGCACCCAATGCACCGCGGCTTCGATGCAGCGCGCCGCGGCGGCGCCATTGCGGCTGTCGACGTCGCCCCAAGGCAAGCGGTGCAGTTGCCCACCGAATTGTTCAAGCCAGCCCGCGGGTTGCAGCACTGGCAGGCAGCCAGGCGGCACGTCGGCCAGGTCCTGCGGGTGCTCGATGCGGGCCGTCAGGCGGCTGCCCGAACGGCGCATCACGTCGACATCACCCACCACCACGCAACCCGCCAAGGCGCCTTGATCAAAGGCCTTGGTGATGATCTCCGGGCCGATGCCAGCCGGGTCGCCCATGGTCAGCAGAACCGGCGTCATGCGGGGTTCTCGATGTCGATGTGCCAGTGCTCCAGACCCAGGCGTGCGGCCACGTGGCGGCCCACGGCGGGCGCACCAAACCGCTCGGTGGCATGGTGGCCACAGGCCAAAAAGGCCACCCCGGTCTCGCGCGCCAGATGGGCTTGTGGCTCCGAGATTTCACCGGTGATGAAGGCGTCGGCACCCGCAGCGATGGCCGGCTCGAAATAGCCTTGAGCTCCGCCCGTGCACCAGGCGATGCGCCGCAACGGCCGCCCATCACCTGGGACCACCGTGATGGCGCGTGCCAGCGCCAGGGTGGCCGTGGCCACCAAGGCGTCGAGCGACGTTGCTGCCGACGCGGTGTTGGACGGGTTGGCCGGGCCGATGAATCCCAGGTCCTGCTCACCAAAGCGGGCGTCGGCCAGCAGGCCCAGTTGCAGACCCAGCTGGGCGTTGTTGCCCAGCTCGGCATGGGCATCCAGCGGCAGGTGATAAGCGAACAGGTTGACGCCGTGTTGCATCAACAGGCGCACGCGCTCGGCCAGCCAACCCGTCAGGCGGCCGTCCTGGCCGCGCCAGAACAGCCCATGGTGAACCAGCAAGGTGTCGGCGCCAGCGTCGATGGCGGCTTCGATGAAGGCCCGGCTGGCGGTGACCCCCGTGCACAGGCGACGCACCTCGGGGCCACCCTGCACCTGCAAACCGTTCGGACCATAATCCTTGAACAGTTCGGGTCTGAGCAATTCCTGCAGGCAGGACTCGACTTCTTGACGGTGGGCCATCGGCCCATTTTGCCCTCGGGGCACCCCTTTTTTCCAAGATGATGCGCAGAACCTGGCTTGTCTTTTCCCAGACCGTCACCGTGGCCGTGGCTCTGCTTTTTGTGCTGCTGACCTTCAAGCCCGAATGGCTGCCCGGCAACGGCCGCCTGGCGGGTTGGCCCACCCCCACGCTGGTGCAGGTGGCCCCAGCCGCCGTTGGGGCTGCGTCCACCGCCGCATCGGGCAACGGCGGCTTTGCCCTGGCGGCCCGGCGTGCCGCACCCGCGGTGGTCAGCGTCACCGCCACCAAGATGGCGCGCCGCAACCCGCACGCCGAAGACCCGCGCTTCAAGTTTTTCTTTGGTGAACGGCAAAACGGCCCAGGTGCGGCGGGTCCGGCCCAGGTCGGCCTGGGTTCCGGCGTCATCGTTTCGCCAGAAGGCTACCTGCTGACCAACCACCACGTGGTGGAAGACGCCACCGACATCGAAGTGCAGCTGGCCGACGGCCGCAGCACCCGCGCCACCGTGGTCGGCACCGACCCCGAGACCGACATCGCGGTGCTCAAGATCGACCTGCCCAACCTGCCCGCCGTGACCCTGGGCGACGTGCGGGCCTTGCAGGTGGGCGACGCCGTGCTGGCCATCGGCAACCCATTCAACGTCGGCCAGACGGTCACGGCCGGCATCGTCAGCGCGCTGGACCGCACCCAGGCCGGCGCATCGCAGTTCCAGAACTTCATCCAGACCGACGCGGCGATCAACCCGGGCAACTCGGGCGGTGCACTGGTGGACGCCAACGGCCACCTGGTGGGCATCAACACGGCCATTTTTTCGCGCAGTGGCGGCAGCCTGGGCATCGGCTTTGCGGTGCCCGTAGACACCGCGCGGCAGGTCATGGAAGCCCTGATCCAGGGCGGCAGCGTCAAGCGGGGCTGGATCGGTGTGGAACCACGCGACCTGACCGCCGAGCTGGCCGAAAGCCTGCAACTGCCCGTCAAGAACGGTGTGCTGATCACCGGCGTTTTGCAAGACGGCCCTGCCGCGCAAGGCGGCCTGCGACCCGGCGACGTGGTGGTGAAGGTGGGCGAGCGCAACGTGGTGGCCGTCAACGATCTGTTCACTGCGGTGGCTGCGCTGCAACCCGGCAGCAGCGCCGTCATCGTGGCCCAGCGCGGTGCCGACCAGGTGCGCGTGACGGTGACGGTGGGCGAACGCCGCGCGTCGACCCAGCGTGGTCGCTGAGCGCCGCGCTGCGGCCGGCATTACAAGATCAGCGCCAAGCGCTCCAGGATCAGCACCGCAAAGAAACCCAGCGCCGCGATCACCGTCCACTTGACGACGACGATGCCGCGCCGTCGCCAGGCCACGTCCGAGGTGGCGACGTAGGCCGCAAAACACAACAGCCCGCTGACCAACAGCAGGCCAAAGACAAGTCGAAAAATCATCATCGGGGGCGGCTTTCCTACCAGGCCGGCGCCAGCTCGGCAAAGCCCTGCGGGGCGTCGGCGTCGCGCTCAAAAGTCACCAACTCAAAGGCCGACGGGTCGGCCAACAGCTTGCGCAGCAGCTGGTTGTTCAGCGCGTGCCCGCTCTTGTAGGCCACGTAGCTGGCCAACAAGGGCTTGCCGGCGATGTGCAGGTCGCCAATCGCGTCCAGGATCTTGTGCTTGACGAATTCGTCGTCGTAACGCAGGCCATCGGTGTTGAGCACACGGTAGTCGTCGATGACGATCACGTTGTCCATGTTGCCACCCAGCCCCAGGCCGCGTGCGCGCATCATTTCCACGTCCTTGGTGAAGCCAAAGGTGCGGGCGCGGGCAATGTCGCGTTTGTAGACACCCTGGGAGAAGTCGAACTCCACACGCCGGCCGGTGGCGTCCACGGCGGGGTGGTTGAACTCGATCTCGAAGCTGAGCCTGTAGCCGTGGAACGGCTCCAGGCGGGCCCACTTCAGCGTGGCGCCGTCACCTTCGCGCACTTCGACGGTTTTTTTCACCCGGATGAAGCGCTTGGGCGCGTCTTGCATTTCGATGCCCGCGCTTTGCAGCAGAAAAACGAAGCTGGCGGCGCTGCCGTCGAGTATGGGCACCTCTTCGGCCGTGATGTCGACCACCAGATTGTCCAGGCCCAGGCCGGCGCAAGCCGACATCAGGTGCTCGATGGTTTGAACCTTCGGCGATTGCGGGTCACCCCCGGCGCTGATGGTGCTGGCCATGCGGGTGTCGCTCACGGCGGTGGCCGATACCGGGATGTCCACCGGCGGCGCCAGGTCGATGCGGCGGAAGACCACACCCGTATCGGCCGCTGCCGGACGGAGCGTCAGCTCGACCTTGTGGCCACTGTGCACGCCCACGCCGACGGCGCGGGTGACGGTTTTGATCGTGCGTTGCCTCAACATGCCAGGATTGTCAGCCAAGCGGCCCCCATCTGACGAAGCCGGGTCGAGCAGCCAACCGGGCTTTGACGGTTCCTGGCGTTCAAACACCGCCCAGCCGCTGGGGCAGCAGGCTCTGCAGTGTTTGCAGCAATTGGGTCAGGTCGACGGGCTTGGACAGGTAGCGGTCGAAGCCGGCGGTCAGGCCCCTTTGCACGTCATGGGGCATGGCGTCAGCGGACAAGGCCACCACCGGCGTACCCCGCAGCTGCGGATCGGCGCGCAGTTGTTCCAGCACCTGGAAGCCGTTGCTGCCAGGCAGGTGAATGTCGAGCAGGATGATGTCGGGCTTGTTGGCGCGCGCCTGCGCCAAGGCAGCAGCGCCGTCGCCGGCCGTGGCCAAGCGCACCTGCGGATGTTGAGCCAGGAAGGCCGCAATGACCTCGACATTGGAGAGGTTGTCTTCGACGTAGAGCACCTGGAAGTGGATCGGCCCGGCCTGCGCTGAAACCGGCACGGCAAGGGCCGCGCTCGGCTGCTCGCTGCCCGCACCCGGCAGATCGATCCAGAAAACCGAACCCACGCCTTCCTCGCTTTGGACACCCAGTTCAGCGCCCATCAGCTGTGCCAGTTGGCTGGACAACGCCAACCCGATGCCGCTGCCCTGGACCTTGCCGTGCTCTGCGCCCAGGCGCTCAAAGGGCTGGAACAGGCGAGCCAGCTTGTCGGGCCCGATGCCCAGGCCGTCATCGGCCACCGACAAGCGCAAGCGCTCGCCGCGCTTTTCGCAGCCGACGGTGACGGTGCCGCCCTGACGGTTGTACTTGATGGCATTGGTCAGCAGGTTGACGAGCACCTGGCGCAAGCGCAGGCGGTCCGCCATAACCAGAACGGCATCGGGACCGCTCTGCTGCACCAGCCGCAGGCCGCGTTGTTCCATCTGCGGCTGCACGATGGCCAGCGCTTCGGTCAGGATCGGCCCGACCTCCAGAACCTCGATCCGAAGGTTCATCTTGCCAACCTCGACCCGTGCCAGGTCGAGCAGATCATCGATCATCAGCAACAGGTGGCTGCCGGCGCGGCGGATCTCGCCAGCCCATTTGAGCTGGCGCGGCGTGGGATCGGAAATCTCGATGATCTGCGCAAAACCCAGGATGGCGTTCATCGGTGTGCGCAGTTCGTGGCTCATGTGCGAGAGGAACTCACTCTTCGCGCGGCTGGCGTTTTCGGCCATCAGCTTGGCCGCTTGCAGCTCGGCCGTGCGCTCACGCACGCGCTCTTCCAGGCTGTTGTTCAGCGCCAGGATCTGGGCCTCGGCGCGCTTGCGCTCGCTCAGGTCGGTGCAGGTGCCCGACAGCCGCACGGCGCGGCCGTCAGCCTGACGCGAAACAAAGCCCCGGGCCAACACCGGCACGTGGTGCCCCTGGCGGTGGCGCAGGCGCAGCTCGATGTCGATGTTGCTGTCGCCGCCTTGCAGCGCCTGGATGTAGCGTTCCACCAGGGACTGGCGTTCGTCATCGTGCAGCAAGGCCAGCAACTGCCCGTTGTCCTCACCGGGGGGCGCTTCGGGCCAACCCAGCAGCTGCCACAAGCGCGGCGACAGATAGCGATCGCCGCTGCGCAGGTCGAAGTCCCACGACGCGTCGTTGGAGCCCCGCAACACCAGCGCCAGCCGCTCTTCGGAACGCCGCAGCGCGGCCTGCTCGCGGGCCGCCTGGACCCGGTAGAAGGCGTTTTCCAGCAGCACGGGCAGTGCTTCCAGGTAGTTGTCGCGCTTGACCACATAGTCATTGGCACCCAGCCGCATGGCCTGCGCCGCAACGTCTTCGCTGCCCTGGCCCGTGATCATCACCAGCGGCAAGTCCAGGCCCCGGTCTTCGCGCAGCACCTTCAGCAGTTCCAGCCCGTTGTCGCCAGTCAGCCGATAGTCCAGCAGCACGACGTCGAACGGCGAGTCCTGCAAGGCGTCCAGCGGCAGGCAGCGCAGTGCGGCGGGCACGTCGACCACGCCAGTCAGCTGCAGGTGCGGCGCATGCTGTTCAAAATGACGCAGGCTGAGGTCGACGTCGACCGCGTCGTGCTCGACGTAGAGCACGCGCAGTGGGCGCGCGCCGCGTGCGCGGTGGTCCTGGAACCGGGCCAGCGCCGCGTGCAGGGTGCGCAGCAGGCGCTGCGGCATGTCGTCGGTCTTGGGCAGGTAGTCGTCCGCGCCAGCCTTCAGCACCGACAGCACCAGGCTCTCATCGCCCTGACCGGTCAGGGCCACCACGGCCAGCGGCAGCGCCTGAGCGCGGACCTCGCGGATCAACTCGATGCCCTGGCCGTCGGGCAGGTTCAGATCGGTCAACACCACTTCAAAGTCCGGCCGGGTGCGCAGGCGCTGGCGCGCCAGCTCCAACGTGGCGGCAACCTCGATCTGAATGTCCGCACCCTGCGCACTGGCCGACAGCGCACGGCGCACCAGGTCAACATCGTTCGGGTTGTCTTCGACGTAAAGCAGGCGCATGAAGGACTTCAGTAAGCGGACTGGTTGATGACCGTCCAGTAGAGCTCGATCTGCTCACTGACGTCCATGAACTTTTCAAAGTCAACCGGCTTGACGATGTAAGAGTTGGCGCCCAATTGATAAGCGGCCTGCAGGTCCGCGCTGTCGGACGAGGTCGTCAGCACCACCACCGGGATCACGCGCATGCGGGGGTGCTGCTTGAGCTGGCGCAGCACCTCCAGGCCATCGACCTTGGGCAGCTTCAGATCGAGCAGCACCACCGCTGGCCACGGCTCGCCGGACTCCCAGCGCGGCAGCCAGGCCAGCGCCTCTTCGCCATCGCGGGCCACGAGGATGGTGTTGGTGACCCGGCGGCGCTTGAAAGCGCGCAAGGTCAGGTCGACATCCATCGGGTTGTCTTCAACCAGCAAGATCGGTCGGTCGTCTGCGCTCACGAAACCTCCGGTAATTCCAGCGTGAAAGTGGCACCATGCCCCAGCCGGCTCTCAGCCCAGACCCGGCCGCCCATGCGTTCCATGGCCTTGCGCACCATGGCCAGCCCGACGCCCGTGCCGGGGTAGTCCTCGGCGCGCAGCAGGCGCTGAAAGATGGCGAAGATGCGGTCGTGGAACTTCATGTCGAATCCGAGGCCATTGTCCTGCACGGCCAGACGCACCGCGCCGCTGACCCGGCTGCCAACGATTTTGATGTGCGGGGCCGCTTGCTGATGGCTGAACTTGATGGCGTTGTCGACCAGGTTGCGCAAGGCGATGCTCAGGCCCTGCGCGTCGGCGCGCGCGCGCAGATCGGCCGGCACATCGACCTGCCAGGTCACGGCCGGCGCTGTGCCCGCGTCGCGGCTGCTTCTGAGCACCGAATCGACCAGCGGCGCCAGCAGCACGTTCGACAGCGTCAGTTCGCGTCGCTCCAGGCGCGAATAGGCCAGCAGGTCGTCGATCAACACGCCCATGTTCTGCGTGGCCTGGCGGATGTGCCGCAGGAAACGCTGGCCTTCTTCGTTGAGCCCCTGGTGGTGGTCGTTGAGCAGCAGGCGGCTGTAGCCGTCGATGCCGCGCAGTGGCGCCTTCAGATCGTGTGAAACCGAGTAGGTGAAGGTCTCGAGCTCCTGGTTGAGCTGGCGCAGGCGCGCCACGTTGCGGTCGATCTCGGCGTTCAGGCGGTCGACTTCGCCAATGTCGACCAGGCAAACCAGCGCCGTGCCGTCCGCGTCGTCCAGCGCCGGCAGGGACATCGTCAGCATCAGCTGCAAGGGCCGGCCAGTCAGCGAGGGCAACAACTTCTTGGCCGTGTACTGGCGCTGCCCTTGCCACAGCGCTTCGATCTCGCCGACAAACTGCGGCAGCTGCGCTTCTGAAGGGTAGAAGGCCTGCAGGTGCGGCAAGTCGCTGAGCGGCACATGCGCGTCGTTCAGTTCCATGCCCTTGCGGTTGAGACGCACGATGCGCACCGCATGCAGGCACTGCTGCACGAACTGCGGGTGGGCCGCGAAATAGGCCGGGCCGTCGCTGACGCCACGGCTGCGCAGCTCGCGCAACAGCTGTTGCACGCCCGACCAGTCCTCTTCGCCAATCGACACCGGCACGGTCTCGAAAATGGCGCGGTAGCGCGCCTCGCTGCGGGCCAGGTCGGCGGTGCGCTCGTGGACCCGTTGTTCCAGGTCGGCTGCCAATCGGCGCACGGCTTCTTCGGCCTGCTGGCGTTCGGTGATCTCAAACGTCGTGCCGGCCATGTAGGTGGCCCGACCCTGGCGGTTGAACATCGCCTTGCCCTGGGTCTCGAACCAGCGCTCTCGGCCCTGGCTGTCGAAGGCCCGGAACTGCAGGTGGTAAGGGCCCAGGCCCTGCAGGTGCTGGCTCAAACTGGCCTTCATGCGCTGATAGTCCGCGGGCTCGATCAGGCTCTTGAAGCGCGCCGCCTGTTCGCCCTGGGTGGGCACATTGAAGCCCAGCAATTCGAAGAATTCGCCGGTGGGCTGCAGGCCCCCTGCACCAAAGTCCCACTCCCAGACCTGGCCATATGACGCCGCCAGCCGAAAGCGCTGTTCGCTGTGGCGCAGGGCCTCCTGGGCTTCGCGTTCGACCGTGATGTCGGTGTGGGTGCCCAGCAGGCGCAGCGGCCGGCCGGCCTCGTCGCGGGCCTGCACACTGCCCATCGACAGGATCCACTTCCAGCCGCCCTGTTTGGTGCGCTGGCGGAACTCCACGCGGTACTCCGGCACGCGGCCAGCCAGGTAGTCGTCAAAAGCCCGGGTGGCCCGCTCCAGGTCATCGGGGTGCATGCGTTCGCGCCAAGCTTCGTTCGACCCGCTCAGTTCGCCAGGCTCGTAGCCCAGCATGCGCGCGTATTCGGGGCTCACCACGGCCTGGCCGGTCAGCAGATCCACGTCGTACAGGCCCTGCTGGGTGGCGCCCAGCGCCAGCCGCAGCCGCTCCTCGCTTTCGCGCAGGGCACGTTCGGCCCGGTTGCGCTGCGTCACGTCGTTCGCAAGTACCAGTTTGGCCGGACGGCCCATGTGCTCGATGGTGTGCGAGGTGATCTCGACATCGAGCGGCTCGCCATTGCGCCGCAGATGGCGCCACTCGCCGCCGTGTTCGATGCCCTGGACGTCCTGCGCCACGCTGGCCAGCATCCGTGGCACGTCTTCGGCAGGCCGGATGTCCTTGATCGTCATGGCCAGGAATTCGGCCTGGGTGTAGCCGTACTGCGCCAGCGCGGCGTCGTTGACGGCCAGGAACTGCAAGGTCTGCACGTCGTAGACCCACATCGCGTGCGGGTTGGCCTCGAACAGCCGCCGGTGGCGGACTTCGCTTTCGCGCAGGGCTTCCAGCACCTGCTGGCGTTCGGTGATGTCGCGGCTGATGACCAGCACGGTCGGACCCTCGCCAGCCACTGGCGGCTCCAGTGCCAGCAACGACTCCCATTGACGCGGGCCTTGCGGCCCCGTCAGCAGCACTTCAAATCGCTCGGCGCGGCCGTTGGCAAACACCCGCTGCAGGCTGGTGGTCCAGCGCTGGGCTTGGGCAGCGGGCATGCCCAGCTCGGCGTAGGTCTTGCCCACCAGGTCCTGCGGCGGTCGACCGGTGGCGACTTCAACCGACGGGTTGGCGTACAGCAGTCGGCCGTCGGTGCCAAAGCGGGTGACCACGTCGGGCAGGTTGCCAGCCAGCACACGGAAGTGCTTTTCACTGCGCTGCAGGGCCTGCTGGCCGCGGGCCAGCGACTGCAGCGAGCGGTCCAGCCGCCAGCCGCCCCACAGCAGGCCAGCCACCAACAGCAGCGTGACCGCCGCCACCTGCGGCAGTCGGGCCGTC
>JANMHH010000296.1:0-5113 GCA_031375065.1 Rubrivivax sp. | reverse complement strand
GGGCACGTTCCGATGTATTACTCACCCGTTCGCCACTCGTCGCCAGGTTGCCCCGCGTTACCGTTCGACTTGCATGTGTAAGGCATGCCGCCAGCGTTCAATCTGAGCCAGGATCAAACTCTTCAGTTCGATCTTGATTTTTTGCTCTTAGGAATTGAAGTGAACTTCATTGCTGAATTTCATTTCATATTTCTGCGAGCGTTTAAGGTCATGAGACCTGAACTCTGCGTCACCACAGTGTTCTGGCACTCGCCTTCAAACGCCCACGCTTATCGGCTGTTGATTTTTAAAGAGCATTCCAAAACTTTGCCAGTTTTGGGGTGCTGAACTGATTCAGCGAAGACCGCGATTCTGGCATGTTTCTTTGAAACTTGTCAAGAACTTTGGCTGCTTTACTTTTCGAGGTTTTAGTCGAATCAGTTTTTTTTACTGATCCGACTCCCGAAGAGCGGAGCCTATGATTCTGACATTTCCTGAAACCTGTGTCAATCACTGGGTCTTTCCGTGCTTCCGTACTTTTCGGAAGCCGGTCTTCTCCGTCTGGAGTTGCCCGGCCACCGAAGAGCGCAGCCCATGACTGTAGCACAGCTTTTTTAGCTACCGCAAGCGCGCTACATCGATTGTTTTGACGCTAGCGCGAAGTTCGCGCGCCCATTGCCGCCTGATAAGCCGCCAAGGGATCATCGCTGCTCAGCACCTCAACTGCCAGATCTCGCAAAACTCGGGTGTCGGCTCGCAGGACGCGCTGTTTGATCCCGGAGATGCGTGCCGGGTGCATCGAGAAACTTCGCAGCCCCATGGCCAACAGCAATTCGGTGAATGCTGGATCACCTGCCATCTCGCCGCACACGCTCACTGGCTTTCCCACCTGCGCCGCGGCGTCGATCGTTTGCTGCAAAAGCGCCAACACTGCAGGGTGCCAAGCGTCGTAAAGGTGGGCTACCGCCTCGTCCGCTCGGTCAATGGCGAGCGTGTACTGAATGAGGTCGTTGGTACCGATCGAGACAAAGTCGAAATGCAGCAAGAACCGTTTGATCAGTAGCGCTGCCGCCGGTACCTCGATCATCGCGCCGACTTCAACGCGGGTAAAAGGCCGACCTTGGTCTTCCAGTTGCTGTCTGGCGCGCGCCAGCGATTCCATGATCAGCTTGATCTCGCCCATGTGCGCAACCATCGGAATCAGGATCTTGACCTTGCCAAAGGCGCTGGCACGCAGCATGGCGCGCAATTGCTGACGAAACATGCCGGGTTCCGACAAGCTCCAGCGTATGGCGCGCAGCCCCAATGCCGGATTCAGACCATGCTCATGTCGCAGTTCCTGCGCGCTCATGCGCTCCAGCGGCTTGTCAGCGCCCACATCCACCGTGCGAATCGTGACGGGCAGTCCCTTCATGGCCAGAACCGCGTCGCGATAGGCCTCAAACTGCTCGTCTTCGTCGGGCAGATCACCGTTGCGGTTCATGAACAAAAACTCGCTGCGGAAAAGGCCGACGCCGACCGCGCCTGATGCCAAAGCAGCAGGCCCATCACCTGGCATCTCAATGTTGGCCAGCAGTTCTACCGCTTGTCCGTCCAATGTAACGGCCGGGGTGTGCCGTAGGCGGTCAAGCCGGGCTCGCTCCAGCTCACTTTGGCGCTGACGAAACCGGTACTCTTCCAAGACGATGGCCGGGGGGTTGACCAGCACCACACCGTCGTCGCCGTCGATGATGACCCAGTCGTCCTGACGAATCAGCCGGCTGGCCTCCCGCGCACCCACCACCGCGGGGATGTCCATGCTGCGCGCCACGATCGCTGTGTGCGAGGTCTTGCCTCCCACATCCGTCACAAAGCCCGTGAAAACACTGCGTTTGAACTGCAGCATATCGGCTGGCGCCACATCACTGGCCACCAGGACCAGAGGATCTTCTCCGGCGAGATCTCTGGCGCTTTGTTGAACCTGCCCTTGCTGCAGCCCCGGGCCGAAGCTGGCGCCGGCCAAAACTCGGAGCAATCTTTCGACCACTTGTTCGACATCGGCCTTGCGCTCGCGCAAATAGGCATCTTCCATGTCGTCAAATTGCCTGACCACGACTTCCAGCTGGGCCGACAGCGCCCACTCGGCGTTGTAGTGACGTTCACTGATCCACAACTTGATCGCGTCGCTGAGCATGTCGTCGTGCAGCAGCATCAGGTGCACGTCCAGCAAAGCCGCCAGCTCGTGCGGGGCCTCGGCAGGCAACTCGCGTTTAAGAAGCTCCAGCTCTGCGGACACGGCATCGCGGGCACCCCTGATGCGTGCAATCTCGCGCGGCACTTGCTCGGTGCTCACAAAGTAGTGGGCTACGTCCACCCGGCTGGAGGCCACCAGAACGGCACGCCCAATGGCCACGCCACGAGACACAGGAAGGCCGAAAATCTGAATACTCACCGGGCGCTCCGATCTTGATTGCCGTCCACGGACGGAATATTCAGGCCGCTGGGCTGAAACCTATTCGCCTTCGCCAAATTTGTTGTCGATCAAGGCTCGAATGGCGTCCATGCAAGCCTGTTCGTCAGGTCCGTCGGCTTCGATTTCAACCTGACTGCCCAGGCCGGCAGCCAGCATCATCACACCCATGATGCTTTTGGCATTGACCCGGCGGCTGTTGCGGCTGAGGTGAATCTCGCTGCCAAACGAGCCGGCCAGCTTGGTCAACTTGGCCGAGGCGCGCGCATGCAAGCCCAACTTATTGCTGATGGTGACGGTCGACTTGATCATGAGTTGGTGCTGAAGCGGATTGATTTTGGCGTCGCGGCACGGCCACGTGCATCACACCCTGGGTTGCACCCGCGACGGCTCTGCCCACCAAGTCCTCCAGCGCCTGATCGCGATAACACAGCGTTCGCCACAACATGGGCACATTGACCCCGGCCACCACCCGGGCACGTGTGCTGTCGGCAACTGCCAAAGCCGCGTTACAGGGTGTGGCACCAAAAACGTCGGTCAGGATCAAGACCTCTTCGCCACCGCTTTCGCCCAGGGCAAGGCGCACCAAGCCTTGTGCTTCTTCCAGGTTGAGCTGCGCCGGAACGTCGACAGCCCTCAAGGTGCCGCCGCAATCCGGGAAGACATGCTGCGCCACCTGCAGCAGCGAGCTGGCCAGTGGGGCGTGGGCAACGATGAGAATTCGGGCCATGGGGATCTCGTCACCGCAATTATGAGGACCGCTGCGGGCTGCGGTGGACAAACCATGCGTACGCACCCAGGCAGCACAAGCCCAGGATCGCCATCGATCCTCGAAAGGCATCAGGCTCAGCCCAGCCCTGGGATCTGAATCCGTCCACCATCAGACCCACCCCCCACTGGACGCAGAAAACACCGCTGAAGATCACCAGGTTGAAGGCGGAAAGCGCTCGACCGGCCAGATGGGATGGAAAAGCTGCGCCCACGGCAGGCTGGCTGACCGACACAAACGTGCACGTCACGCACCACAGAGCCCAGTGCGCAGCACCGGCACCCTCGCCCAGCCACACGTTGAGCGCCAGGACACCGAGTGCCAGCGGCACGCCCCACAGCATGAGCTCGGCCGCGTCGATGCCCTGGCGCGCCAAACGCGGCATCAACACCCCCCAGCTCAGGAAAGCGCAAAGCATGGCCAGGTTGATCGCAAAAAGCCCTTGCGCCGCCTGCCCCGACGACTGCCCCACCACCCGCGTCAGCCAGGGCCCGGCCCACAGAGACTGCACGGCAATCATGCCGCCGTACAAGAAGAACCCCAATGGCGCCATGCGAACAAAAATGTCCGCAGCGGCAATCTCCTTGTAGCTGCTGGTGGCCCGGCCGGGCGGCGGCTCGGTCGCGGGCTCGTGTGGAACCAGCCACCCGATGAGCGCGATTCCAACCACCAGCAGCCCCGCGACCGCCCAGAACAAGCCGCGCCAGCCGACCTGCGGCAGCAGCCATTGAACGGGCAAGGTCGAGGCCAACATGCCCAACGACCCGGTCATCAACATCCAGGAATTGCAGCGCAGCTGTGCGGCTGGTGAAAATATGTGCCTGTATAGGGTCAGCGGGGCCATCAAACAGGCGGCAACCCCCGCGCCCATCAACACCCGGGCCCCGATCAGGCCTGGCAACCCGGCCGAGACGGCGAACGCCGCACAACCGATGACGGCTCCAACCAGCAAGGCCATCAAGGTCCGCTTGGAACCCCAGCGATCCAGCGCCCGCCCCAACGGCAGCTGCAGACCGGCAAATCCCAGGAAAAAGGCGCCCGCCAGCAGACCCAGATCAGCGGCCCGAAGGCCCAGTTCGCTGCTGAACACGGGCGCCAAGGTCGCCGTGACCGCGCGCAGGAGCGCCGACAGGAAGTAAACAAAGGCGAAAGCCAGAAAAATCACCACGCCTCGTGGCGGCGAACCCGTCATGGTTGAAAACGCAAGGAGTCCATCAACGGCTCCGACAGGTCCGTCGTGACAGAGGGGCCCAGCGCCGTGACCTGAAAGACCAGCGTTCCAAAGGTGAACAGCGCCAGCTGCATCTGCACCGGCCGGCCGTCGCTGCGGCGGCCCGCCAAAAGTACCTGCTGGCTGCCTGCGTGAGGCGTTGCACCCGGAACACGCAAGGGCGTCGGCGACGGGGTCGCAGCGCCCAGGTTGCCGCCAGCGGCCGCCAACAGGCCCGTCAATGCGGGCCCCACCTGGGCTGGGTTGCCCATGTCGGCCCAGGCCACGCCAACGCTGTGGTCCCCCGTCGAGCACACCAGCAAGCGCCACTGCACAGGCTGCCCCGCCAGCTGGATGGTGCGATCCTGGGCATGTGGCCGACAAGGCATCAGCAGTCGCAGGGGTGTCTGTGCAACCCTCACCTCGCGCCAGTCCAGGGCGGGCGCGCAAGCCATCAGCGGCAGCATGACGGTCAGAACCAGGGTCCCATTCAGGGCTCGAGCAAAGAGCATCGGCCGATTATCCCGGCCCTTGCCGGACAATCCCTGGCCCATGGACAAGGAACAAGCCAATGCCCCGTCACCACCCGCCAGCGCACTGGCCGGTGTGCGGGTGCTCGATCTCTCCAGGGTCCTGGCGGGCCCGTGGTGTACCCAGACCCTGGCCGACCTGGGCGCTGAAGTCATCAAGGTGGAGCGGCCGCGTG
>JANMHH010000287.1:0-5064 GCA_031375065.1 Rubrivivax sp. | reverse complement strand
GGCCCAAGCCGACGTGCTCTTGTTTTCGCCGCAACCCGACATGGGTGCCTTCTTCTTGAACGTGTTTGAACAGGGCGAGACCTTCGACCCCGGCCTGATTGACGCCTACAGCCAGTTCCTGGACACCATCGGCCGCCCGGCGCCACTGCGCCAGATGGTGATGGACTCGCGCCAGGTCTGCTTCTCCAACTACTTTGTCGCACGCCCGGCCTTCTGGCGCGAATGGCTGGCCGTCAACGAAGCCCTGTTTGCCATCTGCGAGGGCCCCGCCACACCCTTGCAGCGCGCGCTGACGCAGCCCACGTCCTACCCCGGGCCGGGCGGCGGCGTGCAGCGCAAGGTGTTCCTGCAAGAGCGGGTGGCGTCGCTGCTGCTGGCCACCCAGGCGCACTGGCGCAGCGTGCCGCACGACCCCTTTGGAATGGGCTGGTCGATGTCACGTTTTCGCCAGCACCCGCAAGAAGCCTTTGTCAGCGACGCGCTCAAACGCGCCTTTCGCGACACCGGCTGGCCGCACTACATGCAGGCCTTTGCACAGGTGCGCCAGCGCTTTGTGCAGCCTGCGGCGTCGGCAGCACCAGCAACATCGACGACATCGACGGACTCGACGACATCGGCGGCCTTGGCCGCCTGACGGCCTGACGGCCCGGCCCCAACGCGGGTGAACTCAGGCCAGCGCCGCGCTGGCGCTCACCAGGCGCCGAATGCCGGCCTGCGGCAAGCGGCAGGCCGGCGCCCAGCTGGGCAGGCTGCTGAAGACCGTGCGCCCGGCCGCCAGCGCCACCACCAGCGCGTACGACTCGCAGCCCACCACCCAGCGCGCGCCCTGCAGGGCATCGGCCAGGCTGGCGCTGTGGTCCAGTTGCACGGCCGGGTGGCGGGCCAACCAGGCGGCGTACTTGCCACCTTCGTCCGACGGGTGCGGACGCAGCCGGATGCTGGCGCCGGGCGGTATGCCGGCGGCCACGCGGTGCTGCATGAAACCGTCCAGCGCCTGCCACTCGCCCGCCACACCACGGCCCCAGTCCTGACGCATCGGTTCCATCACATAGAGCACGCCCTGGTCGGCCTCGGCCAAGGGCTGAACCCGTTGCACCTGCTCGGCCAGGTAGAGGTTGCTGTAGCGCTGAACACGCGCCGGCGGGAAATGCCAGCGGGCCAGCTGCTCGGCGTGGCCGTCGGTCACCCAAACCTCGTCAGGCCATTGGGTTTGGCCAGCCCGTTCAAAGCGCTCGCGGTAGTTCGCCCAGTGGTCGATGACCGCCGCCGAGTGCACGCCCTGCTTTGCCGCCAGCACGCGGGCCTGGTGTTCCAGCGGCGAAGCCCAGCCGGTGCCCGACAGCAGAAAACGCGCGCCCGCCAGGGCTTCGTCCAGGCTGTCGACCAGCGGCGCCTGCTCGCCAAAACGGGCTCGCCACAGGCCCCGTGCAGGCCCCTGCATCACCGCGCGCAGCTGAAAGCTGCGGCGCTGCAGCCACGGCAGGATGATGTTGCAGGCTCCGGCGTCGTGGCAGACCACGGCCAAAGGCGTTGGCAGGTCGGGCGTCAGCGGCGGTTCAAGCATCGGCGGTGTCCATCGTGCTGTCGACAAAGCGGGCGAAGTAGATCAGGTCGGTGGCTTGGCCCTCAACCCACTCTTGCGCCACCCGCACGGCCTCGCGCCGGAAGCCCGCACGCGTGGCCACCTGCAGCATGGCGTGGTTGGTGGCCAGCGTGCCGCAGGTCAGCTTGCGCATGCCCGGCTGGCGCGCCAACCAGTCGGCCAGCAGGCTGAAAGCTTCCTGGCCCAGGCCCAGGCCCCAGGCGCTGCGCTCGCCCATCAGGATGCCCAGGTCGGCGGTGCCATGGTGCCGGCTGCAATAGGCCGTCAGCGTGCCCAGCGCCTGGTCGTTGTCCAGGCGGCGCACGCTCAGGTACAGGTTGTCGCTGCCTTCAAAACCGGCCCAGTAGCGCAGGCAGCTGTCCAGTGTGTGGCGCACAAAGCGCTGGTTCGAAAAACGAACCACCTCGGCGTCGTTGAGCCAAGCCACGTGGGTCGGCGTGATGTCGCTGGCTTGCATCGCGCGCAGCGTCAGCCGTGCACCGCGCAGCACAGGGCAAGGGCAAGGGCGGTTTGTCAGGGCGGCGAGAGGCTGAGTGATGGGTTCGCCAGCCGGCTCCGCACTCAGAACCACCACCGGGTCCATAACCGGTTCGACACCCGGCTCCAGCTGTGGGGCAACGCGGGCGCTTGCCGTCTGCACGACCGGTGGCCTCAAGCCGCCGCAGGCACCGCTTCACGCAACGCGTGCAGCTGGGCCCAGACCTTGCGGAAGGCGGCAGCGATCTGACTGACTTCAGCCGCGCCGTGTGTGAACTGACCCATCGCCAAGCCCAGGAAACTGCGGCTGTGCAGGTCTTCTGCCACCGGACACAGGCCGGGGCCGTAGGTCACGTTGCTGTCGCCGCGCGCCAGGCCCTTCCAGGGGAAACCGCCCGTGCCGTAGCCCACGCGGTGGCGAAACAGCGGCAGCAAATGCAGGTTCTGGTAGCTGCCCACCAAACCTGGCACCCCTTCGGCGCGCAGGGCCTGCAGCAGGGTCTCGCGGCCCACGCCCAGGCGCGCGGTGTCGAGCTGCAGGCCGTAGATGTAGTACGCGTGCGTGTTGCCCGCCAACAGCGCGGGTGTGCTCAGGCCTGGCAAACCACTCAGGCCCACGTTCAGCGCCTCGGCGGCCAGCTGGCGCTGCGCCACCCGCGCGGCCAACAGCGGCAACTGCACGCTGGCGATGGCGGCTTCAATTTCGCCCAGGCGGAAGTTGTGACCCAGCAGGTTGCACAGCTCGGCCGGGTTGTCGGTCTTGACCACCGCTTCGGCATGGTTGCGGATCAGCGCCAGGCGCTGGGCGTAGGCGTCGTCGTTGGTGACCAGCACGCCGCCTTCACCGCAGTGGATGTGCTTGTGGTAATTCAGGCTGTAGCCACCAATGTCGGCCAAGGTGCCAGCCCACTGGCCGTGGTGCAGCGCGCCGGGTGCCTGGGCGCAATCGCTGAGCAGTTTGAGGCCGTGGCGGTCGCACAGCGCGCGCAGCCGGCTCATGTCGGCGCTTTGGCCAAAGATGTCGACCGCGATCACGGCGCGGGTGCGCGGCGTGATCAACCGTTCGACGCTGTCGGGGCAGATGTTGTAGGTGGCGCGGTCGATGTCGGCAAACACCGGCACGCCGGCCCAGTGCAGGATGGCGGTGGCGGTGGCGGCCATGGTCCAGGGCGTGGTGATGACCTCGTCACCGGGTTCGATGCCGATCGCGCCCACTGCGCAGACCAGCCCGCTGGTCCACGAGTTGACGGCGATCGCATGCTTGACGCCAAAGGTGCTGGCGCACTGGGCTTCAAAGGCGCGCACCCGCGCGCCGCCCATGAACGCCTCGCCCGGCGCCCCGATGTAGCCCGACAGCACGCCACCGCGGATGACGGCCGCAGCGGCGGCCACATCGTCCTCACTCAGGATTGACGGGTGCGGCGCGATCGACCGCACGGCAGGCTCGCCGCCGAACAAGGCCAGGGTTTGCTGCTGCGACATGGACATTTCCTTCGATGTTTTGGGGATGGGGGTTCGGGATCCAAACTCAGGCCGCGCTGCTCAGTTGGCTCAGCTGGCCCGGCGCCGGATCTCGTCGCACAGGCGCTGCGCGGCCAGCGCCGTGTCGCCGGTGCTGGCCAAGGCCTGGCCCTGGGTCAGGTGCTGGTACAGGTTGTCGACCGCGCGTGCCGTGGCCTGCAGGTAGCTGCCGGCGCTGCGCTCGCCGCTGTCGGGCACGCGGTAGTGTTTGAAGTGCGGGCTGTCAACGTACCGGCGCACGCGCCACTGTTGGCCACCGTCTTCCATCGCGATGACGGCGCTGGCGGTGAAGATCTGCAGCTCGAAGATGGCGCCATCGGCCGCGTGGGCCGTGTTGAGGTGCACCTCGACGCCCGACGCGCTTTGCAGCACGGCCGGAACGCTGGGGTCATCGCGCCAGTGGTCGGCCTGGGCGCGGCCCGCGTACTGCAGCGTCATGGGGCCCAGCAACTGGTGCAGAAGGTCGACCATGTGGCTGCCGTTGTTGAGCACGCCCTTGTTGTAGGTGCCCACCACCGAACGCACTGGCCCCCAGACGCCGGCCTGAAGTTCGGCGGCCAGGCGCTGCACATCGGGCGCCCAGCGCCGCGTGTGGTTGACGGCCAGCGGCACACCCGCCGCAGCGCAGCGCTGCACCAGCGCTTGGGTCTGTGCCAGCGTCGGCGTCACCGGCTTTTCGCAAAAGATCAAACGCGGCCGCAGCGCCAACGCGGCTTCGATCTGCGGCGCATGGGCGGCCGTGGGTGAGCACAGGCTGATCACGTCAAAGGGGCCCGCGTCTTGACAGGTTGGAAGGTCTGGCAGGTCTGGCCGGTCCGTCAAGCCGTGCTGCACCTGCAACGCCGCCAGGTCTGCATGGCCCTGCTGCACGCCCCAGCGGCGCATGAAGGCCTGGCGCCGTTCGGCATCGGGATCGACGCAGGCGGTCAGCTGAAATCCGCCATGGCGGGAAAAGGCGCCGGCGTGGGTCAGCGGTGGCAGGTCAGCGGCCCGCTCGGCGTCAAAGCCGCCCGCGATGTTGCCGCAACCCACGATCAACACCCGCTGCATGGCGCGCACCTGGGGCCTGGCCGCTCAGGCCGGCGTCAGCTCGGTGTCGGTGGCCGCGGCGGCCAGCGCGTCGCGCAGTGCCGCATCGCCATAATCCTGCTCGAAGCTGCTGGCCGGCAGGTGACCGCGCGCCACCGCCTCGTGCACAAACTGCAGCAGCAGCGGGTCGTTGTAGCGCCGGGCCACCAGTTGCAGCCCATAGGGCAGGCCCTGGCCCGCGCCCTGCGCGCCGGCCACGGCGCCGCGCTCGGGCGACCTGAACACCGGTGCACTGATGCTGGGCAGCTGTGTCAGCGTCCACATCAGCGCCGAGTCGGGGCGTTCTTCCACATGACGCAGCGGTGCTTCGCCGGCGGTCGACAAGGTCACCAGCACGTCAAAGCCGCGCATGAAGCGGTCCATCAGGCGCGCCA
>JANMHH010000258.1:0-8269 GCA_031375065.1 Rubrivivax sp. | reverse complement strand
GACGGCCGCCACGCCGGCCACGTTGCCGCAGCACAGCAGAATCTTTTCCTTGGTGGCCTGGTCGTCGACCTGGCCTGACACCGTGACCGTGGCGCTGCTGGCATCGAAGCCCACGTCCAGGCTGCTGCCGGGCAGGCCCTGGGCGTTGACGTAGCCCACGATGGCGTCGCCGGCGGCCTTGCTCAGCGCGGCCACGTTTTCAGCGGTGGGTGCGCTGGCAGCGGCGTCTTGCGCGGCCTTGGCTTCGCCTTTGCCAAAAAGCTTTTCGCCCGCTTCTTTCATGAACGACATCAGACCCATGGGAACTCCTGTTTGGTGGTTGCTAGACCGCGATGGTAGGCGGTGCCACCCGTTTGTCGACCCCTGCGCAAGGATGGGATCCGACGGTTGGAGTTCAGGCCTTCAGCCGAAGGTGTGGCCGGTCTGTCCGGTGTACCTGGCCAGCAGGTCCAGGATGCGTCGCGGCTTGTAGGGCTTGATGACATAGCCACTGGCGCCCAGTGCCAAGGCGCGCTTGACGTTGTCCATCGAACTGCTGGCCGAGACCATGGCCACAAAGGTGTCTGGCCGCAAGCGACGCATTTCTTGCAAGACCGCCAGACCGTCTTCGCCCGGCATGTTGATGTCGAGCAGCGTGATGCGCGGGTGGAGGTCCCGCCACAGCTGCAGGGCCTCGATGCCGTTGCGCGCTTCGCGCAAGGCCAGTGGCCCTGCGAAGTTGCGCAGGATGGCCGCCAACAGTTCACGGCAGGTGCCGGTGTCGTCCACCAGCAAGATGTCGCATCGGTGCGGCTGCGGCTGCGGCGGCAGCGGCGGTGCATCCTGGGCTTCGTCGCTGGCACTGGTCGCAGCGGTGCTGATCAATGCGCTCAATTCTTCGCTGGGCGTGCTCATGCGGAGTCCTCGACAACAGGCGCCTTGCGGTGCACCCAGCGCGCTGCAGCCTCGGGTTCGGCCAGTGCCTGCAGGGCTTGCAGGAGCTTTTGGGTGTGCTGCTCGGCCTGCGGCCACAGCCGCTGGTCGATACAGCCTTCCAAGGGCTGGGCCAGGGTTGTGAGCTGGGGGTAACCCAGCGACCCAGCCAGTCCCTTGAGGCGGTGCGCCTGCGATCGAACCGCTGTCCAGTCGCCCGTGGCCAGCGCGCTGGACAGTGCGTGGGCCAGCGCGCGCGCCGTCTGTGGCATCTCGGCGCGGAATTCGGTGGCCAGGCGTTGCACCAGGGCTTCAACCTGGCTGTTGTTGGATGGCTGGCCGGTCTCACCCGCCGCCGCCAAGTGCTGGGCAAGCGCCCTGTGCAGCAAGGCCCGGTCGATGGGCTTGGCCAGCACGTCGTTACAGCCCAGCTTTCGGTAGCGCTCGATGTCGTCGCGCATCACATTGGCCGTCAGCGCCACGATCGCGCCGAGGTAGCCGGTGCCGCGCAGCAGCGTGACCGCGGTTTGGCCATCCATCACCGGCATTTGCATGTCCATCAGCACCAGATCGAAGTCGCCCGCCATCGCTTCCTGGACCGCCAGCTCGCCGTTGCCCACGATCTTGAACGTGGCGCCGGTGCATTGCAGATAGGCCGCAATCAAGCGCTGGTTGTGAACCCCGTCTTCGGCCACCAGGACGCTGCCTGTCAAGGTGGGAATGGCGAGCGAGTCGTTTTGCGGCGTCTGCGTGGCCAGCGCCAGGTCGTCGGGTGTGCGGATCCAGGCCGGTGGCAACGATGCGCCATCGACGGAAAGCGGCAGCACCAGCGAAAAGCAACTGCCTTGGCCCGGTTCGGCCTGCACGCGCAGTTCGCCACCCATCATCTTGGCCAGCTGGTTGCTGATGTACAGGCCCAGCCCAGTGCCACCAAAACGGCGGGTGGTGGAAACGTCGGCCTGCGAGAAGGGCATGAAGAGGCGGCTCATCTGTTCTGCACTCAGGCCAATGCCGGTGTCGATGACGGCCAACTCCAACAGGTCCTGGGGCAGCAGGCGAGCTCGCAGCGTGATCGAGCCGCTGGTCGTGAACTTGATGGCGTTGCTGCAAAAATTCAGCAGCACCTGCTTCAGGCGAACGTCGTCGCAACGTATGAAGGCGGGCAGGGGCAGTTCGGCTTGCACCACAAACTCCAGCCCCTTTTCGCGCGCCCGCGGCCCCAACAACTGTTCGGTGTCCTTCAGCACCAAGGCCAACTTGACGTCGGCCAATTCGAGCTGCAAGCCCTCGGCTTCAATCTTGGACACATCCAGGATGTCGCTGATGATTTGCAGCAGGTGATGCCCGTTGCTCATGATGGTGCGCAGGGCCTCGGTCTGCCCCACGCCCGTGCGCCCGTCCAGCAGCAGCTCGGAAAAGCCGATGATCGAGGCCAACGGCGTGCGAATTTCGTGACTCATGTTGGCCAGGAAGGCACTCTTGGCATGGTTGGCGGCGACGGCCTCGTCGCGCGCAGCCAGGGCTTCTGCGGTTCGGGTGGCCACCTGGCTGTCCAACTCGACGATCAGCGTCTGCAGCTCGACGTTGGTGTCGTGCAGTTGCAGGGCCTTGGCTTCCAGCAAATGCTCCGCCTCCAGCCGGGCCGCACGTTCGCGGGCCAGGCGGCGCTCCAACAGTTCAAGCTGCTGCTGCATGGGCGACGTGGTGGATGTCGAACCGAACGCTGCCGTCTTCAAGCGCCTGCTGCGTGACGGTGACGGGCTCTTCGAAATGTGCCGCGGCTCCCTCGATCAGCCCCAGTGCCATGTCATGCAGGTGGCGGCTGGAGGTGTAGACCAGGGCCAGGTGCGCAGGGCCGCGCTGCACCACCTTGAAGCTGGGCAGCTCAGCGTCGGGGTAAAGCTTGAGCACTTCGACATGGATGACCGAATCGACACTGGCCAGGAAGTCGAAGACGTTGTCATGAGCGGTGAAAAAGCGCGCAAAGGAGGCCGCGAACCGGCCCGCCATGTGGTGGCCGAAGGTGCGTATCAGTTCGGGCACGGCCACTTGGGTGGCGTGGCTGAGGGCCAGGACCAAGTTGACCAGTTCGGTGTGGTCGTACTTGCCCACCGCGGTGTACGCGCCGCCCGTGCGGCCTGGCGCGGCGCAGATGATTTGATCGGCCATGGCGGGCGAGAACTTCTCTTCGACCATGTCCAAAAACTCGGTGAAGACCATGCCTTTCATGACGCCGCGCTCCCTGTCTGTATTCAGACCGGCAGTGTCGGCCGCTTCAACGGCGTTGCAGGCGCAGAAAAGGGCTGCTGTGGCCGGGCTTTTTGGGGCTTGGCAGCGGCTTGGGGTCAAGCCACCAGCAGGCCGCGCGTTTCAATGAAGGACACCACGGCCGCCAAACCCTGTTGCGTGCGCAGGTTGCTCATCACGTAAGGCCGGGTGCTGGCCCAGGCCGGGCGCATGCGGCGGGTGTCGGCTTCCATCACATCCAGGCTGGCGCCCACATGCGGCGCCAAATCGATCTTGTTGATCACGAAGAGGTCGCTCTTGGTGATGCCGGGCCCACCTTTGCGCGGGATCTTTTCGCCCGCTGCGACATCGATGACGTACAGCGTGAGGTCGCTCAGTTCGGGGCTGAAGGTGGCGGCCAGGTTGTCGCCACCCGACTCGATGAAGACGATGTCGGCGTTGGGATACTTTTCCAGCATGCGGTCCACCGCTTCCAGGTTGATCGAGGCGTCTTCGCGGATGGCGGTGTGCGGGCAGCCGCCGGTTTCCACGCCCATGATGCGGTCGGCATCGAGCGCGCCCGCCACGGTGAGCAGGCGCTGGTCTTCCTTGGTGTAGATGTCGTTGGTCACCACCACCAGGTCCCAGCGCTCGCGCATGGCCTTGCACAGCATCTCCACCAGCGTGGTCTTGCCGCTGCCCACCGGGCCGCCCACACCCACCCGCAGCGGCGGCAGTTTTTTGGTGCGGCCCGGGATGCGGTGCAGGGCAGGGGTGTTCATGAGCGGAAGAGCCTCGAGTATTGGGTTTCGTGTTGCGCCGACAGGATGGCCAGCATGGGTGTGAAGGCTTGTTTTTGATCGTCGCCCAGCCGGATTGCGGCGTCCACCACGGCTGGGATCTGCTCGGCCAGGCGCGCCAGCATGCGCTGGGCCGCGGCTTGGCCCAGCGGCACCGCCTTCATCGCGGCTTGGGCCATGTTTTCCGACCAGCCCCAGGCAAAGGCCAACAGCGCATCTGTCGCACTGGCTCCGGCCAGGGTGGTGGCCAGCGCAAAGGACGTGGGCCACAGCGGCGCGGGCTTCAACGCCGCCAAGGTTTGCAGGCGCTCGTCGCTGGCATGGGCGCTGTTGCGCAGCCAGTCCAGCAGCGAACGACCCATTTGCTGGGCCTGGGCTTGCAGTTCGGCGCTCTCGCGGGTTTGCAGCAGCCATTGGTTCAGGGCTTGCACACGGGGCTGATCGTGCGCGGCCCAGGCTGTGCACAGCTGGGCCAGGGCCGGCAAGTCGGAGCGCGCCAGGCTCAGCTTCAGTTGGTGCAGCAGCCAGTCACCGGCCTGGGTTTCGGTGCTCAGCAGACCGGCTTCAACGGCCGCTTCCAGACCTTCGGAGTAGCTGAAGCCACCCACCGGCAGGGCTGGCGAAGCCAGCCACATCAGCTGCAGACGGGTGGCCGCGCTGAGAGCGACCGCCGGGGGTTCAGTGGTGATGGTGGTCACCGTGGTCGTGGCCGCAGCCGGGGCCGTGCACGTGTGGCGCTGGCGCGGCCTTGATCGGGATGGCGAGCGGCTGGCGCGTGGTGGGCAGGGCAGGGGCGGACGGGTGGCCGTGATCGTGGGCCGGGCCATGCGCGTGGTCATGACCGGGCGACGCGTGGCCCTCGTGTGGCGGCTCGGGTTGGTGGAGATGCTGGTGCTCGTGATCGTGGTCGTGGTCGTGGTCATGGTCGTGGCCATCGCTGTGACCGTGACCCTGGCTGTGACCATGACCGGCCGCCGCGTAAGCACCACCTTCGGGTTCGAAGGCCGAGATTTCTTCGCTGACGATGAGGTGCATGCTGCGCAGCATGTCGGCCAGCACGTGATCGGGCTCCAGCTTCAAATGGTCGGCCTTCAGTTCCAGCTGCACGTGGCGGTTGCCCAGGTGGTAGGCGGCGCGTGTCAGGTCAAAACTGCTGCCGTGTTGTGGGCAGTGGCGCACCACCAGCACCGCCTGCGGCGCGGCCAGCACGCGGACCAGCGA
Organism: Rubrivivax sp.; assembly: GCA_031375065.1. GTDB lineage: Bacteria > Pseudomonadota > Gammaproteobacteria > Burkholderiales > Burkholderiaceae_C > Rubrivivax. The sequence goes on along the minus strand of JANMHH010000258.1, from coordinate 3,110 downwards.
GCCGTCTTCGGCCACCAGCACGTCGCCGCCGCGCACCGCCGTGCCGCGTGGCAAGAACACGCCCAGCGTGCGGCCCTGGCTGTCGGTGGCGTCAAAGCGGCTCTTCTGGCGCACGTCCCAGTCGAGTTCCACACGGGCGGCGCGTTTCAGCAGCACGGGCGCCAGGCCGCGCGCGCCAGCAATGAGTTTGTTCACGGTGAGCATGGCTGAGCGTTCCTGCTGGGTGTGGCGGTGGGCTTGCGGGGCATCAAAGGCGGGGTTAGTATAACGGTTGTTATAACGCAATCAGGCACTGCCATGACCGCACTCAAGCTTACCCAGATCGGCAATTCAGTGGGCGTGATCCTGCCCAAGGAGATGCTGGCGCGCTTGAAGCTGGAGAAGGGTGACACGGTGTTTGTCACCGATGCGGTGGACGGTGTGATGCTCACACCGTACGACCCCAGCCTGGACGAGCAGATCAAGGCTGGGCGCGAGTTCATGCGTGAGTTCCGCGACACCTTCCACCAGTTGGCCAAGTGAGCCAGCCGTGAGCGCCTGGCGCTGGATCGATCGGCGGGCGTTGCTGCTGCTGCACGACGAGAGCATTGCCGAGCACGGCGGCGCAGCAGGCATTCGTGACCAGGGCTTGCTGGAATCTGCGCTGGCCCGCCCGCTGAATGTGGCGGCTTACGGCGAGCCTGACTTGGCCGATTTGGCTGCTTCATATGGCGTGGGCTTAGCCAAGAACCACGCGTTTGTCGACGGCAACAAGCGGGCGGCATTTTTGGCGGTGGGCCTGTTTCTGGCGCTCAATGGTCACCGACTGGTCGCCAGCCAAGCCGAGGCCACACTGACGATGCTGGACGTGGCTGCAGGTGTCATCGATGAAGCCACCTTTGCCGCGTGGTTACGAGATCACATTCAGGTTCGGCGTTAGGCTCGAATCTAGGCTCGGCGTTTTTCAGCTCAAAACAAAAAGTACTTCTGCGCCATCGGCAGCACCGTGGCCGGGTCGCAAGTCAGCACCTGGCCATCGGCCCGGACCCGATAAGTCTGCGGGTCAATCTCCATCTTGGGCAGGTAGCCATTGAGCACCATGTCGCCCTTCTTGATGCCCCGGCATCCGTGCACCGCTGACAAGCGTTTGCGCAGACCCAATTCATCGCCCAGGTCGTTGTTCATCGCCGTCTGGCTGATGAAGGTCAGGCTGGTGGCTTGCACCACACGACCATAGCTGCCGAACATGGGCCGGTAATGCACCGGCTGCGGTGTGGGGATGGACGCGTTGGCATCCCCCATCAGCGCCGCGGCGATGAAGCCGCCCTTGATGATGAGGCTGGGCTTGACGCCAAAAAAGGCCGGCCGCCAGATCACCAGGTCGGCCCACTTGCCCACTTCCACACTGCCCACGTCGTGGCTGATGCCGTTGGCGATGGCCGGGTTGATGGTGTACTTGGCGATGTAGCGCTTGACGCGGAAGTTGTCGTTGCGGGTCGAGTCTTCGGGCAATGACCCACGCTGCCCCTTCATCTTGTGCGCCGTTTGCCAGGTGCGGATGATGACCTCGCCCACCCGGCCCATGGCCTGGCTGTCGCTGCTCATCATGCTGATGGCACCCAGGTCGTGCAGCACGTCTTCGGCGGCGATGGTTTCGCGGCGGATGCGGCTTTCGGCAAAAGCCAGGTCTTCGGCAATGCTGGCGTCGAGGTGGTGGCACACCATCAGCATGTCCAGGTGCTCGTCCACCGTGTTGGCCGTGTAGGGCATGGTCGGGTTGGTGCTGCTGGGCAGGAAGTTGGCTTCGCCCACCACGCGCAGGATGTCGGGCGCGTGGCCGCCGCCGGCGCCTTCGGTGTGAAAGGCACACAGCGTGCGGCCACGGGTGGCGCCGATGGTGTCTTCGACAAAGCCGCTCTCGTTGAGCGTGTCGCTGTGCAGGCTGACCTGGGTGTCGGTCACGTCGGCCATGGTCAGGCAGTTGTCGATGGCCGCGGGCGTGCTGCCCCAGTCTTCGTGCAGCTTCAGGCCAATGGCGCCGGCAGCAATTTGCTGGCTGAGTGCCGCGGCCTGGCTGGCGTTGCCTTTGCCCAGAAAGCCCAGGTTCATGGAAAAGGCCTCGGCCGCCTGCAGCATGCGATGCAGGTTTTCGGGGCCGGGTGTGCAGGTGGTGGCAAAGGTGCCCGTGGCCGGGCCGGTGCCGCCGCCCAGCATGGTGGTGATGCCGCTCATCTGGGCTTCTTCGATCTGCTGCGGGCAGATGAAGTGGATGTGGCTGTCGACGCCGCCGGCGGTGACGATCATCCCTTCGCCGGCGACGATCTCGGTGCCGGGGCCGATGATGATGTCCACGCCGGGTTGCACATCGGGGTTGCCGGCCTTGCCGATGGCGGCGATGCGGCAGCCCTTGATGCCGATGTCGGCCTTGACGATGCCCCAGGTGTCGATGATCAGCGCGTTGGTGATGACGACGTCGTGCGCTTCATGGTGGCCGGGGCCGTTGACCACCTGGCTCTGGCCCATGCCGTCGCGGATGGTCTTGCCGCCACCAAACTTGACTTCTTCACCGTAGCCACCCGCCTTCAGCGTGAAGTCTTTTTCGACTTCAACGATCAGGCCGGTGTCGGCCAGGCGAACGCGGTCGCCCACCGTGGGGCCGTACATCTCGGCGTAGGCGCGGCGGCCGATGGTGCGTGACATCACAGACCCCCATTCACCAGGCCGCGAAAGCCCCACACCTGCCGGCGGCCCGCGTAGTCCACCAAGGTGACGGTGCGTTCTTGGCCGGGCTCAAAGCGCACGGCGGTGCCACTGGCGATGTTCAGCCGCAAGCCCTTGGCGGCCTGGCGGTCAAACAGCAAGGCGGCGTTGGTTTCGGCAAAGTGGTAATGCGAGCCCACCTGGATCGGCCGGTCGCCGCTGTTGGCCACCGTGATGCTGATCTTGCTTCGGCCGGGGTTGAGTTCGTGCTCGCCGTCGTCGATGAGGAGTTCGCCAGGGATCATGGGGTGCAGCTTCTTGGGGTGGTCATGCAATGGGTTGGTGCACGGTCACCAACTTGGTGCCATCGGGGAAAGTGGCTTCGACCTGGATTTCCGTGACGATGTCGGCCACGCCGTCCATCACGTCTT
>JANMHH010000248.1:0-3877 GCA_031375065.1 Rubrivivax sp. | reverse complement strand
CGCGTGGCGGCGGCTTCGTTGACGATCGGGTTGGCGTAGATCGGGTTTTGCTGCAGCCCGGCCAGCATGGCGGTCTGGGCCAGGTTCAGCTGCGCCAGGGGCTTGCCGAAGTAGACCTGCGCGGCAGCGCCGTAGCCGTAGGCGCGCTGGCCCAGGTAGATCTGGTTCAGGTAGAGCTCCAGGATCTCGTCCTTGCTGAGCTGGGCTTCCAGCTTCCAGGCGATCAGCGCTTCCTTGATCTTGCGCTCGGCGGTGCGCCGGGTGCTGAGAAAGAAGGTGCGCGAAACCTGTTGTGTGATGGTGCTGGCACCACCGCCGATGCCGCCCGTGGCGTTGGACCAGGCCGCCCTGGCGATGCCACGCCAGCTGATGCCGTTGTGCTCGTAAAAGGTGTGGTCCTCCACCGACAGCACGGCCTGTTGCAGCAGCTTCGGCACCTGAGCGATGGGCACGAAGATGCGGCGCTCGGACCCAAACTGGGCGATCTCGGTGCCCTCCACGCTGAGTACCTGCAGGTGTTGGCGCGGCCGGTAGTCGGTGGCCTTTTCCAGCGACGGCAGGTCGCCCCAGTACCAGGCCGCCATCGAAGCGACCACCAGCCCACCGATCACCAGCACCGCCAGCACGACCAAGAGCAGCGTGCCAACGATCAGAAAGCCGCGCTCGCGGCCCGGTCGGTGGCTGGGCTTGTGACGCAGCTTGTGATCCGGCTCACGACCTGGGGGCCGCCGCCACCCCAACAACCGCAGCATCAGGGAATCAGTTCAAACAGCGCAGCACCGTCGGCGCCGTTGCCCAGGTGCCGAATCTGCGGGTAACGCGGCAGGTGCGACAAGGCGGCGGGGCTGGACGTGAAGCGCAGCTTGACACCGGGCACGGCTGCCAGGCGCCAGTTGCCATCGGCCACCGGGTCGACCGTGGGTCTTGACTTCAGGTACTGCAGCAGCGCTTCGCGGTTTTCGTCGGGTGCGTTGACGATGACGTTGCTGCCGTCCAGGCCGGGGAAGTTGCCGCCGCCGGAGCCGCGGTAGTTGTTGGTGACCACCGCAAACCAGGCCGCGTCGTCGATGGGTTGGCCGCGGTAGCGCAGGTCGCGGATGCGTTGGGCTTCGGGCGCCACCAGTTTGCCGTCGCGGCTGTAGCGCGCGCTCTGGGTGACGTCGATGGTGTAGGTCACACCATCGATGGTGTCGAAGTTGAAGCTGGGAAAGGTCGGGTTGACCAGGTCCTGGATCGGCGCGCCGGCCGGGTCGATGCGGTTGAAAGCGCCGGCCGACATCTCCAGCCACTGGCGAACCTGGGCGCCCGTGATGCGCACGATGTTGACGGTGTTGGGGTAGATGTAGAGGTCGGCCACGTTGCGCACGGCAATCGGCCCGGCCGGAATGTCGGTGTACTGCGAACCGGCGCCGCGAAAGCCGGTCTTGAAGGGCGCGGCCGCCGACAGCAGGGGCAGCTGGGCATGTTCGGTACCGGCCAGCGCACGTTGGCCGTAGGCCAGTTGAGCCTGCGAGACCAGCTGCACCGAAGGGTCGTCGGTGACCTGCGCAAAGTAGGTCTGGATCGGCGTTTGGGTGCGCGTGACTTCGGCACGCACATAGGCCAAGGTGCCTTCGTGCTCGGCCTGGATCAGCTCGGCCACCATCGGGTCGGCCTCGGCCAGGCTCTTGCGGGTGGCGCGGTCGTAGACCGGCCGCAGTTCGGCTCGCACGTCGGTGGCTTTCCAGCGGCCGCTGGCCTTGTCCAGCAGCAGGTCGATCACCCCCAGGTGGCTGCCCCAGGAACCGGCCATCACCGCAGGCACACCGTTGATGGTGCCGCGCTCCAGGTCGACCTTGGGGTGGCGGGTGAAGAAGGTGCCGGGGAACTGGCCATGCGAATGGCCAAAGACAATCGCGTCGACACCCGGCACCTCGGCCAGGCGGGCGACCGTGTTTTCGCCGAAGAAGACGGTGGTGCCAAATTCGAAGCCCGAGTGGGCCACCACCACCACCACGTCGGCGCCCTCAGCGCGCATGCGCGGCACCAGGGCCCGTGCGGTTTCGGGGATGTCGCGCGCGGCCACTTGGCCCAGCAGGTGCAGGCGGTCCCACTGCATGATCTGCGGCGGCACAAAACCGATCACGCCTACTTTGAGGTCATGCACCTGACCGGCTTCGTCGGTGAAGCGGCGGTCGAGCAGCACGTAAGGCGCAAACGAGGTTTGGCCCTTGTTCGGGCCGCTGTCTTCCACCACGTTGGCGCTGACGTAGGGGAATGCCGCGCTGGCCAGCGCCTGGCGCAAAAAGGGTAGGCCGTAGTTGAACTCGTGGTTGCCCACGTTGGCGGCGTCATAGCGCAGCGCGTTCATCACCTTGTAGGCCGGGTGCACCTGGCCTTTTTGCAGGGGCTTGATGCGGGCGATGTAGTCGCCCAGGGGGTTGCCCTGCAGCAGGTCGCCGGTGTCAAAGAGCAGGTTGTTGGGTGCTTGCGCGCGGGCCGCCTTGATCAAGGTGGCGGTGCGTGCCAGTCCGTACTCTGGTACCGCCTTGTCCTGGTAATAGTCATAGGCCATCAGGTGCATGTGTACGTCGGTGGTGCCCATGACACGCAGCTTGAGCTGTTGCGCCTGGGCCCAGCCAGGGCCGAGGAACAGCGCACAGAGTGCCGTGGCGCAGGCCAGCAGGTGTCGGGGACGATGGAGCCGTGGTGTCATGTGAGCCGCCAAGGTGTTGCAGGAACGCAAGTGCAGGAGCCCAAAGCCTACCAAGGTTGCGTGAACCCCAGTCAGCGCGTTGCCCCGGCGAGCCGATCGCGTCAACCCAGCGTCGGGCAAGCGTCCGACAAGCGTCAAGCGCCGAACCAGGCCAGTCGGTGCTCGGCGGGGATGCCCGCGCCCAGCGACGTGCGGTGCGTGCGTTCGATCACATGCCAGAAATAGCGGTAGCTGGCGCGGTCGTGCAGCGTGTCGTCGTGGCGGATCGGGGCCCACTGCGCGGCCTGCGCGGCCAGGATGATCTCGATGGCCTGGTCCAGCTCGGCAATGGTGGGCGAAAAGGCGTCGACGATGGGCCGGATCTGCGACGGGTGAATGCTCCACATGCGCGTGTAGCCCAGCTGCTTGCAGGCCTTGTGGGCGGCGTCTTGCAAGGCCCGGGTGTTCTTGAACTCGGTGAAGACGCAGTGCGACGGCGTTTTGCCGGCCGCGTGGCAGGCGGCGGAAATCTCGAGCTTGGCGCGCATCACCAAGGGGTGCTCAAACTGGCCCACAGCGCCCATCGCGCTTTGCGGGATGGCCCCGCGGTGGGCCGAAACGAAATCCATCAAACCGAAGGACAGCGACTCGATGCGTGGGTGTGCTGCCAGCGCCACCACGTCGCGCAAGGCGCCATGGGTCTCGACCAGCGCGTGCAGAGGGACATCCCCACCACCCAAGGCGTCGATGGCTTGAGCCGCGCGCTGCACATCGGCCAGGCCCTCCGGCTTGGGCAGCATCACGTAGGCCAGCCTTTTGGAGTGGCCCTTGGAAGGACCCGAACCCAAGCCGGCGGCCAGCACCACCCGCGCCACGTCTTCAAAGCGCGGGTGCTCCACGGGCAGCAAGCGCACGCCGACGCGGCCAAACCGGTTGTCCGGCCCGGCCAGCAGTGAAGCGATGAGGTGGGCGTGCTCGACCTCGCCGCCCACCGGCGCACCGTCTTCGTTGTCCAAGGTGACATCGAAGACTGGCCCCAACTCGGCCTGCAGCTGCAGGCTCTTGCTCATGCGCGGCTCGACACCGGCGTAGTGGTCGCACACCGGCAGCGCCGGTGGCAACTCACCGGCGCCAAAGAGCACGTCGCGTGGGGACTTCACGGGTGACGGATCAGAGCAGGTGCTTGACGCCGTCTTGCTCGCC
>JANMHH010000234.1:0-21258 GCA_031375065.1 Rubrivivax sp. | reverse complement strand
GACGGCCGCGCCGGCCTGCGCGGTGGCGCGCCAGTCAAACAGGCCGCTGCCCAGGAACAGGTTGCTGCTGGGGCAAAAAGCGATTTGCGAGCCTTGCGCGTGCAGCGCGGCGCGGTCGTCGGCGTCCAGCCAGATGCCGTGCGCCAGCACGCTGCGCGGGTGCAGCAGGCCGACTCGGTCGTAGACGTCCAGATAACTGCGGGCTTGTGGAAACAGCTCGGCCACCCAACGCACCTCGGCGCGGTTTTCGGCGACGTGGGTTTGCATGTACAGCGTGGGGTCGGCCCGGCACAGCGCACCGGCCATGGCCAGTTGCTCAGGCGTGCTGGTGGGCGCAAAGCGCACCGTCACGGCATAGCTGCAGCGGCACTGGCCGTGCCAGCGCTGAATCAGGTCGATGCAGTCGCGCTCGGCCTGGGCCACGTCGTCGCGCAGGCCGTCGGGCGCGTGGCGGTCCATCAGCACCTTGCCGCCGATGACGCGCATGCCGCGGGCCTGGGCGGCGGTGAAGAGCGCGTCCACCGAGGTCTTGTGCACGGTGGGGAAGACCACCGCGGCGGTGGTGCCGTGGGCCAGCAGTGCGTTGACGAACAGCTCGCTGCCCGCCATGGCGGTAGCTGGGTCAGCCCAACTGCGTTCGGCCGGGAAGGTGTAGGTGTTGAGCCAGTCCAGCAGCTCGGTGCCGTAGCTGGCCATGACGCCGATTTGCGGGCTGTGCACGTGGGTGTCGATGAAGCCCGGCAGCAACAACTGGCCGCGGTGGTCCAGGCGCTGCCACTGGGGCCCGGGGTCTTGCGCCTGCACGCCTGCGATGCGGCCGTCGTCGGCCAGCAGCAGCCAGTGGTCGGGCCGCCAGCGCACCGCGCTGGCCTGGGTGTCGCCCCAGGCCGGCTCGGCCGTGAAGTCCAGCAAGTCGGCCAGGATGGCCTTCATGCGGCACGCTCGGCGAAGCTGTTGCCCGCGCTGCCCGCCGGGCGGGTGAGGCCCGACGCCACCTCGCGCACCTGCTCGCGAAACCAGCGCATGCTGGGCGCCGCATGGCTGAGCTCATGCCACAGCTGGTAGTAGTTCAGCGTGGGAAAGCTGGCCGGGCAGCGCACGATTTTCACCGGCAGCGTGCCCACATAGCGGCTGCAGAACTGGCGCCCGGTGGTCAGCACCAGCAGGCTGTCGGCCACCATCAGCGGAATCAGGCTGAAGTGCGAAGCCCGCACCATGATGCGCCGCTGCACGCCGCTGTTGCGCAGGTGCTCGTCGATCACGCCCAGCGCGCCGGGGCTCATCGGCATGGGCGCCACGTGTTCGGCGTCCAGGTACTTGTCCACCGTCCAGTTGCGGCGTGTGGCGGGGTGGTCCTGGGCCACCAGGCACACCACCTCGTCGCTGAGCAGGCGGCCCAGGTGCAGCTCTTCGGGGGGCTGCAGCCAGTTGCCGATGACCAGGTCGACGTCACCGGCGGCCAGGTGGCGGCGGTAGTCGTAGTCCTGGGTCAGGGGCATCAGTTCCAATCGCACGTTGGGTGCCACCCTTTTGACGTGGGCCACCAGGCGAGGCAGGAAAAAGGGGTCCAGGTAGTCGCTGGCGGCAACCCGAAACAAGGACTCGGCGGCAGCGGGCTCAAAGGACGAGCGGCGCAGCACACGGCCGTGGCGGCTGAACAGACGCTCGGCGTCTTGCAGCATGCGGGCGGTGGCGTCCAGCATCTGCAGCGCGGTTTCGGTGGGCTGCATCTGCTGACCGGCACGCACCAGCAAAGGGTCACCCGTCAGCGCGCGAAGCCGCTTGAGCTGGGCGCTGACCGCGGGCTGGCTGGTGGCCAGCTTGACGGCGGCGCGCGACACGCTGCGTTCATGGATCACGGTATGCAAGACCCTAATGAGGTGGAGGTCTATGGTGTCGAAGTCGGGTCGTTTGAACATATATGGATCCTGATGCGTACTATGCGGTCAAACGTATTCACGCGGGCGCAGCTCGCGCTACCTTTCGGGTAAGTCCCAAGCCCAAGCCCTATCCCAAGCCCAAGCCCTGTGCGGGCCCACACGTATGAACCACAGCAACCCCGCTTCAATCCTTGCAGCCTCTTCAGCAGCCCAGCCGGTTGCTCCAGTCGCTGCTGATGCGCTGGGCACCTGGGCTGAACGTCCGGTGCGCTTCTTCCACCGCGGCCAGGTGGTGGAGGTCAAGCCGCGTCAGGCCACCCGCACCGTGCTGGAGTGGCTGCGTGAAGACGCCCGCTGCACCGGAACCAAAGAGGGTTGCGCCGAGGGCGACTGCGGGGCCTGCACGGTGGTGGTGGGGCAACTCGACGCGGCCGGTGCCTTGCAGTTGCAACCGGTGAATGCCTGCATCCAGTTTCTGCCGACGCTGGACGGCAAGGCGCTGTTCACGGTGGAAGACGTGGCCGGCATGGGCGCGCCAACAGGCCCAGCGACTTCAGCGATTTCAGCGGGTCACGCTGCATCTTCCGCAGAGGTTGCCACGGTGCAGAAGCACTCCCCGACGGAAGCGCCAAAGCTGCACCCGGTGCAGCAAAGCCTGGTTGCCTGCCACGGTTCGCAATGCGGTTTTTGCACACCCGGCTTTGTGATGAGCCTGTGGGCTTGCTACGAAAAGCACGGCCAGACTGGCACCGTGCCCAGCCGCCAGCAACTGGCCGACGACCTGTCGGGCAACCTGTGCCGCTGCACCGGCTACCGCCCGATCCTGGACGCCGGTCAGCAGATGTTTGCCGCGCCGGCCCAGCGGCTTGCCCGAGCGCCCATCGAGCAGGCCCTGCTGGCCTTGGCGCAAGACCCGCCGCTGTCTTGCGACGGCGTCATTCATGCGCCGCGCACGCTGGCGCGGTTTGCGCAACTTCGCCTGGTCAAACCCGAAGCCAGGGTCTTGGCCGGCAGCACCGACATCGGCCTGTGGGTGACCAAACAGTTCAAGGATCTGGGCGAACTGATCGCCATTGGCGGTGTGGCCGAGTTGAGCACGGTGCAGGTGCATGCCACCCACATCCACATTGGCGCTGCGGCCAGCCTGGAGCAGGCTTGGGCCGCGCTGGCCGCCGAATGGCCCACGCTGCGCGATGTCTGGCTGCGCTTTGCGTCGCTGCCGATCCGCCACGCCGGCACCCTGGGCGGCAACGTGGCCAACGGTTCGCCGATTGGCGACTGTGCGCCGGTGCTGATGGCGCTGGACGCCAGCATCGTGTTGCAACAGGGGCAGCGCGTGCGGCGCCTGCCGTTGCAGGATTTCTACGTCGATTACATGAAGAACCGTCTGGAGGCGGGCGAGTTTGTGCACTCGCTTGAGGTGCCACGTCGCCGCGCTGCGCAACAGGTGCAGGTCTACAAGATCAGCAAGCGCTTTGACTGCGACATTTCGGCGGTCTGCGCGGCGCTGGCGATTGAACTGCAAGGCGAAAGGGTGGTCGACGTCCGCCTGGCCTTCGGGGGCATGGCGGCCACCGTCAAGCGAGCCGCCTTGGCCGAGGCTGCACTGCTGAACCAGCCGTGGACCGAGGCCAGCTTGAAGGCCGCGCAAGCCGCGCTGAGCCAGGACTTCAAACCCCTGAGCGACATGCGCGCCAGCGCGGGCTACCGGCTGCAAGTGGCGCAAAACCTGCTGCGCCGCTTCTGGCTGCAAACCCGACCCGATGCGCCGCTGCAGGAAAGTGAACTCAGTGTTTGGGCGCGCGAGGAGCCAGCATGAACCAACCCCAGTCCGCCGAGCAGCTGCGGTCGCCTTCCACGCCGGGCCCGCAGGGCGACGCCGCGATCGCCAGCCAAGATGCCAGCCAAGTTGGCGCACAAGGCGGCACCCAGGTCGGCTCCAGCCGGCCCCACGAAAGCGCACACCTGCACGTGGCCGGTGCCGCGCCCTACACCGACGACCTGCCCGAACTGGCGGGCACGCTGCACGCCGCGCTGGGCTTGTCGCCGCTGGCCCACGGCGTCATCGAAGCCCTGGACCTGGCGCTGATTCGCCAGCAACCCGGTGTGGTGGATGTGTTTTCTGCGCGCGACATTCCCGGCAGCAACGACTGCGGTGCGCTGGTTCACGACGACCCGATCCTGGCCGGTGAAGTGGGCGACACGCTGCGCTACCAGGGCCAGCCGGTGTTTGCGGTGATCGCCACCACGCGCGACGCCGCCCGTCGCGCGGCGGCCAAGGCCCGGCAGGTCATTCGTGCGCGGCCCTTGCCGCCGTTGCTCACGCCGCAAGCGGCCCACGCTGCGCAGCAATACGTGCTGCCGCCCATGCACCTGAACCGGGGCGATGCCCGCCAGGCCATCGAGCAGGCACCACGGCGCCTGGCACTGACGCTCGATGTCGGCGGCCAGGAGCAGTTCTATCTGGAAGGGCAGATCAGCTACGCCGTGCCCACCGAAGACCGCGGCATGAAGATCTATTGTTCGACCCAGCACCCCAGCGAGATGCAGCACCTGGTGGCACACGCGCTGCAGCGGCCGGCCCACGCGGTGCACGTGGAATGCCGGCGCATGGGTGGTGGCTTTGGTGGCAAGGAGTCGCAAAGCGCACTCTTTGCCTGCGTGGCGGCGCTGGCGGCAGTGCGCAGTGGCCAGGCGGTGAAATTGCGGGTGGACCGCGACGACGACTTCCTGATCACCGGCCGACGCCACTGTTTCCACTATGAAATGGAAGTCGGTTTTGACGACCACGGGCGCGTGCTGGGTGCCGAGGTGACGATGGTGTCGCGGGCCGGCCACTCGGCTGATCTGTCGGGCCCGGTGATGACACGCGCGCTCTGCCACTTCGACAACGCCTATTGGCTGCCCCACGTGGCGCTGCACGGCTACAGCGCCAAGACCAACACCCAGAGCAACACCGCCTTTCGTGGCTTTGGTGGCCCGCAAGGCGCCATTGCCATTGAGTACATCCTGGACAGCGTGGCGCGTGAACTGGGCCAGGACCCGCTGGCGGTGCGGCGCGCCAACTTCTACGGCATCCAACAGCAAAACGTCACGCCCTACGGCCAGACGGTGGACGACAACATCATCCACGAGTTGGTGGACCAGCTTGAGCAAACCAGCGGCTATGCTCAGCGTCGCGTGGACGTGGCCCGCTTCAACAGCACCAGCCCGGTCCTGAAGAAGGGCCTGGCGCTGACGCCGCTGAAGTTTGGCATCAGCTTCAACGTCACGCACCTCAACCAGGCGGGTGCCCTGGTGCACGTCTACACCGACGGCAGTGTGCTGGTCAACCACGGCGGCACCGAGATGGGCCAAGGGCTCAACACCAAGGTGGCCCAGGTCGTGGCGCATGAACTGGGCTTGTCGTTGCAGCGCGTGCGCTGCACCGCCACCGACACGCAAAAGGTCGCCAACACCTCGGCCACCGCGGCCAGCACGGGCGCTGACCTCAACGGCAAGGCGGCGCAGGACGCGGCACGCAAGATCCGCAACCGGCTGGCGGAATTTGCTGCCGCGCAGTGGGGTGGCCAGCCAACGGAGGTGCGCTTCGAGGACGACGGGCTGATCGTCAACGGCCACCGCCAACCGTTTGCCGACGTGGTGGCCGCTGCGTATCTGGCGCGCGTGCAACTGTGGAGCGACGGCTTTTACGCCACGCCCGGCCTGAGCTGGAACCGCCAGACGATGCAGGGCCGCCCCTTCTTCTATTTTGCTTACGGGGCTGCCGTCAGTGAGGTGTTGGTCGACACCCTGACTGGCGAATGGAAGCTGCTGCGCGCCGACATCCTGCACGATGCCGGCCGCTCGCTGAACCCGGCCATCGACATCGGCCAGGTCGAAGGTGCCTTCATCCAGGGCATGGGCTGGCTGACGATGGAAGAGCTGGTCTGGCACCCGGCCGACGGCTCACCCAAGGCCGGTCTGCTGACCACCCACGCCCCCAGCACCTACAAGATCCCCACCGCCAACGACTGCCCCACGCAGTTGCACACCGTGCTGTTCGAGCGCGACAACGTACAGGACAGCATCCACCGCAGCAAGGCGGTCGGTGAACCGCCACTGCTGCTGCCCTTCAGCGTGTTTTTCGCGATCCGCGACGCCATCTCGGCGGTGGCGGGGCACCGCGTGAACCCGCCGCTGCAGGCGCCGGCCACCAGCGAGGCCATCCTGCGCGCCGTGACGGCCGTGCAGGCGCACGCCTGATGCTGGACCTGCAGGCCACCGCGCTGCGCTGGCTGGCCGCTGGCCGTGCTGCCGTGGTGGTGGAGGTGCGCGACGCCAAAGGCAGCGTTCCACGCGGCGACGGCACCCGCATGCTGGTGGCGGCCGACGACGTGGTGGGCACCGTCGGCGGCGGGCATCTGGAACTGCGTGCCATCACCGACGCGCGGGCATTGATCGCCCGAGGCTTGGCAGCCTCCGACTCCGGCGACCATGCTGCCGGCGCTATGCCTGCGGTTGAGCAGCGCGTTGCCTTGGGCCCGTCGCTGGGCCAATGCTGCGGCGGTGCGCTGACCCTGTGTTTCACGCCGCTGAACCAGTCATGCCCTTCGGAGTGGGCCGCACCGCGGCCACGCTTCGAGCTGCAGTTGTATGGCGCCGGACATGTGGGCCGCGCCATTGTGAACCTGCTGGCAGGTGTGGCCTGCCGGGTGCAGTGGATCGATGAGCGCGAGAGCGAGTTTCCAGCGCAAAGGCTGCCGCCGCACATTCAACCGGTCTGTGTCGAACCCGTGCAGGCCGAGGTGGACCAGGCCGCGCCTGGCACCTTTTTCCTGGTGCTGACCCACAGCCATGACCTGGACATGGCGATCACCCAGGCCATCCTGGCGCGTGGTGACTTTGGCTATTTCGGCCTGATCGGCAGCCAGACCAAGCGGGCCCGTTTTGAGCACCGCTTGTTGGAGCGCGGCGTGACGCCGCAGGTACTGGAGCGCATGGTCTGCCCGATTGGCGTGCCCGGCATCACGGGCAAGGAGCCCGAGGTGATCGCGGTGGCGGTGGTGGCCCAGCTGCTGCAGGCCGCCCCTCTTTGAGCTCCGCCTGTTGAAGGCGACGCCGTCTTGGCGTGTCCGCCTGTCCTGGCGGCCAGTCACTGAGCGTCAACGCATGTGATCCGAGACGGTGCCAAAAAGGGTATGGTTGAGTTTCGTGCGGGCTTGTAAGCCCGACGCCAGCCACCGAGCGCCCACTGTCGGGCTTGGGACACCGAATCCCCCATTTTTCAAGGAGACCCCTCATGAGCAAGCGCGACGTCGTCGTCCTGGGCGCAGCCCGTTCCGCCATCGGCACTTTCAACGGCGCTTTGGCCGACATGGAACCCGCCGAACTGGCTGGCCTGGTGATGAAAGAAGCGGTGGTCCGCTCGGGCGTCGACCCCAAGGCCATCAACTACGTGACGGTGGGCAACACCATTCCCACCGAAAGCCGCTTTGCCTATGTAGCCCGTGTGGCCAGCATCCAGGCCGGTCTGCCGATGGACAGTGTGGCCATGTCGGTCAACCGGCTGTGCAGCAGCGGCCTGCAGGGCATCGTCACCACGGCGCAGAACATCCTGCTGGGCGACTGCGACTACGGTGTGGGCGGTGGCGTTGAGGTGATGAGCCGCGGCGGCTACCTGAGCACCGCCATGCGCAACGGCGCGCGCATGGGCGACACCAAGCTGATCGACACCATGGTGGCCACGCTGACCGACCCCTTTGGCGTGGGCCACATGGGCATCACGGCCGAAAACCTGGTTACCAAGTGGGGCATCACCCGCGAAGAGCAGGACGCGCTGGCGGTGGATTCACACCGCAAGGCCGCCGCCGCCATCGCCGAAGGCCGCTTCAAGAGCCAGATCGTGCCGATCGTCAAGAAGACGCGCAAAGGCGAAGTCACCTTCGACACCGACGAGCACGTGAAGGCCGACACCACGATGGAAAGCCTGGCCAAGCTCAAGCCGGCGTTCAAGAAAGAAGGCGGCTCGGTGACGGCGGGCAACGCCTCGGGCATCAACGACGGTGCGGCGTTTTTTGTGCTGGCCGACGCGGCCGTGGCCGCAGCGCATGGGCACAAGCCGATGGCCCGAATGGTCAGCTACGCGGTAGCCGGTGTGCCCAACGAGATCATGGGTGAAGGCCCCATTCCGGCCAGCAAGCTGGCGCTGAAAAAGGCCGGTTTGACGCTCGACCAGATCGACGTGATCGAAAGCAACGAAGCCTTCGCCGCCCAGGCCATCGCGGTGGCGCGCGGCCTGGAGTTCGACATGAAGAAGGTCAACCCCAACGGTGGCGCGATTGCACTGGGCCACCCGATCGGCTGCAGCGGCGCTTTCCTGGCCACCAAGGCGATCTATGAGCTGCACCGCACCGGCGGGCGCTACGCGCTGGTCACCATGTGCATCGGCGGCGGGCAGGGCATCGCGACGGTGTTTGAGCGGCTCTGAGGCGACGACCCGTTGCGGTGGACGTTTTCCAGGGTCCGGGGCCTGGCCCCGCACCGTGGACGCTAAGGCAACAGGTCGGCTACGCTGTCCCACACGTCGGCCGGCACCCGTCCTTCATGGCGTTCCTTGAGCACGCCGTCGCTGTCGAAAACCAGGGTCACCGGCAGGCGAGCGCCTGCGCTCCAAGCAGCCGTCCACTGCACATCACCTTGCCAGAAGCTCCAGACCGGGCCCTCTGCTGATGCCACCAGGCGGCGCGTGCGGTCGTAGCTGTCGGTGTCGGTGCGCTGCGGGTCCAGGCTCAGGGTCACCAGGTCAAAGGGCTTGCCCTTCCAGCCCAACGCGTTGGCGCGCAGCTCGGGCATCTTGCTCAGGCAGACGCCACAGTCGGTGCGCCACAGCACCACCATCACGACCCGGCCGCGCTGGGCAGCCAGGTCGAAGTTCCGGCCGTCCAGGGCCTTGCCACGCAGGGTGTTTGACGCGCGCTGCGCGCTGGCAGCAGGGGCTTGAGCCTGGGTCTGGGCCAGGGTCGGCAGTGGTCCGGCTGAGGCCAACACCGCAGCCACGGCAGTCAGCAGCCCGCGATGAAACGGGTGGCGGGATGGGTGGCGCAGCGGGTGCATGGTGTGGGGGGTGTCGTTGAATGAGCGCCTAACCTTACAGATCAAACCACAAAGGCGCATCGACTCGTTTACGCAGCTCCCAGCCCGCTGGATGCGCCTCTGTCAGCGTCCTTTGAACTGGGCCGCGCGGCGTTGGGCAAAAGCGGCCAGGCCCTCGGCCAGGTCTTGGCTGCCGGCACAAAAACGCTCACGCTGGCGGATGGTGTCGGACTGCCACCCACCGCGGCTGACTTCGTTGAGCGACTGCTTCATGCCTTGCAGGGCCAGCGGTGCGCCCGCCAGCAGCGACTGGGCCAAGGCTTCGATGGCCGGGTCCAGCGCGCTGGGCTCCACCAGCTGGTCCAGGTAACCCAGCTCGAGCAACGCTTCGGCGCCGACGGTTTCGGCCAACAAGAAGAGCCGCTTGGCAGCGGCCAGACCCAGGCGCGACACGTACCGCTGCAGTCCGCTGGGGTAGTAGTGCAGGCCCAGCCGGGCGGCGGGCATGCGCAGTTCCATGCCGGTGACGCCGACCCGGAAGTCACAGGCCAGGGCCAGGTCGGTGGCGCCGCCCCACACGCCGCCGTTCAACCGGGCGATGGTGGGCACGGGCAGGGCTTCCAGCGCGTCAACGGTGTGTTCAAACAGCTGCGGGTCACGGCCCGCCGCGTCGGCTTGCTCCAGTTCCTGCAGATTGAAGCCGGCGCAGAAGGCGCGGCCGCGGCCGGTGATCACCACCACGCGCAAGGTGCGGTCGGCGGCCAGCTGCGCGATCTGCGACTGCAGCGTTTGCAGGTCCTCGCGGTGCAGGCGGTTCAGGTGACGTGGCCGGTTGAGCGTGAGGGTGGCGCGCCCCGGCGCGTCGTGGGTCAGCAGCGGCGGGCCTTCAGCGGTGTCCATGGGGGTGCGGTTGGTGCGCTCGGCAGTGCTGCGGGAAGGTTGGGTCGGCCCCGGCTTGGCCAGGGTTCACGCCGGCTGCCAGGCCAGCGGTCAAGCCGACGGTCATGCCATCAATCGGGCCATCAATCAGGCCAGCGTTCATGCCCGTCAGCGCGGATCGGGCAGGTAGTGCACCGCCAACACCCCGTGAATCGCCTGCAAGGCCTGCAGCACGGCCGGCCCCACCGGGCTTTCCACGTCCACGAGCGTGTAGGCCATTTCGCCGCGGCTCTTGTTGACCATGTTGTGGATGTTGAGCCCGGCGTTGGCCATGGTGGTGCTGATCTGGCCCAGCATGTTGGGCACGTTGGCGTTGGCGATGGCCACCCGGTAGGCACTCTCGCGCGCCATCTGCACGGTGGGAAAGTTCACGGCGTGGCTGACCTGGCCGTGTTCCAGGTAGTCGCGCAACTGGTCCACCACCATCACCGCGCAGTTCTCTTCGGCTTCGCGCGTGCTGGCGCCCAGGTGCGGCAGCGCCACCACCTTGGGGTGCCGGTGCAGGCTGGCATGCGGAAAGTCGCAGACATAACTGGCCAAGCCGTTGCTGCCGAGAGCGCTCAACACGGCAGCGTTGTCGACCACACCTTCGCGGCTGAAGTTGAGCAGCACAGCGCTGGAGCGCATCAGGCCGATGTTGGCGTCGTTGACCAGGCCGCGCGTGGCTTCCACCAAGGGCACATGCAGCGTGACGAACTGCGAGCTGCGCAGCACGTCGTTGACGCTGCTGGCGCGCTTGACCTGGGCCGGCAGGCTCCAGGCGGCGTCGACCGTGATGTCGGGGTCGAAGCCCAGCACGTTCATGCCCAGCTTGATGGCCGCGTCGGCCACCAGGCAGCCGATCTTGCCCAGGCCCACGATGCCCAGCGTCTGCCCCTGCAGTTCATAGCCGGCGAAAGCCTTCTTGCCGTCTTCTACCGTCTTGTCCAGGTCGGGGTGGGTGACGTCCAATGCGTCCACATATCGCAGGGCTGGGCCGATCTGGCGCGCGGCGATGAACATGCCGGCCAGCACCAGTTCTTTCACGGCATTGGCGTTGGCGCCCGGCGCATTGAAGACCGGCACGCCGCGCGCGCTGAGCGCCGCCACCGGGATGTTGTTGGTGCCGGCCCCGGCGCGGCCGATGGCACGCACGCTGGTGGGGATGTCCATGCTGTGCAGGTCGGCGCTGCGCACCAGGATGGCGTCGGGCGCCGCAATCTCCTTGCCCACGCGGTAGCTGGCTGCAGGCAGACGCGACAGGCCGCTGGCCGAGATGGCGTTGAGCACCAAGACCCCGAAGCGCTCAGCCATGTTGGGCCTCGAATTCCTTCATGTAGGCCACCAGCGCCTGCACACCTTCGATCGGCATCGCGTTGTAGATCGAGGCCCGCATGCCGCCCACCGAGCGGTGGCCCTTGAGCTGCACCATGTGACGCGCTTCGGCGCCTTTCAAAAATGCCGCGTCCAAGGTTTCGTTCTTCAGCTTGAAGGGCACGTTCATCAGGCTGCGGCAGTCCTTGGCCACCGGTGCGCTGTAAAACGCGGTGTTGTCCAGAAAGTCGTACAGCAGCGCCGCCTTCTTGCGGTTGTGCACTTCCATCGCCGCCAGCCCGCCTTGCGCCTTCAGCCACTTGAAGACCAGGCCGGCGATGTAGATGGCGTAGGTGGGCGGCGTGTTGTACATGCTGTCGTTCTCAGAGACCACCTGATAGTCAAAGGCTGTGGGCGTGGCCGGCAGCGCACCACCCAAAAGGTCTTCACGCACGATGACGATGGTCAGGCCCGCCGGGCCGATGTTCTTTTGCGCGCCGCCGTAGATCAGGCCGTACTTCGACACGTCCACCGGGCGCGACAGGATGCTGCTGCTCATGTCGGCCACCAGCGGCACGGCGCCCGTGTCGGGTGTGAAGTGGTACTCCACGCCGCCGATGGTTTCGTTGGAGCAGATGTGCACGTAGGCCGCGTTGGGGTCGAGCTTCCAGGTGGCCGGCGCCGGGATGGTGGTGTAGCCGCTGCCGGCGGCGCTGGCCACCACGTTGACCGCGCCGTACTTCTTGGCTTCCTTGATCGACTTCTTGCTCCATTCACCGGTGTCGACATAGTCGGCACTGGTTTTGCCGCGCAGCATGTTCATCGGCACGATGGCGTTTTCGGCAATGGCGCCACCTTGCATGAACAGCACCTTGTAGTTGGCTGGTATGGACAGCAGCTCGCGCAGCAGGGCCTGCGCTTCGTCAGCGATGCCGATGAACTCCTTGCCGCGGTGGCTCATCTCCATCACGCTCATGCCACTGCCGTGCCAGTCCAGCATTTCGTCGGCGGCCTGTTGCAGCACGGAAGGGGGCAGGGCGGCGGGGCCGGCGCTGAAGTTGAAGACGCGGGTCATGGGGCGGGGCTCCAGGTGGGTAAAACGCAGGGGTTCGAACCAACAGGCCAAAGTCTCGTTGGGTCCGAGCGCCGAGCATACCCAACAGGGCGATGGGTATCATCAAGTTCGGTCTGATTGACCGCGCCACCCCTGCCACCGCATTCGCATGAAAAGTCTGCTCTCTGCCCTGCTCATGGCTTTGCTCGTCGCGCCCTTATTGGCGCCTGCCCCGGCCCAAGCTCAAGCCTGGCCCGCCGCCAAGCCCTTGCGGTTGGTGATCCCGTTTCCTTCTGGCGGTGCCACCGACATCATCGGCCGCATGTTGGCGCAGAAACTTTCCGGCGCGCTGGGCCAGCAGGTGGTGGTCGACAACAAGCCGGGTGCGGGCGGCAGCATTGGCTCGGACATCGTGGCCAAGGCACCGGCGGATGGATACACCATTCTGCTGGCCACCAGTTCCACCCATTCGATCGGCCCCGCGCTGAACCCGCGCCTGCCTTACGACGCCTTCAAGGACTTTGCGCCCGTGGTGCATGTGGCCAACGCACCCAGCGTGCTGGTGGTGGGGCAGAACTTTCCAGCCGCCACCGCCAAGGAACTGGTGGCGCTGCTCAAGAAGAACCCGGGCAAGTACAACTTTGGCTCCAGTGGCATCGGCACCTATCCGCACCTGACCGCGGAAATGTTCAAGTGGCGCGCCGGCGGGCTGTTTGTCGTGCACATCCCCTATCGCGGCACGGGCCTGGTGATGACCGACCTGATCGCGGGCCAGATCGGTTTCCTGATGGACAGCGTGGTTTCGGCGCAGCCGCACATCGCGGCGGGCCGGGTGCGGCCGCTGGCGGTCAGTGGTGCCAAGCGTTCGCCTTCGTTGCCCCAGGTGCCCACGCTGACCGAACAGGGTGTGCCGGGCATGGAGTTTGGCAACTGGTTCGGCTTCTTTGCGCCGGCCGGCACGCCAGCCGATGTCGTGGCGCGCCTGAACCGCGAACTCAACGCCATCGTGCGTTCGCCCGAAATGACCGAGCGGCTGGAAAAGACGGGTGCTGAGCCCGTGGGCAGCACGCCCGAGCAGTTTGCCAAGACCTACCGCGACGAGTACGACAACTGGAAGCTGGTCATTCAACGCGCCAACATCCGGGCCGAGTGAGTCGGCCAGGCGCGGGTCAAGGCCCCAGCTGCTGGACCTTGCGCTCGGCCTCGCGCACATCCTTGCCCAGCTCGGCCAGGTAGCGGTCACGTTCTTCGCTGGACCACTCGGCGTCGGAAAAAGCGCTCAGCGGATAGCTTTTGCTGACGTGCTGCACGCCCGCCAGGCGGGGCAGCATCACGCGGTCGGGAAAGGCGTCGGGGCGCAGTAAAAAAGCTTCCACGTCGCGCAAGGTCAAGGGGAACGCAGGCGCTTTGTCGCGCAGCAGTTTGCCAAACACCGGCAGGCGAAACTCGGTCGTTCCTGCGGCCACTTCGGCGTTGAACAGCGCCAGCGCCAAGGGCTTGCCCTGCGCGTCGTCCACCCTGGCACTGATCACATAACGCCCAGGCTGCAGCACCTGCGCCTTGACAAAGAAGTCCAGGCCTCCCTTGGACTGCGCTTCGCGCACGCCCGGCAGCCAGGTCGCTGCGGTGTCGGGGCTGTAGACCAGGTCAAAGTAGATGAAGCCGGGCTGGCCCGCGTGGTCCAGCAGCAGTTCCAGCCGCACCGTACCGGCAAAGGTGGCAAAGCCTTGGGCTGCAGGGCGCATCACCGCCGTGGTGATGCCATCACCCGCCACCGCGTCGCCCTGCACGCCGGCGTCGTTGGCCGGCATGTTGAATTCGGCGGTGCTGGCGGTGCGGCCTGGCGGCGTCACCTCTCTCATCACCGCACGGGTCACTCGCAGCGGCAGGCTGCGCCCCTGCAGGTCTTGCAGCGCCACCGTGATGCGGCTGGACTCGGCGCCCGATGCAAAAACCCGCTCCTGCGTGGTGCGCAGGCGCACGCCCTGGGTGGCGGTGCCACCGGGCATGCGCAGCACACGGTCCTCTTCGATCGCGTCGAAAGGGCGCAGCTGGTCGGGGTGTTCTTCGGCCGGGCGCGACTCGTGCGGGTACTGGGCTGCGGCGGCATAGCCGTCCAGGCTCTGTTGCGCTCGGGTCAAACGGCCTTGCCACAGCGCCAGCTGCTCGCGGCGCTGCGCTTGCCCCAATGGGCTGAGCGGCGCGCCGGGTGCTGCAGCGGATGCGGTGCGCGCGGGTTCTGCCGATGGCACCGCTGAGACCGGTGTCTGGGCCTGTTTCGCCAAGGTAACCCGTTCGCTGGCATCGGCACGTTGACTGGCCCACCACAGTGCCAACACCGCGGCGGCGATGGACAAGCCTGCTAGCACCGCCCAAACGACTCGGCCCCTGGCGGGGGCGATGGTCGCGCAGCGCCTGGATCGCCCGATCGCTGTCTGCTGGCGGCCCCGCGCCGGGGCCGCAGCCTTCATTGCGCGTTGGCCGCCATGTCGGCGCGGACCTTGCCCACGATGCCGCCCCAGGCGCCGTTGGTGTAGTGGCTGACCGACTCGCTGTCGTCACGGTATTGCACCGTGTGGTAGCTCCACTTGGCCCGGCCACCCTGGTTGGCTGCGGTGCCCAGGGTCAGGTCGTTGCACAGCCAGTCTGACGGGTTGCAAAAGCCGGCGCCGCTGCTGCCCGATACACCACCACTGGAATGGTAGGCAATGGCTTCGTCGTCCTGGCCCGGCAGCACAAAGCTGTACAGCGTGCCCTTGGCGCCGGCAAACATGTAGAACCACTTGCCGGTGGTGCTGTTGTGGTTGTAGAGCGCGCGTGCGCTGCTGGTTTTCAGGTCGGACACCAACGGCTCGCTCAGGGCCCAATCGCCGGCGTCGGCCAGTTCGCTGCCACCGCCGGCGCCGCCGGCCACGTCCACCCACTTGATGTTCCAGCCGGTTTGTGAAGTGCCGTCGGTGTTGCCACATTGCCCGGCCGCGTTGGGCGTGGCGTTTTTCTTCAGGCGGCTGCTGGTGCCGTAGAGCGACAGCGCGTAGCCGATCTGCAAGTTGCCGGCCGAATGCGCGGCCACATAACACCAGTTGGCGCCCGTGCAGTAGCAGTCCAGCGCGTCGCGGATGTTGCCGTTGGTGGTGCTGATGCGGTTGTAGCCGTCCCAGTTGACCGACTTCTTGTTGACGCCGGCTGCGGTGGTGGCAGGGCCCCAATAGCTGAAGTCGGCGTGGTTGCCGACCTGACCACCGCCGCCGCGGCCGTTGACCCACAGGCTGTAATTGGTGGCGTGGGCCACCACGGCCACCAGGCCAGCGCCCGCCAGGGCCAAGCCGATCACGATCCGTTTGCAGGCTTTCATCTTCTGGTCTCCTCCATCGTTTGCACGATCTTCCCTGAGGGCGTGCGGCGCAGGCAAGGCGAGCTTTCCCGAGTGCCCAGATCCCAACGGCCGGTGGTGCTGCCTGCGATGCTGCCCGCTATGCTGCAGGCTCAGCGCCGCAACGAGCGGACCTGCAGGAGACCCCCATCGCTTCACTGCCGCCAGACCCCTTGCCCCATGCGGCCCCGGTGGCTGTTGTCGACGCGTTGGCCCCCACCGCCGACTCCCGCTACGCGTCGATGCGGCTGCTGGTCACGCTGGCGCTGATGACGGTAGGCAGTGCCGGCATGTACGTGGTGTCGGTGATGCTGCCGGCGGTGCAGGCCGAGTTTGGCGTGGCCCGCGCCGATGCCTCGCTGCCCTACACCGCGTTGATGATCGGCTTTGGCCTGGGCGGCATCCTGATGGGCCGTTTGGCCGACCGCTTTGGCGTGATGGTGCCGCTGCTGATCGGCGCAGCCAGCTTGTGCACCGGCTTTGTGCTCGCCGGTTTGTCGACCGGCATCGGCAGCTTTGTCCTGGCGCAAGGGCTGTTCATCGGACTGCTGGGCAGCAGCGCCAGTTTTGCGCCTTTGGTGGCCGACACCTCGCTGTGGTTCGTCAAGCGGCGCGGCATCGCGGTGGCGGTGTGTGCCAGCGGCAACTACCTGGCCGGCGCCGTTTGGCCGCCGGTGGTGCAGTACTTCGTGGCCGCCTACGGGTGGCGGCCCACCTGCATCGGGCTGGGCATTTTCAGCGGGCTGGTGATGGCTGGCCTGGCGCTCTTGATGCGGCCGCGGCCGCCGGCTGCCGTGGCGGCGCCACCGAAGGCGGGGTCACGCCCTTCCGCCGTGCCGTCCCAGCGCCCGTTTGGCTTGAGCCTGGCCCAGGCCCAAGGCGCGCTGTGCGTGGCCGGCGTGGCCTGTTGTGTGGCCATGTCGATGCCCCAAGTGCACATCGTGGCCTATTGCAGCGACCTGGGCTACGGTGTCGCCCGCGGGGCCGAGATGCTGAGCCTGATGCTGGCCTGCGGCATCGTCAGCCGGCTGGTCAGCGGCCTGATCTGCGACCGCATCGGCGGGCTGCGCACGCTGTTGCTGGGCTCGGTGCTGCAAGGCGCAGCGCTGTTGCTGTTTTTGCCGTTTGACGGCCTGGTCTCGCTGTACCTGATCTCGGCCTTGTTTGGCTTGTTCCAGGGCGGCATCGTGCCCAGTTACGCGATCATCGTTCGCGAACACTTCCCGCCCGCCGAAGCCGGCGCGCGGGTCGGCACGGTCTTGATGTGCACGCTGCTGGGCATGGCACTGGGAGGCTGGATGTCGGGCAAGGTCTTCGACCTGACCGGCAGCTACCACGCCGCGTTTGTCAACGGCGTGGCCTGGAACCTGTTGAACGGTGCGGTGGTGGTCTGGCTGCTTTGGCGCAGCAAACGGGCTCTGGCACCGGCCCATCCGCCCGCTGTCATTTGACCGAGTCTGGCGCCGCGCGGCGCCGGTCGATCGGTTGTTCGCAGCGGTTTCGACAGGGGCGCTGCAGCGCATTCGGAGAACTTGACAACCCGTTGGTTGAGGCGACTTTCGCAACCGGCCCGTTTAAGCCTAGGTGGTTGTTTGAAAACGGTTTTTTGATTCAGGCTCAAAAGATGCAGGTGTGGATCAGTTCACATCATCGAAGTGCCTTCCAACATGCAAAAGACCCGTTTTCGTCAAGTCGCTCGCGTTCTGGCGCTGGCCGCCGCAGGCTTCAGCGCCAGCGTGGCCCAGGCGGCCTATGTGCTGACCGACTTTTTCCGCCCCGGTGCGGCCACCACCGCGCTGTGGGACATCAACAACACGGGTTTGATGGTGGGCTACACCACGTCGGGCTCGGGCCCCTTGGACGTGAGCACCGGCTACCTGTACGACGGCAGTGCCTTCACCACCTTGTCCGGGCCCACCGGTGCGGTTTCCAGCTTTGCGTCGGGCGTCAGCGATGCCGGAGTGGTGGTGGGCAGCTTTTCCAGCACGCGGGTCACCAACGAGTTTGGCGACGTGGTGCCCGGTCCCTCCAGCAGCTTCATCTACACCGCCGGCAGCTACGTGCAGTTTGACGTGCCCGGCGCCACCGAAACGTACTTGCGCGCCATTTCGCCCGATGGCCGCTACATCTCGGGCTACTACATCACCGCCGCCGGGCTGGGCGTTGGCTTCATCTACGACCGCACCACCGGTGTTCAAACCGACGTATCCAAACCCAATTCCCGCCTGACCATCGCCCAGGGCATCAACGTCCATGGTGTGATGGTGGGCAGCGACATCTTGACGGGCCCGCCCACCACCCGCCCGGGTTTTGTCTACGACGTGGCCACCAACCTGCGCACCGACCTGTCGATCCCCGGCATGTCGCGCACCGCCATCCGGTCGATCAGCGACGACGGCGAAATGTCCGGCTGGTTCCTCGATGCCAGCGGCGCGCAGCACGGATTTGTGGGCTTGACCACCGGTTACGAACAGATCGACTTCCTGGGCGCCAGCGCCACCTACATCGAAGGCAGCAACAACGCCGGCACCGTGGTCGGCGCCTACAGCGTGGGCGATGCCACCCGCGCTTTCATCGGCATGCGCGTGCCCGAGCCAGGTACTTGGATGCTGGCCGGTGTGGCGTTGCTGGCGCTGGGCCTGTCGCGCCGCCGCGCGCTGGCTTCGGCCTGAGCCGGCTGACCCCAGCCCCATTGCGGGCTGACCCATAAAGGCCCGTGGCGATTGAGCGGTTCGAGCGCCACACGCCGCTGACAGGGCCCTGAATCGCGCGCGCGAGTCCAGGGCCCTTTTGGATGGTGGCTTGCCGCCAGGCCAAGCGGGTGAGAGCATCGGCCTCATCGACAACCAAGGAGCCCCGATGGCCAAGCCCATGTTCGACGCCGACGCCCTGATTTCCATGTTCCAAGGCGCCACCGCCCGCCAGGGTGCGCAGCTTCAAAAGGCCGCCAGCGACGCCACCTTGGCCGCGCTGCAGGGCCGGGAGTTGTCGCTGAAGAACATCCGCGGCGCGCTCAAACAGGTGGCCGAAGCGGCCAGCGCCGGGGTGGCCAAGAACATGGTGGCCGGTGTCGACCCTGAAGCCCTGCTCGACAAGGCCGTGGCCGGCATGGACGAAGCGATGCTCAAGGCCGTGGAGGCCAACCGCACCGCGTTGTCCACGCTGATGGCGCAGGGCGCTGACCTGCGCGACAAGCACCTGCAAAAGGCACTCGACGACCTTGAGAAAATGGAAGACAGCCTGTTTGGCGCCGTCAAGAAGGCCGCCGAAGGTGCCGGCGCGCCGCTGGCCGGCGCCTGGGGCCCGATCCTGGAAAAAATGCAGGCCGGCGGCACGCTGTCCGGCGCGCAGGCCAGCATCACCGCCGAGCAGATGGCGGCCCAGATGCAAACCGCCGTGCGCAGCAGCCGCGCTGCGTCGATGAAGGCCGCGCAGGCCTTGGCCGAGAGCTACACCGCGATGGTCAGCGGCGTGCTGATCGGCATGAGTGAAGCGCTGCAATCGGGCGGGGCTGCCAAGAAGCCCACCCGCAAGTAGGCGACCCGCGGCGGCACGGGTTGCCGCCGATGTCCCTGCTGGGTGCGCGGGCCTACACTGCCGCGCCATGAACAAGCACTCCACACCCCGAGTGGTGATCTCCGGCACCGGCCTTTACCAGCCGCCGCACGTCATCACCAACGCCGAACTGGTTGAGGCCTACAACGCCTACGCCGACCTGCAGAACCAACACAACGCCTCGCGTATTGCGGCAGGCGAGGTGCCCGCGCTGGTGCATTCCAGCGTGGAGTTCATCGAAAAGGCTTCGGGCATCCAGCAGCGCTATGTCATCGACAAGGCCGGCGTGCTCGACCCCACCCGCATGAAGCCGCACTTTGAGCCACGGCCCAATGAGCAGATCAGCCTGATGGCCGAGATTGCGGTGGACGCGGCGAAGAAGGCCATGGCCGCGGCGGGCAAGCAGGGCTCCGACATCGACAGCGTGCTCTGCGCAGCAGCCAACATGCAGCGCGCCTACCCGGCCATGGCCTGCGAAATCCAGCAGGCGCTGGGCGCCGGTGGCTTTGGCTTCGACATGAACGTGGCCTGTTCGTCGGCCACCTTTGCCATCGAACAAGCGGTCAACGCCGTCAAGAGCGGCAGCGCCAAGTGCGTGTTGGTGGTCAACCCCGAAATCACATCGGCCCACCTGGAATGGCGCGACCGCGACTGCCACTTCATCTTTGGCGACGTCTGCACCGCCGTCATCATTGAAGCCGAAGACACTGCCACGTCAGCCGACCGCTGGGAAGTTCTGGGCACCAAGCTGGTGACACAGTTCAGCAGCAACATTCGCAACAACGCGGGCTTCATGAACCGCTGCGAAGACACCGATCCCGACGCCCGCGACAAGACCTTCATGCAAGAAGGGCGCAAGGTCTTCAAGGAGGTGGTGCCCATGGCCGCGGCGCACATCGAAGCGCATCTGCACACGCTGGGCTACGAGCCCACGCACGTGCGCCGTTTCTGGCTGCACCAGGCCAACCTGGGCATGAACCAACTCGTCGTGAAGCGGCTGGTGGGGCAAGAGGTGGGCGACGACCTGGCGCCGATCATCCTGGGCGAGTACGCCAACACGGCCTCGGCGGGTTCCATCATCGCCTTCCACGCGCATCACAGTGACCTGAAGGCAGGCGACCTGGGTGTGATTTGCTCGTTCGGGGCCGGGTACTCGGTAGGCAGCGTGGTGGTGCGGCGAGTTTGACGGGGCCCACTGGCCCTGCGCTATCGTGCCGCCATGGCTGACACCACCTTCTTCTGGCACGACTACGAGACCTTCGGCATCGTGCCGCGGCGCGACCGGCCGGTGCAGTTTGCCGGGCTGCGCACCGACGCCGAGCTGAACGAGATCGGCGAGCCGGTGATGTGGTTCTGCCAGCCGGCCCCTGATGGCCTGCCCGACCCCGAGAGCGTGCTGCTCACGGGCATCCTGCCGCAGCAGGCGTTGCAGCACGGCGTGCCCGAGGCGGCATTCGCATCAAGCATCGAGGCCGAACTGGCGCGGCCGGGCACCATCGGCGTGGGCTACAACAGCATCCGCTTCGACGACGAGGTGACGCGCTTCCTGTTCTGGCGCAACCTGATTGACCCCTACGCCCGCGAATGGCAGAACGGCTGCGGCCGCTGGGACCTGATGGACGTGGTGCGCGCGACCTGGGCGTTGCGTCCGGAAGGCATCGAGTGGCCGACCTACACCGATGGTGCGATGAAGGGCCGGCCGTCGTTCAAGCTCGAACACCTGGCCGCCGCCAACGGCCAGCTGCACGAAGCGGCGCACGACGCGCTGTCCGACGTGCGCGCCACGCTGGCGCTGGCGCGGCTTATCCGCAGCAAGCAGCCGCGGCTGTGGGACTTCTGCCTGAAGCTGCACAAGAAGGACGCCGTGGCGGCCGAGATCGGCGTGGGCCGGCCTTTCGTGCACCTGTCCGGCCGTTACCCGGTGGAGCGTGGCTGCCTGGCCATCGTCTGGCCCTTGGCGCCGCACCCCACGAATCGCAACGAGCTCATCGTGTGGGACCTGGCGCACGACCCGGCCGAGCTGTCGGGGTTGGACGCCGACACTGTGCGCCGCCGCCTCTACACGCGCGCCGATGAACTGCCCGAGGGCG
>JANMHH010000227.1:0-7200 GCA_031375065.1 Rubrivivax sp. | reverse complement strand
ACCGACGAGATCTGGATGATGCGGCCCCAGCCCTTTTCCACCATGCCCGGCACCACCTGCTTGGTGACGTAAAACATGCTGTTCAGGTTGGTGTCGATCACGGTCTTCCAGTCGTCTGGCGTCATCTTCAGGAACATGCGGTCCTTGGTGATGCCGGCGTTGTTGACCAGCACGTCGATCGTGCCGTGCTCGGCGACCGACTTGGTGAACGCATCCACCGTGCTTTGCCAGTCGGCCACATTGCCCACCGACGCGTAAAAGGTGTAGCCCAGCGCCTTTTGCTCGTCGAGCCACTTGTTGAAGTCACGGCTGGGGCCGCAGCCGG
This sequence comes from Rubrivivax sp., assembly GCA_031375065.1. Lineage (GTDB taxonomy): Bacteria > Pseudomonadota > Gammaproteobacteria > Burkholderiales > Burkholderiaceae_C > Rubrivivax. The sequence goes on along the minus strand of JANMHH010000227.1, from coordinate 6,875 downwards.
CGATGACCTTGAAGCCCTCTTTGTGCAGGCGCTGGCAGATGGCGGTTCCGATGCCACCCATGCCACCGGTGACGTAAGCGACTTTTTGTGCAGACATGTCTCTCTCCTGGTTGTGAACTGAAGGTTAACGCTCGACGGTGAGGGCGACACCCATGCCGCCCCCGATGCAAAGGCTGGCGATGCCCTTCTTGGCGTCGCGCTTGATCATCTCGTGCAGCAACGTCACCAGGATACGGCAGCCGCTGGCGCCGATGGGGTGACCGATGGCGATGGCACCACCGTTGACGTTGACCTTGGCGGTGTCCCAGCCCATTTCCTGGTGCACGGCGAAGGCTTGCGCGGCAAAGGCTTCGTTGATCTCCAGCAGGTCCAGGTCCTGGGCCTTCCAGCCGGCCCGCTCCAGCGCGCGCCGAGCGGCGGGCACCGGGCCCATGCCCATGAAGGCGGGGTCCAGGCCGGCGCTGGCGTAGCTGGCGATGCGCGCCAGCGGCTTGAGGCCCAGCGCTGCGGCCTTGGCGGCGCTCATCACCATCACGGCGGCGGCGCCGTCGTTCAGGCCCGACGCATTGCCGGCGGTCACGCTGCCGGCCTTGTCGAAGGCCGGGCGCAAACCCGCCAAGGCTTCGGCGCTGGTCTTCTTGTTGATGAACTCGTCGGCCGCAAAGACGATCGGGTCGCCCTTCTTCTGCGCGATGCTGACCGGCACGATCTCGTCCTTGAAGCGGCCGGCTTCCTGCGCGGCGGCGGCCTTTTGCTGGCTGCCCAGGGCCAGGGCGTCTTGCGAGTCGCGGCTGATGCTGTATTTCTTGGCCACGTTTTCGGCCGTGATGCCCATGTGGTACTGGTTGTACACGTCCCACAGCCCGTCGACGATCATGGTGTCGGCCATTTTCCAGTCGCCCATGCGCTGGCCGTCGCGGCTGCCCAGCAGCACGTGCGGGCTGGCCGACATGTTCTCCTGGCCGCCGGCGATGACGATGTCGCTGTCGCCGTCACGGATGGCTTGCGCGGCCAGCATCACCGCCTTCAGGCCGGAGCCGCAGACCTTGTTGATGGTCATGGCCGGCACAGCGTGGCTGAAGCCGGCCTTGATGAGCGCCTGGCGCGCCGCGTTCTGGCCTGAGCCGGCGGTGAGCACCTGGCCCAGGATGACTTCGCCGATCTGCTCGCTGCTCAGGCCGCTGCGCTCGAGCAACGCTTTGAGCACGGTGGCGCCCAATTCCGGCGCGGCCACTTTGGCCAAGGCGCCACCAAACTTGCCCACCGCGGTGCGCGCGGCTGCGACGATGACGATGTCTTGTTGTGCCACAAAAATTTCCTGAACAGATTGATTAGGCCTTGGCCTTGACGTAGCGCCCAGGCGCCGGCTCGATGGCCTTGAATTTGGCGCTGCCCGCGGTCTTGGGTGCAGCCACCAGCCTGCCAGCCAGCGGCTTGAGCCAGCCCGACCACACCGGCCACCAACTGCCGGCGTGTTCGGTGGCACTGGCCAACCAGGCTTCGGGCTGGGCTGGCAGTTGCGCGTTGGTCCAGTGGCTGCGCTTGCCTTTGGCCGGCGGATTGATCACGCCGGCAATGTGGCCGCTGGCGCCGAGTACGAAAGTCTTTTTGCCGGCGATCAAGGGCACCGATGCATAGGCTGCGGTCCAGGGCACGATGTGGTCTTCACGCGAGGCGTAGACAAAAAACGGCGCCTTGATCTTGCCCAGGTCCACTTTTTCGCCGCAGACGGTGAGCGCGCCGGGCTTCTTGAGTTCGTTTTGCAAATACATGTGGCGCAGGTACCAGCAGTACATGGGGCCCGGCAGGTTGGTGGAGTCACCGTTCCAGTACAGCAGGTCAAACGGCGGTGGCGACTCACCCTTGAGGTAGTTGGCCACCACATAGTTCCACACCAGATCGTTGGGCCGCAAAAAACTGAAGGTGGTGGCCAGTTCCTGGCCCTTGAGCAAACCCGGGCCGCTGGGGGCCTGGGGTCCCAGCGTCATCTCGCGCATCTGCACCATCTGCTCGTCGATGAAGATGTCCAGGATGCCGGTGCTTTCAAAGTCCAGCAGCGTGGTCAGCAAGGTCACCGAGTGGGCCGGCTGCTCGCCGCGCGCGGCCAGCACCGCCAGCGCGGTGCTCAAAATGGTGCCGCCGACGCAAAAGCCCAGCGTGTTGATGGTGGGCGCAGCCGTGATGGCCTGCACCGTGCGGATGGCCGCGATCGGCCCCTGCTCGATGTAGTCGTCCCAGGTCTTGTCCTTCATCGACTCATCGGGGTTGCGCCAGCTGACCACGAAGGTGCGGTGGCCCTGCTCCACGGTGTAGCGGATGACCGAGTTGTCGGGCTGCAGGTCCAGGATGTAGTACTTGTTGATGCACGGCGGCACAAACAGCATCGGCCGCTCGTGCACCTTGGCCGTCAGCGGCTTGTATTCGATCAGCTGGAACAGGTCGTTCTCGAAGACCACCGTGCCGGCGGTGGTGGCCACGTTGCGGCCCACCTCGAAGACACTCTCGTCGGTTTGCGAGACGTGGCCCTTTTGCACGTCTTCCAGCAGATGCTGCATGCCCGCAGCCAGGCTCTCGCCCTTGGTGTCGAGCGCCTTTTTCAGGGCTTCGGGGTTCAAGGCCAGGAAATTGCTGGGGCTGGCGGCGTCGACAAACTGCTGCACCGCAAAGCGGATGCGGCCCTTGGTCTTGGCGTCGCCCTCCACGCTCTCTGCCATGTCCATCAGGGCCTTGGCGTTGAGCAGGTACATCTGAGCGGTCATCGCCGCTGCGGGGTTGCTCAGCCACTCGCTGGCGGCAAAGCGGCGGTCACCGATGGCAGCTTTGCCACCGGCCGCGCCGGGCATGGCCTGCAGCGACTGGTTCCACATCGAAGTGACTTTTTGCAGGTAGTCGGCCTGGATGCGGCTCAGCTGATCGGGCGCTACGCTCAAGCCGGTGACGGACTTCATGTTCTCCACCAGGCTGGCGCCCCAGGCGTCGGCTCCGGGCAGGCTGGTGGGTTCGGTCGAGCGGGGCTTGGCTTTCACGTCCTGGTCTCCTTGGTGGGCGTGGGTGCTTTGGCCAGCATGGCCGTTCTGCCCATCACCTTGTGACACGGTTCACGTTGTACGCCCGATGACTGACGGCGCGATGACGTTGATTTTCATATAACGGGAAGCAGGATCATAATACGGCATGTACTTAATCGCTATTGCGTGGATCTACGTAGTGCTCATGATGGCCTTGGTGGAGGCCATGTCTGCGCAAGGCACGGTGCTGGGCGCATTGATCACCTTCGCGCTTTACGGCGTGTTGCCGCTGTCACTGTTGATGTACATCCTGGGCACGCCGGGCCGGCGTCGGCTGCGCCAGCGGGCAGAGAACAGCGCGGCGCCCGCCGCAGCTTCAACCGCCCCATCGGGCGCGCCATCAGAGCCGCCAGATGGCAGCCGCCATGCGGCCGGTGATGCGGTCGCGCCGGAACGAAAAGAACCTTGACGGGTCTTCCACGGTGCAGCCGCCCTCCTGGCTGATGCGGGCCACGCCAACCGACATCAAACGGTCGCGCGCCAAGCGCGCCAGGTTGGCCAACCAGGCCGGGCTGCCATCGGCGCGCGCGCGGTAGACAAAGCGATCGGTGTCTGCGCTGTCCGGGGCATGGCCAAAGGCGGCCAGCACATCGGCACCGACTTCAAACTGCCGCGGCCCGATATGCGGGCCCAGCCAAGCTTGAAGGTCGGCACTTCGGGCTCCGGTGCCCTGGCACAGGGCATGGACGGTGGCCTCCAACACCCCCGCCGCGAGTCCACGCCAACCGGCGTGGGCGGCAGCCACGGCGCTGCCGTCACGCAAAGCAAAAAACACCGGCATGCAGTCGGCCGCGCCGACCTGACAGGCCAGACCACGTTCGGTGGTCCAGGCCGCATCCGCGGTGGGCAGCTCTTGGACGAGCCTGCTGGGGGCGGCGCCGTCTGTGGCGGCGTCTGTGGCGCCGTCTGTGGCGGCGTCTGTGGCGGCGTCTGTGGCGGCGTCTGTGGCGCCGTCTGTGGCGGTGTCTGTGGCGGGGACGTGCAGGTGCTCGGCGGTCAAGCGCAGCACCTGGGCCCCGTGAACCTGACGCAGCCAAACCGAGGGCACCCCCAGGGCCTGCTGCCAACGGCGGCGGTTTTCCTGAACGGCGCGGGCCTCGTCGCCTACGCCCAGGCTGAGGTTGAAGCTGTCGAAGGGGGCAGCGCTCACGCCGCCGCCGCGCAGGCTCATCAAGGCGCCCACCCCCGGCGGGTTGACCCAGCACGGCCGCAGCAGATCGGGCCGGGCCCCGCCGTCGGTCTTCAAAGCCTCAGCAGACACGGCAGGCCAGCAGCGCTGTGGTCACTCGAAGTCGGGGCAGTTCTCGGGCCGCGTCTGTTCAAACGCCGGCAGCTTCATGCAGGCGTCAAACACCCGCATGACCTGCGGCACGTGCTCGGTGCGGCAGTCGAAGCGGCGGGCGTTGAAGATTTGCGGCACCAGCAGGCAGTCGGCCAAGCCTGGCGTGTTGCCGTGGCAGTAGACACCGGGGTCGGCCGCCAACTGGCGCTCCACCACCTCCAGGCCCGTCTCCACCCAATGCCGGTACCAGCGGTTCTTGTCGTCTTCGCTGACCTTCAGGTCGCGCACCAGGTAGCGCAGCACGCGCAGGTTGTTCAGCGGATGGATCTCGCAGGCGATGTCCTGCGCCAGGGCGCGCACCCGGGCGCGGGCCGCAGGCGTGCTGGGCAACAGCGGCGGCTGGGGATGGGTTTCGTCCAGGTACTCGATGATGGCCATCGACTGCGTCAGCGTGTGGTCACCGTCCTGCAGCAGGGGCACCAGTCGCGACGCCGAAACACCCGCATAGGACTCGTTGAACTGCTCGTTCTTGGCCAGGTGAACCGACCGGTAGCTGTAGTCCAGCCCTTTCAGCGCCAGCGCAATGCGAACGCGGTACGAAGCCGAGGAGCGGTAGTAGTTGAAAAGCTCCATGTCACTCACCGCACCGCCACCTTGAGCGTGCCCAAGCCCGCGATCGAAGCCTCCATCAGGTCGCCGCGCACCACTGCGCCCACGCCGGCCGGTGTGCCGGTCATGATCAGGTCACCGGGCTGCAAGGTCCACGCGGCGCTCAGGTGCTCGATGGTTTCGGCCACGCTCCAGATCAGTTCCTTCAGGTCGCCCTTTTGCTTGAGTGCGCCATTGACCGACAGCGTGATGGCGCCCGCGTTCAACTCACCGGTGCTGGCGATGGGCGTCACTGGGCCCATCGGTGCGCTTTGTTCGAAAGCCTTGCCGATGCACCAAGGGCGGCCCTGCTTTTTCATGTCACCCTGCAGGTCGCGGCGGGTCATGTCCAGCCCAATCGCGTAACCCCAGATGTGCTTCAGCGCGTCGGCAGCCTTGATCCCGCTGCCGCCCACGCCAATGGCCACCACCAGTTCGACTTCGTGGTGGAAATTGGCGGTCAGCGTGGGGTAGTCGATCTGGCCCGTGCTGCCCTGCGCCACCGGCACCGCCGTATCGGCCGGTTTGATGAAAAAGAACGGCGGCTCACGGCCCGTGAAGCCCATCTCCTGGGCATGTTCGGCGTAGTTGCGCCCGACACAGTAAATGCGGTGCACCGGGAACAGGCCGCCGCCGGTGACCGGCAGGCTGACGGGGGCGGGGGCGGGAATGACGAAGTTCATGATGATGTGACGTGTTTGTGGACTGCGACTGGGGATCATGCCACGCACGCTGTCGACGCCATCAAAACGGCAGGGGGCAAGCAGCGCCGCTTACACTGAACCGCATGCACCTGCCCCGCCGCATCCAGCATTGCCGTGTCTGCGGCGCCCCCACCCAGTACCGCATCCCGCCCGACGACAACCGCGATCGCGCCATCTGCAGCGCCTGCGGTGAGATCCACTACGAAAATCCGCTCAATGTGGTGGGCACGGTGCCGGTCTGGGGCGAACAGGTGCTGCTGTGCCGCCGCAACATCGAACCGCGCCACGGCATGTGGACCTTGCCGGCCGGCTTCATGGAACTGGGCGAGAGCACGGCCGAAGGGGCGCTGCGCGAAACCATTGAAGAAGCCGGCGCCAACGTGCAGATGCAGGAGCTCTTCAGTGTGCTCAACGTCGTGCGCGTGGGCCAGGTGCATTTTTTCTACCGCGCCCGCATGCTCGACACCACGCTCAACCCGGGCCCCGAGAGCATTGAAGCCAGGCTGTTCCGCGAAGACGAAATTCCCTGGGATCAGCTGGCTTTTCGCACCGTGCGCCAGACGCTGGAACTGTTCTTTGAAGATCGCCGGCGTGGGCAGTTTGGTGTGCACGCCCAGGACATCAGCTAGCCGCGTAAAAAACGGCCCACATCAACCCAGCCCACATCAACTCAACGCAAGAAAAAGCCCGCTGCGCAGCGGGCTTTTTGTTGCTGGACGACACCGCGCAACACCACTCAGGCGTGGGCCGCCCGCAGCTTCATCGAAAAGTCCTGCAGCGCGGCAATGCCGCTTTCTTCGGCCTTGCGGCACCAGGCCTGCAAGTCCACCACCAGTTGCTCAGCCGACACGCCCGTGCGGGTCCACAGCGCACGCAACTCTTCACGCATGGCCACCAGCTTGGCCAACTGCGGGCTTTGGCCCAAAGCGGCGGCCAGGCTGGGCTTGACGCCCACGGGGATCTTGTCGTCGTCACGGTGCAGCCAGGCCTGGGCCAGGCGCATGTGGCGCAGCAGCGCGCCATCACTGTGGCCCTGCGACTTCAGGCGTTCGACCTCTGCACCCACTGCGCGCTTGAGTTCGGCCGCGTAGCGCGCCATCACCTCGTAGCGGTTGGTGATGATGGCTTCCAGCGTCTTGCCGTCGGCCAGCGGGCGCACACCGCCCAAAGCCA
>JANMHH010000223.1:0-3512 GCA_031375065.1 Rubrivivax sp. | reverse complement strand
CTTCGTCACCAGCCTGGGCGTGGGTGCACACCTGCAAAGCTGGGGCGTGCCACCCGAGCGCATCACCGAACTCGATTGGTGGCAAAGCCACCGGCTGCCTGGCACCGAGGTCGACGTCACGGCCGCGCCGTCGCAGCACTTCAGCGGCCGGAGCCTGAAAGACCGCAACGCCACACTGTGGTCGTCGCTGGCGGTTCGGGGCCCCCGGCACCGTGTCTTTTTCAGCGGTGACACCGGCTTGACCGACCAGTACACGCAGATTCGCGAACGGCTGGGTCCGTTTGACCTGGTGCTGCTGGAAGTGGGCGCCTTCCACCCGGCTTGGGGCGACATCCACCTGGGCCCCGAGCACGCGCTGGAAGCGCTGCAACTGCTGGGCGGCGGTGCTTTCTTGCCGGTCCACTGGGGCACCTTCAGCCTGGCCATGCACGCCTGGGACGAACCGGCAGAAACGCTGCTGAAGCTGGCACCCCAACAAGGCGTGCAGCTGCTGATGCCGCAGCTGGGCCAGGCCATCGAGCCGTTTCAGGTGGACAGCGTGACGCCCTGGTGGCGCGGCGTTGAGCAAGCCCATGCGGCCCCTGCGCAGGCCATGACGTGGCCCAAGACGCTGCCCTGGCCGGCCGATTGAGCCTGCGCGCGGCCCGTCGGCAGCCTGTGTCCGGGCCGGGCAGCCTTCGCGGTGAAGGGATGTAAAGGTCCAGGGCGACGGTCGTCGCGGCGCTGCTCCGGGCCGTTGAGGACCGATTGACCACCCTTTGGAGACCGGCATGCCCGAACACCCTTCATCCGTAAACGTGGGTCGGCGCCGCTTGGGCCTGTTCGTGGCCCTGGCCGCGGTCGGCACGCTCAGCGCCTGCATCGTGGTGCCTGCGGGCCGGGTGCATGGCTCCCGTCCCCGCGACGAAGACGATGACGGCGACGTGGTCACCGTGGCGCCACCGGCGCCGCAGGTCGACGTGGTCATCGCCGCGCCGGGTCCGGGCTACTTCTGGATTGGCGGCTATTGGGGCTGGATCGGTGGCCGTCACGCCTGGATCAGTGGTCGCTGGGAAGCTCGCCGACCTGGCTATCGCTGGGCGCCATTTGGCTGGGCCCCGCACCGCCGCGGGTGGCGGGCCGTGCCGGGGCGCTGGGAAAGGCATTGAGCTGACCGAGCGCGGCGCCCACCGAGCGCCGATGGGCTGGGCACCTGTTTGGTGATAGCGTGACGCAGCAGCGAGCTGCCAGGGCGCTGGCCCCTTGCCGGCTGGCATCCAACCCCACCTCTGGCCAAAAACCGCGTTCATGGCGTCGCAGATCCAAGCCCACATCTTGACCCCTGCCGGCTGGCTGCGTGGCCAGATGAACGTGGCTGCGGGGCGCATCACCGGCATCGAAGGTACGGCGCAGACCGAAGCGCAGGCGCGTGCCGACACCACGCGAGCGCTGCTGCTGCCGGGCTTTGTCGACCTGCACCTGCACGGCGGCGGCGGCGCCGACACCATGGACGCCGGTGATGCCATCACGCGCATCGCGCAGTTGCATGCCCGCCACGGCACCACCAGCCTGCTGGCCACCACCATGACCGCGCCGCTGGCCGAAATTGAGGCCGCGCTGCGCGCGCTGGCCCCGGCTTGCCAGCAACGCGCCGCAGGTGCGGCCCGTGTGCTGGGTGTACACCTGGAAGGCCCCTACATCCACCCCGACCGCCTGGGCGCACAACCGGCGTTTGCCCGCCTGCCGCAGTTGGCTGAAATTCTGGCGTTGCACGCCATCGCGCCCATTCGAGTCATCACGCTGGCGCCCGAAACCGAAGGCGCGCTGGCGCTGATCCCGGCCCTGGTGGACGCGGGCATGCGCGTGCAGGTGGGCCACAGCGCTGCAACATACGAGCAGGCCTGCCAGGCGCTGCAGTGCGGCGCCAGCGGCTTCACGCATCTGTTCAACGCGATGGGGCCTTTTCACCACCGCACCCCGGGTGCGGCGGGTGCCGCCCTGGCCCACGCCCAGCAGGCCGAGGTCATTCCTGACCTGCTGCATGTCCACCCCGGCGCTTTGCACGCTGCGCTGCGCGCCATCCCGCGCTTGTACGCGGTGACCGACTCCACCGCAGCCGCGGGCATGCCCGACGGCGACTACCGCCTGGGCCGCCAGACCGTGCGCAAGTGCCGTGACGGCGTGCGTCTGGCCGACGGCACCTTGGCGGGCAGCACCTTGACGATGGATCAGGCGCTGCGCAACTGGGTACAGCTGGGCCTGTCGCTGGCTGAAGCGTCGCTGCGCACCAGCACTTACGCGGCGCAGTACCTGGGTCTTTCAGACCGAGGGCTGCTGGCGCCCGGTGCCTGGGCCGACGCGGTGCTGCTGCGCGCGGACACGCTGCAGATCGAAAGGGTGCTGGTCGAAGGCGAGTGGGTGGCTTGAGCACCCCAGCGGCACCTTCACCGCAGTCCAACCACGCTCACGCCGCGGTGGGCAAGGCCGGCCAGTTCAGCAATTCCGCCAGCCGCGTCACCACCCACAGCGCCTCAGTTTCATTGACCACCGAGTCCCCGGCCTGCAAGCCGCCCAGCATGCGTTGCAGCACGTCGTCTTCTGTGATGCTGAGCTGCCAGCGTTTGTCCATCGCCTGTTCGGTCAGCATCTGTGCCAGGTCTTCGCAGAATTCATAGCGCGCCGCAATCTCGTGGCGCGGCGCACGGGGCTTGATGCGGCCCGGCTCGACGTACAGCGCAATGAACGAGGGCGGTACGACGATCTGGTTTTCGTCTGACATGCGGGCATTGTGCGGGCTGCGCATGCCACGCTTGGCACCCTTCGGCCACAGCCAGTGGGCGGCAGCCGTTTGAAAAAGGCCTCGCAAGGCTTGCACCGTGCGAGGCCAACTCCGGTTACCCAGAGCACTTAGTTAGTTCAGCGCACTTTGCCGGCCTTCCAGGCGTCCAGCAGGGTCTGGTAAGCGATGGTCTCGCCCTTGGGCTTCTCATTGGCCAATTTCTTCCACGGCGCGGCCTTGTCGCTCAGGTACTTGGCCGGGTCGCCTTTGGGGTTGAGCTTGGGGGGGCAGTTGCTCATGCCAGCCCGCTCCAGCCGGCCCATCACGTCGTCCATCTCATCAGCCAAGGTGTCCATCGCTTTTTGCGGCGTCATCTCACCGGTCACCGCCTGGGCCACGTTCTTCCACCACAGCTGGGCCAGCTTCGGGTAGTCAGGCACGTTGGTGCCGGTGGGCGTCCAGGCCACACACGCCGGGCTGCGGTAGAACTCCACCAGGCCACCCAACTTGGGCGCCATGTCGGTCATGGCCTGGCTCTGGATGTCGCTTTCGCGGATGGGCGTCAGACCCACGATGGTCTTCTTCAAGCTCACCGTCTTGCTGGTGATGAACTGCGCATACCGCCTGGCAGCGGCCACTTTGTGGGGGTCGTGTTCATTTAATAAGGTCAACCACCCCACGTCCTGGTAGCCGTTTTGCATGCCCTGTTTCCAGTACGGGCCATTCGGGCCCGGGGCCATGCGCCACTTCGGTG
>JANMHH010000222.1:0-2043 GCA_031375065.1 Rubrivivax sp. | reverse complement strand
CGCGTGGCGTCGGGGTTGGAGAACACCGGCTGGCTGGCGCCGTCCAGGCGGTACTCCAGCTTGAGGGTGGCGTTTTCGTCGACGCGGTAGCTCATGCCCATGCTCAGCGCGTAGCGGTTGGTGCCCACGCTGTCGCCCTTGGCAAGGCTGCCATCGGCCAGCACACCGCGGCCGATGCCGTTGATGCCGTCGTCGAAGCTGTAGCCCAGCAAACCGCCGCCGTTCTTGGCGTTGTTGATGTAGTCGGCGCGCAGCAGGGCTTCAAAACGCGGTGTGATCTTGTAGGCCATCATGCCCGACAGGCCCCACCAGCGGGCGTTGCGCAGGCTGCCGTCGGACGTGAAGATCGCCGCGTCCTTTTGCTGGCCGACGCTGGCCTGGCCAAACAGCGACCAGTCGCCGCGGATGAAGTAGGCGTCCAGCTCGAACAGGTGCGCCATGGTGTTTTTGCCGGCGCTGGCGAAGAAGGCTTCTTCGAAGATCGGGTCGCCGTTGGCGTCCACCAGGCCGGTGTCACGCTGCCAGCTGCCGTCGGCTGCAAAGTTGGGAATCTTGCCGTGCAGGCCCGAGAAGCCAAAGCCCGAAAACTCGCCCTTGGCGTAGTCCACCCGGTAGATGGCGACCGGCGCGCTGTTGCCCGGGGTGTTGCGCGCGGTGTTGAAGTTGGCCACGCCCGCGCGGGTCCACCACTTGCCGCTTTTCACGTCCATCACGGCGCCGGTGTAGGCGGTGGGGGCCATGAAGTCGAACAGCAGGTTGTGGGTGATGAACTTGTTGCCGGCAGGCAGCGTCAGCTCGTAGCCCGTCCAGTCCGGGATCTGGCCCATCCACAGGCGGGTTTGCAGGTCACCCAGCGGCACCGACACCGAAGCCTCATGCACGATCGACTTGCCGTTGGTCAATGCGCCGGTGCCACGTTCGGGGGCCAGGGTCAACTTGAACAGGGTGCCGCTGTCGGTTTCCTTGGCAAAGTCGATCACCGCCATGCCGAAGTAGGAGTTGTCGTAGGTGTAGCGCGCGTCGCCGTTGTTCAGCAGCACGAACGAACCGTTCTTGTTGCGCTTGTTGTAAATGTAGGTCGGGTCGATCTGGCCCGTGACCTTCAGGCCCTTGAAGCCTTGGTCGGTGAAGCTGTCCTGCAGGCCTTCGGCCTTGATGGCAACCCGGTTGAGTTCGCGCACCTGCTCGGGTGTCATGCCCCATTGGCCAGGTGCCGGTGTTGCCGGTGCGGCTGCGGGTTGAGCGCTGAGCTTTTGCTCCAGCTGGTTGACGCGGTCGCGCAGCGCCCTGAGCTCGTTCAGCAATTCGGCGTTGCTCTGCGCGTAGGCGGGGAATGCGGCCAGCAGGGCCAGTGCGACGGCGCTTGGTGCGAACAGCTTCATGGTCATCTCCTTCAAAAGTCGGTGCGACAGAAAGTGGGTTGGTGCGGGTGACAAGGCAGGCGGTGTTCAGCTGTGCGCTGCGGCGGCCATTTCGCGTTGGCGCTGGCGTTCCGCGCGGGCGATGAAATAGCTGGCGGCGACGACGCCGATGGAAACGACAACGATGATCAATGTGGCCACCGCGTTGACGCTGGGGTTCAGCCCTAAGCGCGCGCGCGAAAAGATGACCAGCGGCATGGTGGTGGAACCGGGCCCGGACAAGAAGGCCGACAACACCACGTCGTCGAGCGAAATCGTGAAGGTCAGCAGCCAGGCCGAGAGCAGGCTTTGCGCGATCAGCGGCAGCGTGATCAGCCAGAACACCTGGTGCGGCTTGGCGCCCAGGTCCATGGCAGCTTCTTCGAGCTGCGGGTTCATGTCCTGCAGGCGGGCCTGCACGATGACCGCCGCGTAGGCCATGCCCAGCAACAGGTGGCCCAGCCAGATGGTGAACAGGCCACGCTCCGGAAAGCCCAAGGCCCGTTGCACGCTGACCAGCATCAGCAGCAGCGACAAGCCCACCACCACTTCGGGCATCACCAAAGGCGCGTTGACCATGCCCGAAAACCAGGTGCGGCCAAAAAAGCGCTTGTACTTGACCAGCGCAAAGGCGGCAAAGGTA
>JANMHH010000185.1:0-4158 GCA_031375065.1 Rubrivivax sp. | reverse complement strand
CCACACACCGGCCTGGGTGGTGTCGTCCACCCGGTCAAAACGGTAGTGGCCTGCGCGGTCGGGGCGAAAGCGCACCTCGGGCGTCAGCACTTCCAGTTCTTCGGCCACGTCGCGCGAGCGCACCCGCACGGCCAGGCTGCCGGCGTGGAGTTGGAAGCTCATGCGCTCGTCGTCCAGGCGCAACACCTCGAGCTCGGTGCCGGCCGACAGGCGCAGCACGGTGGAGCCGACGCGCAACTCGGCGCGCCCCTTCGGACCGGTGGACAAACGGTCGCCGCCAGTCAAGGGACGGTTGCGCTCGGCTTCGCTCCAGACGCCTTCTTCGTGGTCGTACCACGACACACCGCCCTGCAATTCCGCCAAGCGGCCCACACGACCCGGTGGATCGCCCTGCGCCGCAGCGACGGAAGCGCCCAGCGTCAGGAAAGTCAGCACGGTGATCCCGAGCCAGGCCCGGGCGCGATGCAGAAGTGGATGGCTGCTCATCCAGCCACAACGCCGGCGACGCACCGGCGGCTGACGCGGCGGCTTGTAAAGCCCTGTTACGGATGCGCCGCCGTCAATCGTCTGGCGTGTCGGCGAGTTCGGGAAACAAAACGCTGGTGAAGCCGAGTTGGGTCAGGTCGGTCATGCGCGTGGGGTACAGGCGTCCGATCAGGTGGTCGCACTCGTGTTGCACCACCACCGCGTGAAAGCCGTCGACTTCACGTTCGATGGTCTGACCCGCCGGGTCCTGCCCGCTGTAGCGCACCCTGGCGTAGCGCGGCACCTTGCCGCGCAGACCGGGCACCGACAGGCAGCCCTCCCAGCCTTCCACCATCTCGTCTGACAAAGGCGTGATGACCGGGTTGAGCAGCACGGTGCGCGGCACCGCGGGGCGGTCCGGGTAGCGTTCGTTCTGGGTGAAGCCGAAGATGACCAGTTGCAGGTCCACGCCAATCTGTGGCGCGGCCAGGCCGGCGCCCCGGGCGGCTTCCATGGTGTCAAACATGTCGCCGATCAGCGTGTGCAGCTCGGGCGTGTCGAACTGGTCGATCGGTTGAGCCAGGCGTAACAGCCGCGGGTCGCCCATCTTCAGGATCTGGTGCACGGTCATGTGAGGCTGGCTTTCTGATTCGCAGGCAGAACCTGCTGTGGGAGGGCTGAAATTGCGGCCATGACCTGGGACACACGCTGAACCTGCGGGCCGCGCGCCACCAGCGGCACCACGCCAAGATCGGCCAGGCGGGCCAACGTCCAGTCGTGTTGCTGCAGGCGGAACGAGTCGTCACGGCGGCAACCGTCCTGAACAAAGCCGAAGTCGGGCAGGCACAGCACCGTCAGGTCATAGGCCCTGCGCGCCAGCTGACGCAGCTCGGGCGGTGCTTCACCGTGGTCGTGCAGACAGTACTGCAGTGTCGTCAATGGCGTGGTGTCGCAGATCAGCCACTGCTGCGCTTGCAGCGCGTGCTCGCCTTCCCACTGCACCTGCACCCGGGCCACCTGGACCAGTTCTTCCACCGACAGGGTCTGGCGCAGTTCTTCCCAGCGTTGGCGGCCGTACTCGGGCACCCACACGGTGTTCAGGGCCTGGGCCAACGCGCGGGCCAGCGTGGTCTTGCCACTGGACTCGCCGCCCAACAGGGCCAGTCGCCGAACGGGTTCAGTCGGGTGTTGCATGCAGCAGGGCCCGCAGGCCGTCTTCGTCCAGGATGGTCAGGCCCAGTTCGCGCGCCTTGTCGAGTTTGCTGCCGGCTTCGGCACCGGCCACCACGTAGTGCGTTTTTTTGCTCACCGAGCCGGCCACCTTGCCACCCGCCGCTTCGATCAGGTCCTTGGCTTCGTCGCGCGTCAGCAGCGGCAGCGTGCCGGTCAGCACCACGGTCTTGCCGGCCAAGGGCTTGGGGCTGGTGTCGGCGGTTCCATCGGTCTCAAGCCAGGTGATGCCTGCACTGCGCAGGCCCTGCACCACTTCAAGGTTGTGCGGCTGGGCAAAAAACGTGTGCAGGCTTTGCGCCACCACCGGCCCCACGTCGTTGACTTCCAGCAGTTGCGCCACGGAAGCCACCATCAAGCGGTCGATGCCACCAAAGTGACGCGCCAGGTCCTTGGCGGTGGTCTCACCCACGTGGCGGATGCCCAGCGCGTACAAGAACCGCGCCAGGGTGGTGTGCTTGCTCTGCAGCAAACCGGCCACGATGTTCGCCGCACTCTTGTCGGCCATGCGGTCCAAAGCCCGCAATGCGGCCTGGCCGCTGTTGCTGGTCAGCGCATAGAGGTCGGGCAGCGTGCGCACCAGACCGGCATCGACCAGCTGATCCACCAGCTTGTCGCCCAGCCCTTCGATGTCCATGGCGCGCCGCCCGGCAAAGTGCAGCAGCGCTTGTTTGCGCTGGGCCGCACAGAACAGGCCACCGGTGCAGCGGTGGTCGATGCCGCCCCGTTCGCGCAAGACCTGGCTGGCGCAGACCGGGCACAGCCTGGGCATGCGGAAGTTGGGCACGTAGCCCTGGCGGGTTTGCACCACGCGGCCCACCACCTCGGGGATCACGTCACCGGCGCGCCGCACGATCACCGTGTCGCCCACGCGCACACCCTTGCGGCGCAGCTCGAAGACGTTGTGCAGCGTGGCGTTGCTGACCGTGGTGCCGCCCACAAACACCGGCTCCAGCTTGGCCACCGGCGTGAGCTTGCCGGTGCGGCCAACCTGGATGTCGATGCCGTTGAGCCGCGTCAGCTGTTCTTGCGCGGGGTATTTGTGCGCCACCGCCCAGCGCGGTTCGCGGGTCACGAAGCCCAGCCGACGCTGCAGCTCCAGGCGGTTGACCTTGTAGACAATGCCATCGATGTCAAAGGGCAGGGCGTCGCGCTTTTGACCCATGGCCGCGTGAAAAGCCACCAGGCCAGCTGCACCCAGAGTCACCGTGCGGTGTGCACACACCGGCAAGCCCAGCGCCAACAAGGCGTCAAGCGTTTGGCTGTGGGTGGGCGGTTGGTCCCAGCCTTCGATGGCGCCCCAGCCGTAGGCAAAAAAACTCAGCGGCCGCTGTGCGGCGATCTTCGGGTCGAGTTGGCGCACCGCACCAGCGGCGGCGTTGCGCGGGTTCACAAAGGTTTTTTCGCCGCGTTCGCGCTGGCGCTGGTTCAGGCCTTCAAAGTCGGCGCGGCTCATGTAGACCTCGCCGCGCACCTCCAGCAGCGGTGGCGCGTTGCCCTGCAGGCGCAGCGGTATCTGGCCCAGGGTGCGCACGTTTTGCGTCACGTCTTCGCCGGTTTCGCCGTCGCCCCGGGTGGTGGCCTGGACCAGCACGCCGTGTTCGTAGCGCAGGTTCATGGCCAGACCGTCGAACTTGAGCTCGGCGCTGTATTCGATGGCGGGTGCGTCGGCGGGCAGCTCCAGTTCACGCCGCACGCGCTCGTCAAAGCTGAGGGCGCCCGCGGCGGTGGTGTCGGTTTCGGTGCGGATGCTGAGCATCGGCACGCTGTGGCGCACCGCGGCAAATCCGTCCAGCACCTGGCCGATGACGCGCTGGGTCGGCGAGTCGGCGGTGCGCAGCGCCGGGAATTCGGTCTCCAGCGCTTGCAGCTCCTGGAACAGGCGGTCGTACTCGGCGTCGGGCAGCTCGGGGGCGTCGAGCACGTAGTAGCGGTGCGCGTGGTGGTGAAGCTGCTGGCGCAGTTCGGCGGCGCGCTGCTCAGGCGGGGTGGAATCCGGGGACATGGGCGCCAAGACGCAGAGGCTGAATATTTTCGGAAGTCCTGAACGAGCGCGAACAAAGGACGGTCAGCCCTTCAGAGTTCCAGCCCCAGGTTCAAGAAAGGGCCGCGCGCCCGCAACGACAGTTCGGAGGCGTTGAACTCCGGGCGGTAAAAGGTTCGCACTTCGCCCAGGCCCAGTCGAAGGGCCAGTGCGGGGACGGGCTTGAAGGCCAGTGCCAGGGTGGTGCTGGTGCGCGAACCGGTGTCACTGCCTTCCAGATTGAGCGCTGCGGTGTGGCGCAATTCCAGTGACCACTGCTCGCCCAAGCGCATGCGCCCTTGGGCCCCGGCGGTGGGGCCGCTCCACCGCGACTGGTGTGCCAGTCGCAGGTTGCTGCTGGGCACATTGACCGTTTCCCAGGTGGTACGCACCCAGGCCGCGCCGGCAAACCATTCCAGCTCAAACGGCCGCCCGGCGAA
>JANMHH010000162.1:0-28094 GCA_031375065.1 Rubrivivax sp. | reverse complement strand
CGCGTGGGCGCAAAGCCCGGCTTATCCGGGCATCGGCCGCATGGCCACGCCGCAGGAAGTGAAGGCCTGGGACATCGACGTGCGGCCCGACTTCAAGGGCTTGCCCAGTGGCTCGGGCACGGTGGCCAAAGGCCAGGACATTTGGGAAGCCAAGTGCGCCTCGTGCCATGGCGTGTTTGGCGAAAGCAACGAGGTCTTCACGCCGCTGGTGGGCGGCACCACCCAGGCCGATGTGAAGACCGGCCGCGTGGCCCGGCTCACCGACGCCGCCTTCCCGGGCCGCACCACGTTGATGAAGGTGGCCACGCTGAGCACGCTGTGGGATTACATCGCCCGCGCCATGCCCTGGAACGCGCCCAAGTCCTTGACGCCCGACGAGGTTTACGCGGTCACCGCCTTCATGCTCAACCTGGGTGGCGTGGTGCCCGACAACTACACGCTGAGCGACCGCAACATGGCGCAGACGCAGGCTCTGCTGCCCAACCGCAACGGCATGACCACCGACCATGGCTTGTGGCCAGGGCGCAGCCTGGGCAACGGCGGCAAGCCCGACGTGAAGGCCGTGGCCTGCATGAAAGACTGTGCGACCGAGCCTACTGTGGCGTCGTTCCTGCCCGACTTTGCGCGCAACGCGCACGGCAACCTGGCCGAGCAGAACCGCCTGGTGGGCGCTCAGCGCGGCGCCGACACCACGCGCGCCCTGGGGGTTGCGGCGGCCGGCGCCACGCTGTCGGCCGCGGCTGCGTCGATCGCAGCCACACCCGCACCCGACGCCAAGGCCATCGCTGCGCATGCCCTGGCCCGCAAGCACAACTGCCTGACCTGCCATGGCCTGGACAACAAGGTGGTGGGCCCGGGGCTGAAAGACGTGGCCAAAAAATACGCGGGCCGCGCCGACGCCTTGGCCTATCTGGCGCAAAAAATTCAGCGTGGCAGCGAGGGGGTCTGGGGCCCGATTCCCATGCCCGCACAAACCCTGCCAGCAGAGGACACCCAAGCCATCGCACAATGGCTGGCTGACGGTGCCAAGAAGTAGTTCAGCAGCCTGAACCGTGATCCGTCTTTTAGGAGCAATCGAGATGCAAACCCGTCGAGAAATTTTGACCACCAGCGCCCAGCTCGCTGGCCTTTTGGCCGGTGCCGGGCTGCTGCCTGCCGCGGCCCACGCCGCCTGGAGCCAGGCCGCCTTTGACGCCAAGACCCTGGCCGAAGCAGCCAAGGCCTTGGGCGGTGGAGCCCCTGCAGAAAGCAAGGACGTCACCATCACCGGCCCCGACATCGCCGAAAACGGCGCCGTGGTGCCGGTGGGCTGCAGCACCACGCTGGCTGGCGTCAAGCGCATGGCGCTGATGGTGGAGAAGAACCCCAGCGCACTGGCCGCGGTGTTCGACGTCAGTGACGCTGTCGACGCCAACTTCAACACCCGCGTGAAGATGGGCCAGTCGTCCAACGTCTTTGCGGTGGCCTTCATGGCCGATGGCCGCGTGCTTTACGCCGCCAAGGAAATCAAAGTCACCCTCGGCGGCTGCGGCGGCTGAACCCCTTCAAGGAGAACGAACATGGCAGATCCGATGCGCATTCGCGCCCAAGTCGCTGGTGACAAGGCCACCGTCCGTGTGCTGATGAGCCACGAGATGGAGACCGGCCAACGCAAGGACTCGGCGGGCAAGACCATTCCCGCCTGGTTCATCCAGGAAATCACCGCCGCCCACAACGGCAAGCCCGTGCTGAGCGCGCAGTGGGGCCCTTCGGTGGCCAAGAACCCTTTCATGCAGTTCACGGTGAAGGGCGCCAAGGCCGGCGACAAGATCACCGTGAACTGGGTCGACAACAAGGGTGACAAGCGCACCGACGAAGCCACCGTGTCTTGAACCGGCGTGATGCAACAACAAGAAGCGGCTACCCGATGAAGCACAGCACCCTGTCCCTGTTCACGCTGGCGCTGTCCAGTGTCCTTGTTCTGGCCAGCCCGGCCTGGGCGCAAGGCAAGAGCGCCGCCGATGGCATTGCCGAGTACCGCAAGATGCTGGAAGACGGCAACCCGGCCGAGCTCTTCGAAGCCAAAGGGGAAGGCCTGTGGTCACAGAAGCGCGGCCCCAAGAACGCGTCACTTGAAAAGTGCGATCTGGGCAAGGGCCCCGGCGTGGTCAAGGGCGCCTTCGTGGAGCTGCCGCGCTTTTTTGCCGACACCGGCAAGATGCAAGACCTGGAGTCGCGCCTGGTCACCTGCATGGAAACGCTGCAGGGCTTCAACGGCGCTGACATCGCCAAGACCGCCTTTGGCCGCGGCGAACAAATCAACGTCACCGCGCTGGCCACCTGGGTGGCTGCCGAGTCGCGCGGCCTGCGCTTCAACCTGCCGCAAGGCCACGCCGAAGAAAAGAAAAGCTACGAGATCGGCAAGCGGGTGTTCTTCTACCGCGGCGGGCCGATGGACTTTTCTTGCGCCGGTTGCCACAGCGTGGACGGCCAGCGCATTCGCCTGCAGGACCTGCCCAACCTGACCAAGAACCCGGGCGACGGCGTGGGCTTCGCCGCTTGGCCGGCTTATCGCGTGAGCAACGGCCAGATGTGGAGCATGCAGTTGCGCCTGAACGACTGCTTCCGCCAGCAACGCTTCCCCTTCCCGGGCTTTGGCTCTGAAGTCACCGTGGCCTTGGGCACCTACATGGGCGTCAACGCCAAGGGTGCGATGTCCATCGCACCGGCCATCAAGCGCTGAAGCCCAGGAGCAACCCCAACATGAACAAGAAGACCTCCCTGTTCGCCCTGGCCGTTTCTGCCCTGGCGGCCACCGCCTGTTCCACGCTGCCTTCGGGCGCCGATCTGGACGCACAAACCGCCGTGCTGATGAAGGCCGCGTTTCGCGACGAAGGCATCGCCAAGGCCGACCGGGTCAACCAGGACCTGGGCCAATCGGCCTGCTCCAGCGACAAACCACCTTCTGACGCCATGGCCGATCAGATCATGGCGCAGGCCAAGGCCAGCGTGAAATGGCCCGCCAACGGGCAGTACCTGGGTGACTGGCGTGAAGGCGAAAGAATTGCCCAGAACGGGCGCGGCATGACCTGGACCGACGCCTCCGCAGCCACCAGCGCCAACGGCGGCAGCTGCTACAACTGTCATCAGATCAGCAACGCCGAGATCAGCTACGGCACCATCGGCCCCAGCCTGTACAACTACGGCAAGAACCGTGGCATTCGCGACGTGATGGCGCCCACTGCGCAGCCCATCATCGAATACACCTGGACCAAGATCTACAACAGCAAGTCCTTCAGCGCCTGCTCCAACATGCCGCGCTTTGGCCATGCCAAATTGCTGGACGACAAGCAGATCGCACATGTGATGTCGCTGCTGCTCGACCCCAAGTCACCGGTCAACCAGTAAGCGCAACGTCCACCACTTGCAGCAGCCCGGCCCGCCCGGGCTTTTTCTGCGATCAAACATAAGCGGCCACTTATCATGACCTTGAGCAAGCGCGATTTCCTGCAAGTGCTGACGGCGGCTTCGGTGGCCGGCATGGGCCTGACCCGCTATGCCGACGCCGACGCCGCCACGGCTGAAAAAGGCCTGTATGACCTGCCCCCGCTGGGCACGGGCGCGGGCTTCGTCAGCTTTTTGCACATGACCGACTGCCACGCGCAGTTGCTGCCGATTCACTTTCGCGAGCCCAGTGTCAACCTGGGGTTGGCCGGCATGCAGGGCCAGTTGCCACATCTGGTGGGTGAACACCTGTTGAAGAAGGCGGGCATCCGCCCCGGCACGGCGCTGTCGCATGCCTTCACCTACATCGACTTTGAGCGCGCGGCACGGCGCTACGGCAAGGTGGGGGGCTTTGCCCATCTCGCTACCTTGGTCAAGCGCCTGAAAGCCAGCCGACCGGGCGCGCTGCTGCTGGACGGCGGCGACACCTGGCAGGGCAGCGCCACCAGCCTGTGGACCCACGCCCAGGACATGGTCGACGCCTGCAAGCTCCTGGGCGTGAACGTGATGACGGGGCACTGGGAGTTCACCTACGGCATGCAGCGCGTGAAGGAAATTGTCGACAAGGACTTTGCCGGCCAGGTTGACTTCATCGCGCAGAACATCAAGACCAACGACTTTGGCGACGCCGTCTTCAAGCCCTATGTGCTGAAGGAAATGAATGGTGTGAAGGTGGCCATCGTCGGCCAGGCCTTCCCCTACACGCCGATCGCCAACCCGCGCTACATGATGGCCGATTGGGAGTTTGGCATCCAGGACGCCAACATGCAGAAGGTGGTGGACGAAGCCCGCGCCCAGGGCGCCAAGGTGGTGGTCTTGCTGTCGCACAACGGCATGGATGTGGACCTGAAGCTGGCCAGCCGCGTGCGTGGCATCGACGCCATCTTTGGTGGCCACACCCACGACGGCGTGCCGCTGGCGGTGCCGGTGCAAAACGCCGGTGGCACCACGCTGGTGACCAACGCGGGCAGCAACAGCAAGTTCCTGGGCGTGATGGACTTCGAGGTCAAGGACGGCAAGGTCAGTCAGCACCGCTACCGGCTGCTGCCGATCTTCAGCAACATGCTCAAGCCCGACCCCGAGATGCAGGCGCTGATCACCAAGGTGCGCGCGCCGTCCGAGGCCAAGCTGTCTGAAAAGCTGGCCGTCACCGACGGCTTGCTGTACCGCCGAGGCAACTTCAACGGCAGCTGGGACCAACTGCTGTGCGACGCCTTGATCGACGTGCAAGGCGCGCAAATCGCCTTCAGCCCCGGCTTTCGCTGGGGCACCAGCCTGCTGCCCGGCCAGGTCATCACGCGCGAGCTGATGATGGACCAGGTGGCGGTCACCTACCCTTATGCCACGGTCACCGACATGAGCGGCGAGACCATCAAGACCATCCTGGAAGACGTGGCCGACAACCTCTTCAACCCCGACCCCTACTACCAGCAGGGCGGTGACATGGTGCGGGTGGGTGGCTTGCAGTACAGCCTGGCGCCGGGCGAGAAGATGGGCTCGCGCATCAGCGACATGCAGTTGCGTGGCAAGCCCATCGAAGCCGGCAAGACCTACAAGGTGGCCGGCTGGGCCCCGGTGGCCGAAGAAGCCAGCAAGGCCGGCAACAAGCCGGTCTGGGATGTGCTGGAAAGCTGGCTCAAAAGCCAGCCCGGTGGCCGCGTCAGCGCGCGCCAGATCAACACCCCGCGCCTGCGGGGTGTGCAGGGCAACCCGGGCCTGGCGTAGGCTTGTGCCCTTTCGCAAACCAAGGAGACCGACCCATGGGCATTCAACGTTTCATCGCCGCCGCAGTGCTGGCCGCCGCCAGCTTCGGCGCGCTGGCGCAGGACGCCGTCGTCTATCACATCGACGACATGTCGTTGCAGGCCTTGAAGGGCCTGCGCAACATCCGCAACCACCTGGACGTGGACCCCAAGGCCAAGATCACGGTGGTCACCCACGCGCTGGGCGTCGACTTCTTGCTGGAAGGGCAAAAAGACGTCAACGGCAGTGCCTTTGCCGGCCCCGTTTCGGCCCTGGTGGCGCGCGGCGTGAAGTTTGAAATCTGCGAAATCACGCTGCGCAACCGCAACCTGAAAAGAGAACAGTTCATTCAGGAGGCCGAGTTCACGCCCAGCGGCGTGGTGCGCATCGCCAAGCTGCAGCACGCGGGCTCGGCCTACATCAAGCCTTAGCCAAGGCCCGGCGCACCGTGAGCTGGCAGCCCGCCATCGACACCCTGGGTGAGCCCGGCACCCTGGCGACCACGGGCCTGGTGATTGGCACCGCCTTCGGCTTCCTGGCCCAGCGATCGCGCTTTTGCCTGCGCAGCGCCGTCATCGAATTCAGCCGCAATCTGGTCGGCGGCAAGCTGACGGTGTGGCTCTTTGCCTTTGCCGCGGCCGTGATCGGCACGCAGGCCTTGGCGCTGGCGGGGGCCTTCGACGCCAGCCAGGCGCGGCAGATCGCCAGCCGCGGCAGCTTGTCGGGGGCGGCCATCGGCGGCGCCCTCTTTGGCGTGGGCATGGTGCTGGCGCGCGGTTGCAGCAGCCGCCTGCTGGTCCTGGCAGCGCAGGGCAATCTGCGCTCGGTGATCTCGGGCCTGGTCTTTGCTGTCACGGCGCAGGCCTCGTGGACCGGGCTGCTGTCTCCGGCGCGCGAAGCCATCAGTGGCTGGTGGACGGTGGAGGGCGGTGTCTCGCGCGACCTCATTGCCCGCACCGGCATGGGCCACGGCGGAGCCCTGCTTTTTGGGGGCCTGTGGTT
Source organism: Rubrivivax sp. (assembly GCA_031375065.1). Taxonomy (GTDB): domain Bacteria; phylum Pseudomonadota; class Gammaproteobacteria; order Burkholderiales; family Burkholderiaceae_C; genus Rubrivivax. Next base: position 21,866 of record JANMHH010000162.1, on the reverse strand, counting down.
GTTGGCGGCCATCTGCTGGGCGCGCAGGCAAAAGGTACCGGCCTGGGGCTGGGCCGGGGCCACGGCCGTGGGGCTGACCATCGCCGCCGCGTGGTGGGCCACGTTTGCCATCGGTCAGGCTTCGTTCGACCCCCACCCTGTGCAAGCGCTGAGCTTCACTGGCCCATCGGCCGAGCTGCTGACACGCACCCTCTTTGCCACCGACAAGCCCTTCAACTTCGACATGGGGCTGATGCCGGGCGTCTTCCTGGGCAGTTTCTTGGCAGCGCTGCTGTTCAAGGAATTGAAGCTTGAAGGTTTTGCGGGCGGTGCCAGCATGCGCCGCTACATCGTGGGCGCCATCTGCATGGGCTTTGGCGGCATGCTGGCGGGCGGCTGTGCGGTGGGCGCGGGTTTGTCGGGCGCGGCGGTGTTCACCATCACCAGCTGGGTCACCTTGTGTGCGATCTGGGCGGCGGCTGCGGTGACCGACCGACTGCTGGACCAGCGGCCCCATGGCAGCACGGCGCTGGATCAAGCGGTACCCGGGCCAGGCGCCGTGGCCTGACCCATCAACACAGGAATCATCGAATGAAATTCTGGCGCGCACTGGGCGTGTTCATCAGCTTGGCCGGCGCTGCAGCCTGGGGCGTCGCCGCGGCGGCCGACCTGAAGCGGGCCGAAGAAATCGTTCAGGGCAAGTGCTTCATTTGCCACGGCGCCGAAGGCGAAAGCTCGAGTCCCGTGTTTCCCCGACTGGCCGGCCAGAACGCGGCTTACATGGCGCGCCAGTTGGCCGACTACAAGAGCGGTCGACGCAAGAGCAGCGCCATGCAGCCCATGGTGGATGATTTGTCGCCGGCCGACTTTGCCGCGCTGGGCCATTACTTCGAAACGCGCGCGGTGCATTTCCACCCGGTGGACGACCCTGAGCTGGCCCAGATGGGGCGCTTCATCTACCTGCGCGGCAACCCCTATTCCGGCGTGCCGGCTTGCGCCAGTTGCCACGGCACGGGCGGCCAGGGCACCGCCACGTTGCCGCGCCTGGCCGGGCAGCACGCCCAGTACACCGAGCGCCAGCTCAAGGCCTTCAACCAGCGTGAGCGCAGCAACGACAACGCGGTGATGCACAGTGTGGCGGTCAAGCTGACCGAGCTGGAGCTGAAGGCCGTGGCCAGCTACCTCAGTGGCTTGAAGTAGCCGCGGCCAGAGCGCCTTCGCACAAGCCGGCAGCAACAGGCCTGGCCAGGCCCCAGGGGTCAGGCCAAATCTTCAGCGCGGCAAGACGCGCGAAGCCAGTGGCTTGGCAACGTAGTCCGGCAAGAAACGGCAGTCGGCCGGCTGCGCAGCGCGCAGTTCGCGGCAGCGCGCAGCGACGCCGGCGGGGCTGGGCTTCTGGCCCTTGTCCACCAAGTTGAGCAGCGCTTCGAACAGCGGCGGGTACATCGCGTCGCCCCAGTAGCTGTGTTCGCTGGAGTCCACAAAGGTCTGCACCAGACGGTCGCCGTTGCCGGCCGCCACCATGCGCTGGCGCAGCGTGTCGCCGCCCTCGACGAACACGGTGGCGTCGCCGATGCCGTGCGCGGTGAGCACGGGCACGGCAAAGCGGCCGCGGTGGTCGGTGTCGGCGGCAAAGCGCGCCACGGCGGCCGGGTCGGCCTTGAAACGCGGCACGCCGGCGTTCAGCGCTGCGTCGTCGCTTGAGCCAACGTAGCGCACGCCCGCATTGCCAAAGGGGCTGATACCGCCGTTCTTGGTGGTGATGTCGCGGAACGTGAAGGTGGCGTAGTTGATGTGCCCGGCCACCGAGCTTTCGGGGATCTTCAGCACCGTGGCGATGGTCTTGAGTTTTTGCGCCTGCTCGGGCGTGCGCTGTGCGGCCGGTTTGCCCGTGCCCAGACACTCGGTCGCGCGCTGGGCCACATCGGCCGCGGTCAGTTTGCTGTCCACCGGCAGGCCAATGGGCAGCGGGTAAGAAGGCTCGTCGGGCCGTGGGTGGTTGTTGCACAGGTACTGGTAGATGGCCCGCAGGTCGACCCGGAAGTCGTAGGTCGCCGGACCGGCCACCACGGCGCTGGTCAGCAGGATGCCTTCCCAGCTCTTGGGGAACAGCTCGGCCGCCCGCGTGGCCACCATGCCGCCCCATGACTGGCCGTGCAGCAGCGTGCGGCGCGGCTTGGCCACGTGTTCCACGAAGATGCGGCGCACCCGTTCGGTGTCTTCAGCCGCGGTGGTGACCGCGAACCCACCCTGGCGGAACACCGAGCCGGCCCAGGCATGGCCTTCGCTCACGGTGATGGCCCAACGCTTGATGTCTTCGTCGTTGCGGCCAGGGCTGGTGGGCCCCAATGAAGGCCCGCCGTGGGCGTGCACCACCAGCACGCCGCTCCACTGGGCGGGCATCACGATCAGATAGTGCGACGCGGCGGAGTCCTGGCCGCGCAGGCAGCGGGCCCCGGCGGGCACGCCGTCCGGGCAGGCCTGGGCTTGAGGTGGCGCTTCTGGCGCTGCGCTGGGCGGCGCTGACAGCCCTGACGGCGGGCTGGCGCAACCGGCCAAGGCCAGGATCGAAGCGCCCAGCAAAGCCAGGCGGGTGCGCAGACGGGTTGGCAGGTTCATGGGTGTGCTGGATTTGAGTTGGGGTGGGGGTGGGGTAGGGGTAGAGCAGCCGACGTGATGTTAATCAACGGCCGCTGGTGCTACGGGGCTGCCGTGCGGTGCAGGCGCTGGGTGGCGCCGCCGCAGGTCGCCCAAACGGGCCAGCCGGTGTCAAAGGACTACACGCCAACGCGGCGTTGGCTGATGTCGTGATCGAAGGCCGGGTTCGACATTCAACGGGCTAGATTCGCTCTGGCAAAAACCAAACCACCGGACTTTTCCAGTCACCCATCCGCAGTGCAGGCGGTGAGGCCGTCGCCCGTAGCAGATGCCTGATTTCCCGCCCCTTGCAGAAAGACCCCCATGTTCAATCTTCAAACCCCATCGAGCCAAGAGCGCGCTGTTCTTCTGACCGCCCCCGCGGGTTGGCCGCGATGGAGCGCCCTGGCTGCGGTCTGTGTGTCCGCATGGGCCTTGAGCGCCTGCGGTGGCGACGCTTACGTGGATTCGGCGGGCAACTTCAACATCGGCGTCACCGTCGCCGGTCAATTTGTCAGCGACACGCCGGTGGCGTCGGGCGGTAACCTGGACCTGGTCGTCCGCGCCGGCCAGTCCGTGGTGCTGAACGCGGGTGAGCCCGCGGTCTGGACGGTTTACGTCGGCGGCGTCGCAGCCACGGGCGGAGTCCAGGTGTACTACGCCGGCGCCGACATCACGGCCACCACGCTGAGTTCTTCCAGTGTCGCGGTCGACACCTATGCCGCCTTCCGCTTGTCGGCGCCCGTGCCAGTCACGCTGGTGGCGACGGCGACTTATGACTCGGCCCAGGTTGCGACGGTCAATCTGCTGATCACGAACTGACTGCCTTGGCGGCAGCGCGGGCGGGGTCCAGTTCGTCAGGTGCGCCCGGTGCGATGGGTGGGTGTTCGCGCAGCGACTGCTCGAAGGCCATCACCATGCGCCGCATCGGGCCCCGAACCCAGCCGTCGTCCATCGCCGCGTCGGTCTCTTCCTTGGGGTCGCGCAAGATGTTGAACAGCGCGGGCGTTTCCAGGTGAACGGGTCCCTGGTTGGGCTCGCTCTCGAAGATGAAATGCAGCTTCCAGTGTCGCCACTTGGCGGCCCGCAGTTCGCTCTTGATGTAGAAGAGGAAGCCTTCGCGGGCCGAGTGCGCTTCAGCCCCGGTCCACCAGGCCAGCTGGTTCATGCCGTCGACGGGCCGGTCATCGGGTAGCACGCCGCCGGCTGCGGCCACCAGCGTGGTGTAGAGGTCGGTCACGTGCACGATGTCGTCGCTGACGGCGTCTGGGGCCACACGCCCCGGCCAGCGCACGATCAGCGGCACGCGCAGGCCGCCTTCCATCGCCGTGTGGTACGTGCCTGTCCAGGGGCCGGCGGTGCCACGCCAGGGCCGGCGGAACTCGGGGCCGTTGTCGCTGGCAAAGATGAACAGCGTGTCGTCTGCGATGCCCAGCGCCTGCACGGCGTCCAGCAGCTGGCCGACGCGGTGGTCCATCTCCATCATCGAATCGGCAAAGTCGCCGACACCGCTGCGGCCGGCAAAGTCGGGGTGCGGCAGCGTCGGGAAGTGCAGGTGCGTGAGCGGCACGTACAGGAAAAACGGCTGCTCACCGCTGGCGTGCTGGCGCATGAAGTGAACCGCGCGCTCGGTCAACTCGCTGTCTATCAGCCGGCGCTTGGCCAGGTCGTAGTCGGCCACGTTGCGAGCGGGCTGGCCCAAGCGGCCTTCCATCACCTTCGGCACGTCCACCACCGTGGGGTCGAAGCCCGGTGAGCTGGTGAACATCGTTTCGTTGCTGGTGCGCGGGATGCCGTACCACTCATCAAAACCGCGCTGGTGCGGGTAACGCCCGTCGCGGTCGCCCAGGTGCCACTTGCCGAACATGCCGGTGGCATAACCGGCGTCTTTCAGGACCTGCGGCAGCGTGCGTTCCCAGGGGTGGATGCCCTGCGGCAGGCCGGCCGGCACCGACTGCAGCGCGCCAGTGCGGATGGGGTGACGGCCCGTCATCAGGGCCGAACGCGTGGGCACGCAGTCGCTCTCGACGTTGAAGTTCAGGCACCTCAGGCCCTGGCGGGCCAGCGCGTCGATGCGCGGCGTCGGCGCGCCGCGCAAGGCGCCGCCGCCGTAACAACCCAGTTCACCCCAGCCCAGGTTGTCGGCCAGAACCAGGACGATGTGGGGGCGCAGCTGTTTGTCGGTCGGCATGTTCAGTCCAAGGAAATCTTGCGGTCCTTGATCAGCTTGGCCCAACGCGCCCGGTCTTGCACCATGCGTTGCTGGAAAGCTTCCGGCGTCGTCGCGACGGCGTCCATGGCGGCGTTCGAGAGCTGCTGCTTGACGGCAGGTTCGGCCAGGCTTTCTTCGACAGCGCGCCGCAAACGGCTGACGACGGCAGCGGGCGTGCCCTCCGCGGCAAACAGGGCCGACCACTGCGGTACATCGATGTCGCCGGCGCCGCTTTCGGCCAGTGTGGGCGTGTCGGGCAACATCGGCGAGCGCTGGCGTGTGCTGACCGCCAGTGCAATCAGCTTGCCCGACTTGATGTGCGGCAGCACCGCAGCCGCGCCCAGCACCGCCACCGGCACCTGCCCAGCCACGACGTCGTTGACGGCCTGTCCGCCGCCCTTGTAAGGAATGTGCAGCAGGTTGACGCCCAGGTTCTGCGCAAAGAGTTCGCCCACCAGGTGCTGAATCGAGCCCTGCCCCGAGGTGGCATAGGGCAGTTGGTCGGGCATGCTGCGCGCCTTGGCTTGCAAGTCCTTGATCGACTTCAGGCCCGATGCCGCGCTGGTCACGACAACGATGGGTTGGTAGGCCAGCACCGCGATCGGCGTGAACGACTTGCTCAGGTCCCAGGTGGTGGTCTTGAACAGCGGCACCAGCGACACCGAATCCGAGGCCACCAAGAAGGTGTGGTGGTCCTTGGGTGCGCGCAGCGCAGCTTCGGTGCCCATGGCGCCGCTGGCCCCCGGCTTGTTGTCGACCACCACCGTCTGGTTGATGCGTTTGCGCAGGCTTTCAGCCACCACGCGCGCCACCACGTCGTTGGAGCCGCCCGGCGGGAAGGGCACCACCAGGGTCACCGGCTTGCTGGGCCAGTCCTGCGCCCAGGCCGCTGCAGGCGCCAGGGCCAGGCCCGCCAACAGCCACATCGACAAACGGCGAGTCCGTGAAGAGCGCAAAGCGTGCATGGCGGGTCCAGGCTGGTGGAAACGCTCGAATCCTAAAACCCAAACAGCGGGATCAGCTCAATGTTTGGAACCCTATCATCAGCAAAACCTGAACATAGAGGGTGATCCATGAACCCAGCCAGACTGGACCAGTTGCGCATCAAGCAGATGCGCTTCCTGAGCCTGCTGTCCTCGCTGGGTTCGCTGGCGGCCACCGCAGAGCAACTGTCGATGACCCCCTCGGCGGCCAGCATGATGCTCAAGGAGATTGAGGGTTTGTTCGGGGTCAAGCTGTTCCGCCGCCGAGGCCGAGGCATGGCGCCCACCGAAGCCGGGCTGGCGCTGTTGCCGCGCTGCCAGACCGTGCTGGGCGAGGTCGGCGCCATGGGCAAGACGTTGCAGGGTACGGCCCAGCCACTGTTGCGCATAGGCGCCTTCCCCCACACCACGACCACCGTTTTGCCTGGCATCGTCAAGCGGCTGGTCGGCAGCACGCCGGCATGGCGCCTGCAAATCGTGGACGGCAGCGCCGATCACTTGCTGCAATGTTTGTTGGGTGGCGAAATCGACCTGATGTTGGGACGCCTGCCCAGGCCGCTGGCCGGCACGCCGGCCATGGAAGGTCTGGCTCAGCGGGTGCTGTACGAGAGCACCCTGTCGGTGGTGGCCGCGCGCCACCACCCCTTGGTGGGCCGTCGCCGCGTGGGACTGGCCGACTTGCTGAAGTGGCCCTGGATATTGCCCAGCACGCAGTCGACCACCCGTGTGGCCTTGATGGACGTGTTCTTGCGCCAAGGGCTGACGCCGCCCGTGCCGGTGGCGGAGTCGCCATCGTTCTTCTACAGCCTGTCGGTGGTGGCCCAGACCGAACTGCTGACCTGCTGCGCGCATTCGGCTGCGCTGCAAAGTGCGCACCCGACAGCCATCCTGCCGGTGGCGGTGGGTTCCGACCCCACGCCGGTGGCGCTGGTGTGGCGCACGAACTCGGCCCAGGCGCTGCGGGCCGTTGCCGTGTTGAACTGAGGCTGCCGTTGTGCGGGCGTCGCCGCGTGAAGTGGCGCACCCGTGGCGGACCCGTGGCGCGCGGTTCACCGCATGCGCTAGGCTTGCACCATGCACATCACCACCCAGACCCAGCTGCGAGCCTTGTACGCAGAGCCCAAAGAGCGCGCCGTGAAAAAGCAGTTGGCGCAGCTGGACTCCCACTGCCAGCGCTTCATCGCGCTGTCGCCCTATGTGGTGGTGGCCACCGGTGCTGCGGCAGGCGACATGGACGCCTCGCCCCGTGGCGGCGCGCCGGGCTTTGTGCAGTGTGTGGACGCCCACACGCTGCTTTTGCCCGACGCACCCGGCAACAACCGGCTGGACTCGCTGGAGAACATCGTCGCCACCGGGCGTGTGGGTCTGCTCTTCATGGTGCCGGGTGTTGACGAGACCTTGCGGGTCAACGGCCGCGCGGTGCTGTCACTGGACCCGGCAGATATTGCGCTCTGCACCAACGAGCGCCGCGCGCCGGTGTTGGTGATTCGGGTCACGGTCGAAGCGGCCTACCTGCACTGTGCCAAGGCGCTGATGCGGTCTTCGTTGTGGTCGGCGCAAGCCCAGGTGGCGCGCAACGCCTTGCCAACAGCCGGGCAGATGCTGAAGGACCACACGGGCATCCAGACGCCGGCAGAGACACCTGAAGAAATGCGCAGGCGCTACGAGCCCGATCTTTGAGCCAGCGCAGCTGGGTCTTGACCGCAACCGCCTGGACTTCCCCCAACAGCATTCGCCGAAGGCCCCTTCATGAAGCCTGCTTCCGAACTGCGCAGCGCACGCTGGTTTGCGCCCGACGACTTCCGCTCCTTCGGCCACCGCTCACGGGTGATGCAGATGGGCTACGCGCCAGCGGACTGGGTGGGCAAACCGATCATCGCCATCGTCAACACCTGGAGCGATGCCAACCAGTGCCACACGCACTTCAAGCAGCGGGTGGACGATGTCAAACGCGGGGTGCTGCAGGCCGGTGGCTTTCCACTGGAACTGCCGGCCATCTCTTTAAGCGAGAGCATGGTCAAGCCCACCACCATGCTTTATCGCAACTTCTTGGCCATGGAAACCGAAGAGCTGCTGCGCAGCCACCCGGTGGACGGTGCGGTGCTGATGGGCGGCTGCGACAAGACCACGCCGGGGTTGTTGATGGGCGCGCTGAGCATGGGCTTGCCGTGCATCTACCTGCCCGCCGGGCCGATGCTGCGTGGCAACTGGAAGGGCCAGGTGCTGGGCAGTGGCAGCGACGCCTTCAAGTACTGGGACGAATGCCGTGCCGGGCGCCTGAGCGATCAAGCGTGGCAAGAAATGGAAGCCGGCATCGCCCGCAGCCACGGCACCTGCATGACCATGGGCACGGCCGCCACCATGATGGGCATCGCCGAAGCCATTGGCTTCACGCTGCCGGGGGCCAGCAGCATCCCGGCGGCTGACGCCAACCATGTGCGCATGTCGGCTGAATGCGGCCGGCGCATCGTGCAGATGGTGTGGGACGACCTGACGCCCGCGCGGATGCTGACGCGCCGCAACTTCGACAACGGCATCACCGTGGCCATGGCGATGGGCTGCAGCACCAACGCCATCATCCACCTGGTGGCCATGTCGCGCCGTGCCGGGCATGCGGTGACGCTGGACGACTTTGACCAGGCCAGCCGCCGGGTGGGTGTCATCGCCAACATCCGGCCCAGCGGGGAGCGGTATCTGATGGAAGACTTCTACTACGCCGGCGGCCTGCCCGCGCTGATGAACACGCTGCGCCCGCACCTGCACCTGGACACGCTCAGCGTCAACGGCCGCACGCTGGCGCAAAACATCGAAGGCGCCGAGGTCTACAACGCCGACGTGATCCGGCCGCTGGACAACCCCATCTACGCCGAAGGTGCACTGGCCGTGCTGCGCGGCAACATCGCGCCCGACGGGGTGGTCATCAAGCCCAGCGCCTGTCTGCCGCACCTGCTGCAGCACACCGGCCGCGCGCTGGTGTTTGACGACTACCCGGCGCTCAAAGCCGCCGTGGACGACCCGGACCTGGACGTGACCGGCGACGACATCCTGGTGCTGCGCAACGCTGGCCCCAAGGGCGCGGGCATGCCCGAGTGGGGCATGCTGCCGATCCCGACCAAACTGTTGAAGCAGGGTGTGAAGGACATGCTGCGCTTGAGCGACGCCCGCATGAGTGGCACCAGCTACGGCGGCTGCCTGCTGCACTGTTCGCCCGAGGCCTACATCGGCGGCCCGCTGGCGCTGGTGAAGACCGGCGACACCATCACGGTGGACGTGCCGGCACGCCGCATCCACCTGAACATCAGCGCGGAAGAATTCGCCCGTCGCCAGGCCGCGTGGAAGCCACTGCCACGCCGCTACGAGCGCGGTTACGGTTGGATGTTTGGCCAACACATCCTGCAGGCCGACCAGGGCTGCGACTTCGACTTTCTGGAAACCAGCTTTGGCGCGCCGGTGCCAGAACCGGTCATCTACTGAAGGCCCAGATGAACCCCCTGAACCCGATCACCCACCAACAGCTGATGCAGGTCAGCACCGCCACGCTGTGCACGGCGCTCTTCAAGCGCGGGCTGCGCCACCAGTTCATCCAGGACGTGCGGCCGCTGCAGCAGGGCCTGCCCAACATGGTGGGTCCGGCCTACACCTTGCGCTACATACCGGCGCGTGAAGACCTCAACCCGATCAGCGTGTTCCAGGACCGTGCTCACCCGCAGCGCAAAGCGGTGGAAGAGTGCCCACCCGGTGCGGTGCTGGTGATCGACAGCCGCAAGGACGCGCGCGCCGCTTCGGCCGGCAGCATCCTGGTCACGCGCCTGATGAAACGCGGCGTGGCTGGTGTGGTCACCGACGGCGGCTTTCGCGACAGCCCCGAGATCGCGTGCCTGCCCTTCCCGGCTTACCACCAGCGGCCCAGCGCACCCACCAACCTGACGTTGCACCAGGCGCTGGACATCAACGTGCCGATCGGCTGCGGTGACGCGCCGGTGTGGCCCGGTGACGTGGTGGTGGGCGACCGCGAGGGCGTGGTCATCATCCCCGCCCACATCGCCGACGCGGTGGCGGCCGAAGCGGTGGAGATGACCGCCTTTGAAGACTTCGTGACCGAGAAGGTGATGGAAGGCCGCAGCATCCTGGGCCTGTACCCGGCCACCGACGAAAAGAGTCGGGTCGACTTCGCAGCCTGGCGTCTGGCCCAAGGGCGCTGAGGTCGGCAGCGGCGCACCGGCGCCCCGGCGCCCTCGCGCGCAGGCCCGGTTCGACGCCTCCCCTGAAACCGGGTCAGGCGCGGTCAGCCCATGGCTTGAACCGGGCTGTCGGCTTCCACGCGGTTGCGACCGGCCGCCTTGGCGCGGTACATGGCCCGGTCCGCCCGCCGCACCAGGTGGCTGGCGCTCTCACCGGCGCGCCAAACCGCCAGTCCGAACGACGCCGTGATGTTGGTTTCGTGCTCAGGCAGGGCCTGCGAGTTTTGCAGCGCTGCACGCAGGCGTTCGGCCAACACACTGGCTTGGGCCAGCGAGGTGCCGGGCAGCAGCAGCAAGAACTCTTCGCCGCCATACCGCGCCACCTGGTCACCTGCCCGCAGCGACCCCGCCAGGCAGGCGGCCACCACCTTGAGCACCTCGTCGCCCATGGCGTGACCGTGCTGGTCGTTAATGGCCTTGAAGTGATCCACGTCGACCAACAAAACGCACAGCGCGCTGCCGGTGCGTTGCGCATGCTTGACCGCGGCTTCCAGGTCCTGGTCGATTTGGCGGCGGTTCCAGATGCCGGTGAGCGCGTCGTGTGTGGCCAACGCAGCGATGTGCTGCAGTGAAGCGCGCAGCCGCGCGCGCAACCGGCTGATGTAGATGGCCGCCGTGGCAAACCAGATCGAGCTGCCCACCACCAGCACGCTGATCACGGCATCGCGCCGCCAGTCGATGGACTCGGGCTGGAACTGGTGACGCCAGACAGTGGCCGCGCTGTAACTGGCCAGCAGGTACAGCGCCAGCAGCGTCAAGGCGCGTGGCTGCAAGCGCAGCATGCCAAAGATGAAGATCACGCTGTAAAAGGGCGCTGCCACAAACTGCACCTGGGGGCCCAGCACCAGGATGAAGGCCACCACGGTCACGCCCAGAACGGTCTGCAAGCCTGTCAACGAGGGGTCGGCAAAGCGTTCGTTCCACCCGCTGAGAAAGACCAACAACAGGGCCAGATTGATGAGTGCAAAGCCCAGTGCCAGGGTTTTGAGGGCGGGGGCCGGGAACAGGCCCAGGGCCGTGCACATGGCCAGAATCAGCAGGCCCAGCGCATACGTCGACGACGCCATGCCAAAGCGCCGCAGGCGCAGCGACCGTTGTTTGGCGGCCGCCGTGTCGGCTTGGACGGGTGAAGGCGAAGTCAGCATCGAGGCGGTGCAGCCCAAGAGGGACCGCACCCTTCTGGTTATCGGTGTGTCGGGCTCTGACTTGAGTGGCTGCCGAGGCGCGGTGCAGCTGCCGAACGAAACGGTTGAAAAAGCCGTCAGTTGGCCGCGTCGGACGCTTCCGCCCATTCCAGCCTGGCGGCGCTGGTGAAAACCCGTGGCTGATGCGTGACGGGGTCGGTGAACGCCATCTCGCGGGCCAGCAACTGCAAGGGTGCGCGGTAGTCGGGCGCTGCACCGGGCGGCGCTTCGGGCCACAGCTGGGGGTAGATGCGGTCGCCCACGATGGGCAGGCCCAAAGCGCACATCTGTGCCCGCAGTTGGTGGCGGCGGCCGGTGAGCGGCCGCAGGCGGTACAGGGCCAGGGGCGTGGACAAGCCGGGCGTGGTCGAGTCGACGCCCTGGCCCCATGAATCCAGCAGCGCTGGCGCGGGCCACAAGCGGCGGATCAGCTCGATCTGTGTTTCGGCGTTGGGCTCGCCGGCCACCGTCTGCATTTGCATGAAGCCGCGCCCGCCGGGTTCCTCCAGCCGACTCTGATAGCGACAAGGCAGGGCCAGATCGGCGCGCCACGGCGCCACGGCTTCGTAGACCTTGTGGACCTGCCGCTGCCGCAACAGCGCGTGGTAGGCCGCCCGGGTGGCCGGCTCCACGGTGAAGACCAGCACGCCGGCGGTTTCGCGGTCGAGCCGGTGCATTGGGGCCAATGTGGTGATGCCGAGCAGCCGGGTCAGCCGCACCAGTGCCGTTTCATGCAGGTAGCGCCCGGCCGGCGCAACCGGCAGGAAGTGCGGTTTGTCGACCACCACCAGGTGCGCGTCCTGGTGCAGCAGCGTCAGCTCGAAGGGCACCCGGTGCTCGGGCGGCGGGGCGCGCCAGTACCACACCACTTCACCGGGTAGGCAAGGGCTGTCAAAGCGCAGCGGCTGGCCTTGGGCGCTGAGCACCAGGCCCTGCGCCAAGCGCGCGGGCCAGTCGGTGACGGCTGGCATGCGCTGCTGCAGGAAGTCCCCCAACACCCGCCAGGGCCCTGCCGCCACCGCCACCCGGCTGGCGGCCACGCCGTCGCGCAGCGCGGGCGTCCAGAGCGGCGTGGCGCGGCCCACGGTTCAGCCAGGGCCGGCGTCGAGCCGACGGGCGCGCTGCAAGCGCCAGGCTTCGTCGGGGTGATGAGGGTCGAAGACATCGTCCACCGTGTGCGCGGTCTCTTGCAACCGGGTGTTCAGCGCCACCCGGTTGTCAAACACAAAACACTCGCCTTGCCAGTCTTGCTGCGCGTCGGGCAGTTGCGCAAAGTAGTTGAGGATGCCGCCCCCCAGCTGCCACACCTGCAACCCCAGGCTGCGCAGCCACGGTGCGGTTTTGTCGCAGCGAATGCCGCCCGTGCAGTACATGGCCACAGGCTTTTGCTGGGCGCGCCAGCTGGGCGCTTGGACCAGCACGTAGTCGACAAAGTCGCGAAAATTGTGCACCTGCGGGTCCACCGCGCCGTGGAAGTGACCCAGGCGAAACTCAAAGTGGTTGCGGTTGTCCAGCACCACGGCCTGGCCCTGAGCCAGCAGCGCGCGCCACTGGGCGGGCGTCAAGTGGCTGGAGTCTGATTCGTCAGGTGGCGGCAAGGGGCCGCTGGGTGAAACCGCCGCAGGCAAGCCCAACGCCACGATTTCGGTTTTCACGGCCACCTTCAGCCGCCCAAAAGGTGGGGTCAGGCATGCGCTGTGTTTGAAGGTCATGCCTTGGAAGACGCCGCGGCAAAAGTCGGCAGCCGTCAGCGCCGACTCAAACCGCGCCACCGCCGCTGGCACGCCGGCCACGGTGCCGTTGATGCCCTCCAGCGCCAGCACGATGCTGCCTTGCAGGTCGTGCGCTGCTGCGCGCACGGCATCGGCCGCCAGCGCAGGTTGCGGCAGTGGCACGAAGCGGTAGAAGGCGCTGTGCTGCAAGGCGGGGTGGGTGGGTGGCTGCGGTGTGGTCATCAACGCTGATTCTCGCTGCCGTTCGTGCCACGGCAGCGTCGTGCATCGGTCCCGGGTTCTGCCACGACCACGCCCACTGTGCTGCGCGCAAGCGCTGGCCGTCGAGGGCTCCCCGGAGATCACCATGCAAGCCAGATGTCTTGCTCAGCGCGCGCGCGGCTTGCCGGGGCCTTTGTCCGTTGAGGGCTCGTCGGGCTTGCGGCCACGCCGGGCCAGTGCTTCGCGCAACAGGTACTCGACCTGGGCGTTGGCGCTGCGCAGTTCCTGCGACGCCAGGCGCTCGACCTCGGCCCACAGCGCGGGGTCGACGCGCAGCAGGAAACTCTTTTTGTCCGGACTGGCCACGGCGCAGGCGGTTAGCGGTTGGCGATTTGCGTTGGATGGCGGACTGCAGGATCAGTTGTAGAGGGTGCCGGTGTTGACCACCGGCTGCACGTTGTTGTCGGCGCACAGCACCACCAGCAGGTTGCTCACCATCGCGGCCTTGCGCTCGTCGTCCAGCTCCACCAGGTTGCGCTCGCTCAGGCCCTTGAGCGCGGCTTCCACCATGCTGACCGCGCCGTAGACGATCTTGGTGCGCGCACTGATGATGGCTTCGGCCTGTTGGCGGCGCAGCATGACCTGGGCGATTTCAGGTGCATAGGCCAGGTGGCTGAGTTTGGCGTCCAGCACCTCCACCCCGGCGGCCTCGAAGCGGTCTTCGAGCTCGGCCTTCAACGTGGCGGCCACGGTGTCACCGGCGCCGCGCAGCGTCACCTCGGCAGCGTCGCTGTCGTCGGCGTGGTCGTAGGCGTACTGCGCGGCCAGGTGGCGCACGGCGGCTTCGGCCTGCACGGTGACAAAGCGCTCGAAGTCGTCCACCTCGAACACCGCGCGTGCGGTGTCCAACACGCGCCAGACCACCACCACGCCGATCTCCACCGGATTGCCGCGCTTGTCGTTGACCTTCAGCGTGGGCGAGTTCAAGTTGCGCGCCCGCAGCGAGATGTGCCGCTTGACGTACAGCGGGTTGGCCCAGCGCAGGCCCTCGCTGCGGTCGGTGCCCATGTATTTGCCAAACAGCGTCAGGATGGCGGCTTCGCGGGGCTGCAGCATGAACAGGCCCACCAAGATGAAGATGCCCAAGGCGATGAACAACACCCGCATCAGGATCAAAAGCCCGCCGCCACCCGGCGCCAGCACAAAGGAAGTCACCGTGCTGGCGATGAGCACGACGCCCGCCGCGGTCATCACATAGCCGTTGGCCGACTGGACTTCACGTTCCTGGGTGACCGGGGTCGAAGGCATGGAGGTCTCCGTTGGGCTGGTAGCCTGTGTTCAAAGTGATATCACTTTAGTATCTACCATCCAACGCTGTCAAGGGCCTGCTTTGACGACCCGACCCAACACGACGCGCAGCACCCCCCTGGGAGCTGCGCCCTTCAGCTCACTGGATGCCCAGGGCCTGGAACAGCGCGTCGGTGGCTGTCTTGTTCAGGCGCACGCTCCAGGCGGGCGTGGTGGTGAAGCTGTCCTTGAAGGCGTACCAGACCCCGCCATTGCGCTCGGCGAAAAGGCGCGTGAAGCGGTAGTTGTCTTCAAAGCCCGCGGGCATGGCGGCAAACTTCAGCAAGCGCACACCGCCCACCGTCTCGATGCTGTAGGTGGTGTCGAGCAAGGTGACGTAGTTGGTGGTGTTGCCGCCGCTGACCAGCCGGTTGTTCTGCGTGAAGCGGGCCTTGTTGCCCACCGCGTCAAAGCCGCCCCGGATCTCCACCGTGTTGGTGTGCAGCGGGTTGGTGGGCGTGGCGGTGTAGGAATGCACAAAGACCGCCAGGTTGCCGTTGATGGTGCTGCTGTTGATGTTGCTGGGGTACAGCGCGATCAGTTCATCCAGCGACGCTGCGAAGGGCCAGGTGTTGAAGGCTGCCGAGCTGGTGGGTGAGGGTGCCACGCGCACTTGGTTGTTGGCTGAAGTGGCGATGCTCAGTGGCGTGGCCGTGGTCACGAAGCCGCGGTAGTCCATCGTCGACCCTTCCGGAAAGCGGGTCGTGGCCAGCACCGGAAAGCTGCCGGGCCGCGGGCCCCAGTTGCTGGTGGAGGCGCCGTTGTCGGTGCTACCGTAGGCGCGGATGTCGTTGATCACGTCCGACATCAAACGGCCGCCGGCGGTGAGGGTGGTGTTGCCGACGCGCTCGTCGGTGTAGCCCTTGCAGTAGACACCTCGGTTGGGCGCCGCGCTGGCCGTGGTGCCGATGTTGATGCCGTCGCTGGGGCAGTCGTACCACTCGGTGCCGGTCCAGTAGGAGCGGGCGCGCACAAAGGGCTGCTCCACGCCAGCACTGACGGTGCGGCGGCGCTCGTTGAAGGTGTACAGGCCGGCGCTGTCCAGCACGCTGCTGTCGCCGTCGAAGATGCGCCAGTTGTAGTTGTTGGCGTCGGTGAAGGTGAAGTTGCGCAGTGTTGCAAACGGCCCGCTGCTGGTGGGCGCCACGGGTGCCCGGTGCTCGGGGATGCTCAGCGCCGTGCGCATCGCTGCCCAGGCCACGGCGTTCAAGCGCTGGTCGTAGCGGGTGCGCTCCAGGTCGCGTACGCCACGGAACACCGTGCCGCTGGACTCGGCCCAGAAGCGCTGCTCGCGCAACTGCAACGTCAACTCGTTCGGGTAGCCAGTGGCCACCCGCATCAGGCGCAAGCCGCCTTGGGTGCTGATGGCCAGCGTGCCGTCACCCGCGCTGGCGCAGTTGATGGCTGCCTGGTCGACCTTGCGCACATCGCACTTGTAGAAGCGGATCTTGGCAGCAGCCACGTCGAACCCAGCGCGAAAGCGTTTGAAGGCTTCCAGCGTGGCATCGGGCTGGTCGCCCAAGTTCAAATCGAACACAAACACGGTGTTCGCATTGGCGGGCACGACGGTGCCGTCCACCAAATCGCCTGGCATGCCGCTGTACTGTTCCAGCGTGGTGGCCTGGCGGTACACACCATCGCTCCAGCGCACACTGGACTTACTGGCCAGTTCGATGCGATCGACGCCGCCGATGTCGGCGCGCTGGGTGCGGCGCGACATCCTGGATCCGGCCGGGAACGTGGCGGTGGCGGGCAGCAGATTGGGGCTGGGGCCCCAGTTCACCGGCAGGCCCAAGACCCGGTCGGTGTGGGCGCCCACGCTGTCGGCGAAGGGGTGGGCACGGATGCTGGTCACCACCTCACGCAGGGTCTTGCCGCTGATGTCTTCCACGACCGATCGGGTTTCGCTGTTGGACGCGTCGCAGTAGGTGCCCAGCTGCGGTGTGGTGGCTGTCTCCAGCTTGTTGGTGCTGACCTCCCATTGCGTGGCGCAGATCTTCCACTCGGTGCCCGTCCAGTACATCTGGTTGCGGTTGTAGGGCAGCTCGGAGCCGGCGTTCAGGGTCTGGCGCACCTCGGTGGCCTTGAAGCGCCCGTTGCTGCCGGTGACGCTGCTGTCGCCGACAAACAGCGTGTAGCTGTAGTTGTTGGCGTCGGTGTAGGCAAAGCGGCGCACGCTGACAAACGGGCCCGGCGCGTCGGCGCTGCCGGCCGGGCGGGCCAGCGCGGTGGCCACGGCCGCAACGCTGGCGGGTGTGAGGTTCATCTCGCTCAGCACCGCGCCCGCGGCTTCGGCGGCACGGGCCGCCGGGGTGGCGGCGGTGCTGCCGGCCAGTGCTGCGGTCAGCACCGGCAGCTGGGTGGTGGTGACCTCACGCACCAGGGCGGCCACCTGCGCAGGCGGCACGCCGTTGGCCCCGGCCAGCTTGGCGGTCTGGATGATCACGGCGCCGACCACCTGGCCGGCGGCCAGCAGTTCGGCGCTGCCACCGGCGGGAATGGCGGGGGCCAAGGGCAGGCTGGGCAATGACAGCGCAGCCTGCACCTGTGCGGCCGCCTCGGCCGGTGTCTTGCCGCTGCTGGCGCTGATGTCGGCCACCAACGTGGTGATGGGGCTCACGAACACGTCCTGTGCGCCGGCGGTCAAGGTGGGCAGCGTGCGCAGCGTGAAGGCCGCGCCCACCGCCGTGCCGGTGTCTTTGTCGATGGCGGTGGCCGGCACTACGGCGATGACGGCGTGTTTGCCGCTGTCGCTGTCCAGCACCGTCAGGCTGTAGCGGCCGTTGGCGTCGGTGGTGGCGGTGGGCTCGGCGGTGTCGCAGGTGCCGTTGTCGTTGAGGTCATAACAGACCATGGCCCCTTGCAAGGGGCCGTCGACCACCAGGCCCGAGACGGCCACGGTGGGCGGTTCGTCTTCGTCGTCGTGGAGGCAGCCTCCCAGCAGTGCCAGCGTGCTGATCAAAGCCCAGCCCAGATGGCGTGGGCGGACGGGCCTGGTTGGGGGCGAGGGAATGCGGGTTCGGTGCAGCATGGTGAGCCTCTCTGAGCGTGGTGTGGGTTGGATAACCACGGCTCTGGCGGCCGTTTGACCGGACCGTAGGCTCATGACTGCAGCGAATCGCCCCCGGCGCAGGGGGCAAATGGGGAGAGATCATCAGACGTGATGACCGACCAAGGCAGCGCTGTCCTCTAGGGGTGTGACGGCCTGGGTCCGCCGGCGTGAACGGGCCCTTGGCCGATCGCCCTTTGCTCGTGACCCCGTCGCCTGGTGCCCGTGGCCTTCGTGGTGGGCTCTTCGCCGCCTGCGGTTCGCCCAGGCTTTGACGTCAACCCGCCACGCCCTTCAACCCGGGCTGCGCGGCATCGTCACTCGGCCTTGATGCCTGCCGTCTTGATCACCGAGGTCCAGCGCTCCATCTCAGCCTTGACAAAGGCCGTGTAGGGCTTGGCACCCTGCACCGGCACCACAAAACCCACCGACTCCATGCGCTGGCGGATGGCCGGGCTGCTCATGATCTTGCCAACCTCGGCTTCCAGGCGGTCGACCACCGCTTGCGGTGTGCCTTTGGCCACCGACAGCCCCGACCAGCTCAGCGCCTCAAAGCCAGGGAAGCCGCTTTCGGCGATGGTCGGCACGTCGGGATACAGCGGGTTGCGCTGCAGGCTGGTCACGGCCAAGGCGCGCAGCTTGCCTGCGCGCACGTGTTGCAAGGCGGAGTCCTGGTTGATGAACATCAGCGGAATCTGCCCGCCCAGCAAGTCGGTCAACATCGGACCACCGCCACGGTAGGGAATGCCGACCATGAAAAAACCGTTGCACGACTTGACGCCCGGCGGGCATTGGCTGGCGGTCTGCTTCAGCAGTTCCATCGCCATGTGGCCCGACGCCGCGTGCGTGTAGCCGTAGTTCAGGCGGCCCGGGTTCTTGCGCACAAACTCGACCAGCTCCTTGAAGGTCTTGAAGGGCTGCTCAGGGTGCACCACCAAGACGTTAGGGCCCGAGTGCACCTGGCTGAAGTGCACGAAGTCCTTGACGCTGTCGTAGGGCAACTTGGGGTCCAGGCCATGAGCCACGGCGTTTTGGCCCACACCGGTCTGGATGATGGTGTAGCCGTCGGCCGGCAGTTTCACGGCGCGGCCGGTGCCGGTGGTGCCACCGGCACCGCCCAGGTTTTCAATGATGACGGGCTGCTTGAGCGCCTTGGCCAGTTCTTCGCTGACCATGCGCGCCATCACGTCGCTGGTGCCGCCGGGCGGGAAGGGCACCACGATTTTCACCGGCTTGGTCGGCCAGGCGTCCTGGGCCAGCGCGTGGCCGCCGCTGGTGGCTGCCAGCGCCAGGGTCACCAGCAGACTCAACATCGGGCGACGGTTCATGGTGGCTTTCCAGTGGGTGGGTGCTTGGCCCTTGGCGTTGGGCCGCAGGTTCAGCTGGCCAGCATATCCGACCAGATGTTGTCGGCCCAGCTGAGTGCATAGCGGCCTTCCAGCTGGTTGGCGCCAGCGCTGACGCCGCCCGAGCCGGGCACGGTCTTGAAGGTCTTGTCGACCGCGTCGTACTGGTGCACGCTGGCCACGTGAACCACGTCCTTGGCGGTGACAAAGCTGTAGCAGGTGTTCATGACCACCGGCGTGGCGTTGACCGGCTTGCCTTGCAGCAGTTCGATGATGGCCGCCGCTGCCACCTTGGCGTGCTGGTTGGCCATGTGGCCGCTCTTGGGCATGGCCGGCGCGCTGAAGGTGGCGTCGCCGAGCACGTGCACGCCGGGGGCTGCGGTGCTTTCCATGGTCAGCCAGTTGACACCGGCCCAGCGGTTGTTCATGTTCAACAGGCCCGCACTGCGCGCAATGTCGCCCGCGCGTTGCGGCGGGATCACGTTGAGCACATCGGCCTTCACGTCGTCGAACTCCAGCTTGGCGGTGGTGCCGACGACTTCTTTCAGCTCGTTGTTGGCGCGGTACTCCAGGATGCCGCTGTAGTGGTCCTTGAAAGCTTTTTCGAACAGCGCCTTTTTGCTTTGCACTTCGGGGTTGGCGTCCAGCACCAGCACCTTGGACCTGGGCTTGTATAGCTTGAAGTAGCTGGCCACCATGCAGGCGCGCTCATAAGGCCCGGGCGGGCAGCGGTAGGGCACCTTGGGGATGCTCATCGCAAACACGCCGCCGTCGGGCATGGCTTCCAGTTGCTGGCGCAGCGCCAGGGTCTGCGGGCCGGCTTTCCAGCTGTGCAACACGCGGCCGCTGTCCAGCGCGGCTTGCAGGCCGGGGGTGCCTTCGGTGATGAAGTCGACGCCCGGCGACAGGATCAAGCGGTCGTAGCTGAGCTCGGCGCCCCCGGCCAGCCTGACCTTTTTGCCAGCGGCGTCAATGGCGGTCACGTCACCTTGCACGACCTTCACGCCCAGCGACTTCAGGCCGCCATAACCACGTGTGATGTCGGCCATCTGCTTGTGGCCGCCGAGCACCAGGTTGCTGATCGGGCAGCTGACGAGGTTCGGGTTGCGGTCGACCAGCGTGACGTCGACGTTGCCGCCCCACATCTTCAGGTAGCGCGCGGCGGTGCTGCCGCCAAAGCCGGCGCCGACGATGACCACGCGGCCGATCGACGCTCCGCTGGCGCCACCGGTGGCGCAGCCGGCCAAAGCCAGACTGCCCAGGGCCAGGCCGGCACCCAGCACGCGGCGGCGCTTCAGGTCGAGAAAAGTGTTGTTGTTCATGTGGCGGCTTTTCACTTGGTGGGCTTCTGGGCTGCAAAAAACGCCGCGATCAGCCTGACCTGCTCATCGGTGTAGCCCTTGCTGATTTGATGCATGATCGTTGCCGGCTGGTTGCCGTTTTTGTAGTCGGCCACCGCCGCGATGATCTTCTCGGCCGAGACACCGGCCAGCGGCTTCATCTCCCCGCGTGCATTGCCGTTGGTGCCGTGGCAGTTGGCACAGGTGGCCGCCAGATTGCGGGCCAGATTGGCCTCCTGGGCCTGGGCCCAGGGGGACGCCAGGGCGGCCAACGCCGCCAGAGCGGCCAGCGGCGGGCGCACGGCAAAGCAGGTTCTCTTCATGGGGTCTCCGGGTGATCTGATTTGAGATTTTGCGTTCTGCGCAATGGCCCGCACCCCCAGGGGATTACCAAGGCGCCAGCCCAAGGACAAGATGCTTGCCAAGCCGAACCGGCAGCGTCTAATATCACTGCATACGAATGTATGGCTGAATGAAGCTACCCCTCACGGTACTAACCCGGTGTTGGCGCGCCCGCCGCTGGCTGGGGTGCGCCGTGTTGGCATCGCAGGTCATGGCTTGGCCTGCTGCCGCGCAGCCGCTGGAGCCTGTGGCGGTGGCCCCGGGCGTCTGGATGGTGCAAGGCGCGTCGGCGCTGGGCACATCCGCCAACCGCAACTTCATATCCAACGCCGCTTTTGTGGTCACGCCAGCCGGTGTGGTGGTGGTGGACGCCCTGGGCTCACCGGCGTTGGCGCGCGATCTGGTGTCGGCCATCGCCAAACTGACGGCGCAGCCGATTCGGCATGTGGTGGTCACCCACTACCACGCCGACCACATCTACGGCCTGCAGGTCTTCAAGGACCTGGGCGCCACCATCACCGCCCACCAGTCCGCACAGGCTTACCTGCACAGCGACACGGCGGCCTTGCGCCTGCAGGCCAGCCGCGAAGAGTTGGCGCCCTGGATCGACGCCCAGACTCGCCTGGTGGGTGCAGACCGCTGGATCACACAAGCCACCCGGTTCACGCTGGGCGGCGTGGACTTCGTGCTGCAACCCGCGGGGCCCGCCCACACGCCCGAAGACCTGGTGGTGGTGCTGCCGCAGCAGCACCTTTTGATAGCCGGCGACCTGGTGTTTCGCGGGCGAGTGCCCTTTGTGGGCCAGGCCGACAGCGGCCGCTGGATCGAAGCGCTGGACCGCTTGCTGGCCATGCGCGTGCAAACCATCGTGCCCGGCCACGGACCGGTGTCGACCAGCGCAGAATCCGACCTGATGCTGACCCGCGACTACCTGCTGCACCTGCGCGCCACCATGGGTGACGCGGCGCGCAACCTGGAGCCTTTCGAAGAGGCCTATGCCAAGGCCGACTGGAGCCGCTTCGAGCACCTGCCCTTGTTTCGCGCGGCCAACCGCATCAACGCCTACAACACCTACCTCCTGATGGAGCAGGCTGGCAAATGAAGCGACGCACCGCGCTGCTGACACCCGCTGCGCTGGGCCTGCTGGGCTGGGGCCCGCTGGCACTGCCCGCCGCCAACGCGGCGCCGGCCCAGCCTGGGCAGCCGGTGCAGTGGCCTGCCGTGACGGCCTTGCTCGACGGCAAGTCGCTCACCGCCACCGATCTGCAAGCC
>JANMHH010000156.1:0-2123 GCA_031375065.1 Rubrivivax sp. | reverse complement strand
TGCCCTCGCCCTTTTCAAGCACCACGCCACTGGCGCGCGAGTATGCGGCGGCCGCCGCCAAGGCTCAGCTGCCGCGGTCTTATGCCAGTCTGTATGGCTTTGCCAGTGCCAAGTTGTTGAGCCTGGGGCTGTTGCGAGCGGGCCGCAGCGCGGGCGCTGCCGGTGGACGAGACATCACCCGTGCGGGCCTGGTGCAGGCCATGGAGTCCTTGGGCGAAGTTGACCTGGGCGGGTTTCGAGTGCGCTACGGGCCGGGCGAGCGTTTGGGGTCCAGTTTTGTTGACTCCACCATCATCACGCACGACGGCCGATTCCTGCGCTGACCGACGGCCCCGGCCCTGGCGCCCAGCAGCCGCGGGCCTGGGTGCCTTGGGGCTACAGTGGCGGGCTCACCAACCCTTGAGCACAAGGCACCCGCCGTGAAGCCGCACTTCCCCATGCTGCCCCAAGGCCAGCTCCATGCCCTGCTGCGCGCCATGCCCAAGGCCGAGCTGCACATCCACATTGAAGGTTCGCTCGAGCCCGAGCTGATCTTTGCCTTGGCCCAGCGCAATGGCGTGGCCCTGGCTTACCCCAGCGTCGAGGCTCTGCGGGCGGCCTACGCCTTCACCGACCTGCAGAGCTTTCTGGACATCTACTACGCCGGGGCCAGCGTGCTGCTGCACGAGCAGGACTTCTTCGACATGGCCTGGGCCTACTTTCTGCGCGCCAAGGCCGACGGCGTGGTGCGCGCAGAGCTGTTTTTCGATCCGCAGACCCACACCGAACGGGGTGTCCCAATGGCGGTGGTGGTGCAGGGCCTGGCGCGGGCCTGCACCCAGGCGCAAACGGAGTTGGGCATCAGTGCGGCCTTGATCCTGTGTTTTTTGCGGCACCTGTCCGAAGATGCGGCGCTGGCCACGCTGGAGCAGGCCTTGCCGCACCGCCAGCACTTCATTGGCGTGGGTCTGGACAGCAGTGAAAAGGGTCACCCGCCCGAAAAGTTTGCCCGTGTTTTTGCGCGCTGCCGAGAACTGGGCTTGCACGTGGTGGCCCACGCCGGCGAAGAAGGCCCGCCGGCCTACATCTGGAGCGCGCTGGACGTCTTGAAGGTGCAGCGCATCGACCACGGCGTGCGCTGTCTCGAAGACCCTGCGCTGGTGCAGCGGCTGGCAGCGCAGCAGACGCCGCTGACGGTGTGCCCGTTGTCCAACGTCAAGCTGTGTGTCTTCAAGCAGATGGCCGACCACAACCTGCCGGCACTGCTGGAAGCAGGCCTGTGCGTCACACTGAACAGCGACGACCCGGCCTACTTTGGCGGCTACCTGCAGCAGAACTTCGTCGAGACCTTCGACGCGCTGCCTGCGCTGGGCACGCGCCAAGCGTATGCCTTGGCACGCAACAGCCTGCAGGCCAGTTTTGCGACATTGGCTGAAAAGCAGGTCTGGCTCGCCGCCCTGGACGAAACCTTCAACCGACTGCCTGCCTGAGGGTGCGGGCAGCGCATTGAAGCGGCCCGCTACGGCGGGGTTTGCAATGGGTGCTGCGGCGTGCCTAGCAGCGCAGCCTGCAACACGCCGGCCTGTGGCCCAAAGGCGTAGGCGTCCATGCCCAGGTCACCAAAGACCAGGCTGCTGTGGACCCGCAGTGCGGCCTGCTCGCCGCCTGCACCTGCGGCAATGAAGAGGGGCAGCAGGTGTTCGTCGGTGGGGTGCATCAGCTCCGCAAAGGGCGCCTGAGCGCGGTAGTCCAGCAGGGCCGACCAGTCGGCTTGTGCGCCGCGTTCGGCAACCCAGTCCCGAAAGGCGGTGCTCTCGGGCGTGGCCGGTCCGTCGGGCGGATGCAAACCGCCGCTGGCAAACACCCGCCGCAGGTTGTGAGTGATGCTGCCGCTGCCCACGATCAGCACGCCCTCATCGGCCAGCGGCGCGAGCGCCTGCCCCAGCTTGAACAGCTGTTGCGGCGACCACTGCGGTGGCCAAGCCAACGGCAGGACCGGGATATCGGCTTGCGGGAACATGAAACGCAGCGGCGTCCAGATGCCGTGGTCCAGGCCGCCTTGGTCCAGCAGATGGTTGGCGAGGCCGGCGTCTGCCAGCAGCTGTGCCACACGTGTCGCCAAGACCGGCGCGCCAGGTGAGTCG
>JANMHH010000133.1:0-11292 GCA_031375065.1 Rubrivivax sp. | reverse complement strand
GCCGCCTTGCGAATGCGCCACGCACACGTCCATCGGCATCGGCGGCAGCTCATCGGCGGTGCGCGCCATCCGGTACAGGATGTTGCCCACCACGGGGCCGTTGCCGTGCGTCAGCACCAGCTGCCAGCCGGCCTGGATGATTTCGACCAGGTGCGCGCAGACCTGGCGCATCAGCACCATCTGCTCTGCAGCCGTGCCCTTGATCGTGGGCGGGTAGGCTGCGTTGCCACCCAGGGCCACCACCACGCGCTTGCGGCGGGCCGGGTTGTTGATGCGGGCGGCGCTGTTCATCGCAGCCACCGTGCGGCCAGCCAGGCGGCGTTGGCGCTGTTGCCGGCCAGCACCATGCCGGCGCTGCGCAACTGGGCTTCTTGCGCGGACAGGCGTTGTGGGTCGTCTTCGGTGCCGCAGACAAAGCCGATCACGGCCAGTGCGCGGCCGGCCTGGGCGGCTGCACGCTTGGCCTGCTGCACGGCCGCGCCCAGTTCGGAGGCGGGGTCGGCATGGGCGCCCCAGCCGATCACCACGTCGAGCAGGATCACCCGCACGCTGGGGTCGGCCGCTTCCCGGTGCAGGCGCTCGATGCGGGCGCTGGCGTCGATCATCGGGTGCGGGCGGCCGACGGTGAAGTCGTCGTCGCCCAGGTCCAGCGCGCTGTGGCCGCGGCTGGCGCGCTTGGGGTTGGGCAGCGCCAGGGCCGGGTCCAGCGGTGCGTTGGACCACACCTGCAGGCCGCTGCTGCGCCACAGCACCTGCGCTTCGGCCGCGTAGGTGCCGCCCGAATACAAGGCCCGCAAGTGAAGTTGTGATTTGGCAAAGCGCGGTGCTGGGGGGATGGCGTAGTGGCCGGTCGCCTGGCGCCGGATGCCGGCCAACTGCAGGGCCGCTGCTGCCGCGTCGACCAGGGTGTGCACCACGCGAAGGGCTGGCGCCGCAGCGGTGCCCCGGGCCCCCCGGGCTTGAAGCGGTGCGGCCAGCTCGCTGCCCAGGAACAGCACCACCGCCGGTTTGCCCGCGGCCTGCAGGGCCTGCATCACCTTGTGCGTGACCTCGGGCGCCGGTGGTTTGCTGACCACCACGATCACGCGTGTGCCAGGGTCTTGCGCCAGCAGCGTGATGCCCTGCAGCATCGTGGCGCCGCCGACCTCTGCGTAGACATCGCGCCCGCCGGTGCCGATGGCGTGGCTGATGCCGCCGCCCATGCGGTGGATCTGCGTCGTCACTTCCTGCAGCCCGGTGCCCGACGCCGCCACCAGCCCAATCGAGCCGCGCCGCACTTGGTTGGCAAAGCCCAAAGGCACGCCGCCGATGATGGCGGTGCCGCAGTCGGGCCCCATCACCAACAAGCCGCGCCGGGTGGCTTCCTGCTTCAGCGCCACTTCTTGCGCCAGGGGCACGTTGTCGCTGAACATGAAGACGTTCAGGCCGGCCTGCAAAGCCTTCAAGGCTTCGCCGGCGGCATAAGCGCCGGGCACGGAAATCTGGGCCAGGTTGATGGCGGGGGGATTGCCTGCTTGTCCAGCACGGGCAGCTGCAGCGTGCTGCGCCAACCCCATCGAAACGGTGCGCGCGGCCACGGCCTCTTGGGCAGCACCCGCCGCGCCGATTTCGGCCTGGGCCTGGCCGGCTAACTGGGCCTGTGAGGCCAGGCGCGCCGCCTCCGCAGCCGCTGCGCTGCGGGCCTGCATCACCACCATGATGTCGCTGGGGCCAGCCGCTTGCAGGCCCGCATCCAGCAGCCCGGCCTCGGCCAAGATCTCTTTGTTGGCCGGGTTGCCCATCAACAGCGACGCGTCCACCACGTCGGGCAGGGCCAGAAGGCGCTGCGCCACCCGCATCAGCGCAACCGAGTCCTTGTACAGATTGGTGTGGACGTAGGCCACGGTGTGCAAGTTGGTTGGCCTGGGGCTGGCTGTGGACGAGGTCTTGGTCGTTGGCATGAATGGGCTCGAATTGGCGTGGGTCAACCGGGTGCTGGCGGGGTTTGTGACGATGGCAGCCAGGGCGGGGCCTTTGCTAGCATGCCGTGATGCAAGGAGCTCAACTGCCGCAATTGTCACCCTTGGCCAACCCGGCCTCGGCGTTTGACGACCTCAACCCCGCACCGCGTTTGCTGATGGGCCCCGGCCCCATCAACGCCGACCCGCGGGTTCTGCGGGCCATGTCGGCGCAACTGTTGGGGCAGTTCGACCCCCAGTTTCGGCGCTTCATGCGCGAAACCATGGCGCTGTACCGGGCCTTTTTTGAAACCCAGAACGACTGGACCCTGGTGCTGGACGGCACCGCGCGGGCGGCCATTGAGATGGTCATGCTGTCCACCGTGTCGCCCGGCGACAAGGTGCTGGTCTGCAGCTTTGGCCGCTTTGGTCAGTTGCTGAACGAGATTGCCCAGCGCTGTGGTGCCGAAGTTCGGGTGGTGCAGGCTGATTGGGGCACGGTGTTCGACCTGGCCCAGATCGAAACCGCGTTGAAGGCCTTCTCTCCCAAGCTGGTGGCCATTTGCCAAGGCGACACCTCCACCACCATGCTGCAGCCGCTGCAAGGCCTGGGTGAGCTGTGCCACCGCTACGGCGCGCTGCTGCAGGTGGACGCCACGGCGTCATGCGGCGGCACACCGCTGCCAGTGGACGCCTGGCAGATCGACGCCGTGACGGCGGGCTTGCAGAAGTGCCTGGCCGGGCCTTCGGGCGTTTCACCCATCACCTTGTCCAGGGAGTTGGCCCACACCATCTACCAACGCCGCCACATCGAAGACGGTCTGCGCCCGGCCAACTATGTGCCGGGCCTGGGTGCGCGCATCGCCTCCAACTACATGGACCTGGCGATGGTGATGGACTACTGGAGCGACGCCGGCCTGAACCACCACACCGAAGCCACCACCATGCTTTATGGCGCACGTGAATGCGCCCGCATCCTCGTGCAAGAGGGCTTGCCGCAGGTCTACGCCCGCCACGCCGCGGCCTCACGCGCGGTGGTGGCCGGTGTGCAGGGCATGAACCTGCGCCTTTACGGTGACCAGGCCAACAAGATGCCCAACGTCACCGGTGTGCTGGTGCCCGACGGCGTCAATGGCGACAAGCTGCGCGCCGCGCTGCTGAACGACTTCAACATCGAAATCGGCACCAGCTTCGGGCCGCTGGCCGGCAAGGTCTGGCGCATTGGCGCGATGGGCTACAACGCGCGTCCCGACTGCGTGCTGCAAACCCTGGCCGCACTGGAAGTGGTGTTGGCCGCCGAGGGCCACCGCTTCACACGTGGCGCAGGGGTCGACGCGGCATACGCGGCTTACAAGGGCTGAGCTGGAGTTGTCGTCCAGCGCTTGGCGCAAGGTTCGCTGTCCGTGTGGTGCGATGGTTATCGTGACACCCAGACTCCGGTTCAGGGCGATGGGCCGACCTTGGCTTTAAGCTTTTCCGGCTTGCTTGGCGGCCGAAATTTTTGGCGCCAGAATGAGCCACCACCCGCGATCCCTTGCTACGCGTGGGTTCAACAACGTCCAGCAACAACAAGAGCAGCTGCACACAGTTGAACCGGCAACTCTGCATATAGCCTGCATGGGTACTGACGATGGGATCGATCTTGGGAATGGAAACCGCCCTGCGCCTGGCGCTGTTGTACGTGCACCTGCTGCTGTGCGTGTTTGCCTTGCACGCGGTGCTGAGCAGCGATTGGCGGCTTCTCAGGGCCCAGATGAGTGCGCCGCGCCTGGAGCGCACCCACCAACGCGTGCTGGCCCTGCTGCTGGGCTTGTGGGCCAGCGGCCTGGCGATCGTGGCGCTGGATGCCAAGGGCCAGTGGGGCCCGATTTTGGAAAACCCCAAGCTTTTGGCCAAGCTGCTGTGTGTGCTGCTGCTGACGCTGAATGCCGTGGTGCTGCGCGGGTGGTGTTTCCCGCGACTGGTCAGCAACCGCCCGCTGGGGCTGGTGGAGTCGTGGGCGCTGATGAGCAGCGGGGCGGTGAGCACGAGTTGCTGGTTGATGTCCGGCTTTTATGGCGTGGCCAAGCCCTTGAAGGATTGGCCGCTGTCCTACAACCTGATCTTGTTGGTGTTGGTGATCGCCGTGGCGGTGCCGATCGCCATCTCGATGGCACACCGGCTGCGCCGCGGCCGCCGCTTGCGGCTGCGCCATGGCGGGCACGAGCATCGACTGCTGGCCGCAACCACCATGCCCGCCGACCTGGCCGAGCCCAGGGGCCAAGCGGGGTGGGTGGCCAAGACCTGACCGGCCCGCCGGCCCGGCAAGGTCAGTCCGGCGCCACCGGATGGTGCGCCATCAGCTCCAGGGCCTTCACCAAAGCGGAGTGATCGAGCTGGTCCCAACCCTGCGCGGCGCAGGTCTGCATCAGCTGCGCTGCGCTGGCCGTTTGCGGCAGGCTCACACCCAGCGCCTTGGCCCCTTGCAGCGCCAGGTTCAGGTCCTTCTGGTGCAGGCCGATGCGAAAGCCCGGGTTGAAGGTGCGCTTGATCATGCGTTCGCCGTGCACTTCCAGGATGCGGCTGGCGGCGAAGCCACCCATCAGCGCCTGGCGCACCTTGGCCGGGTCGGCGCCGGCCTTGCTGGCAAAGACCAGCGCTTCGCTGACGGCGGCGATGTTCAGTGCCACGATGATCTGGTTGGCGACCTTGGTGGTCTGGCCGTCGCCGTTGCCACCGACATGGGTGATGTTCTTGCCCATCAGTTGCAGCAGTGGCAAGGTCTTGGCAAAAGTGGCTTCATGGCCGCCCACCATGATGGTCAGCGAGGCCGCCTTGGCGCCGACTTCGCCGCCGCTGACCGGGGCGTCCAGGTAGTCGCAGCCCAAGGCGTTGATGCGCGCTGCAAAGTCCTTGGTGGCCATCGGCGAAATGCTGCTCATGTCGACCACCGTCTTGCCCACGCGGTGTTCGCTGCCGCCCGCTGAAGCCAGCAAGCCTGCGGCCACACCGCTGGGGCCAAACAGCACCTTCTCGACATCGGGTGTGTCGGGCACCATCGTGAAGATCACGTCGGCTTGTCGCGCCACATCGGCCGCGGTGCTGCAGGCCAGCGCGCCAGCGCTGAGCAGTGCTGCAGGCACCTGGCTGCGGGTGGTGACAAACAGATCGTGGCCGGCGGCGCGCAGGTGGCCGGCCATGGGCGCGCCCATGATGCCCAGGCCGATGAATCCAAGTTTCATGGGGTTCTTTCGTGGTTGAAAAGCGCAGTGCGGTGCGACGGCAACGTTTCAGCCTGGCGCCTGCGCTGGCTGCGTGGCTTGCCGCAGCCAGCCCAAGCCGGCTTCGGTGGTGGTGGTGGGGTTGTACTCACAGCCTACCCAGCCGGCATAGCCCAGGCGGTCCAGCAGGCTGAACAGCCAGGGGTAGTGGATCTCGCCCGTGCCGGGTTCGTGACGCCCGGGGTTGTCGGCGACTTGCACATGGCCGATGCGGGCCAGGTGGCGCTGGAGGGTGTTGCCCAGTTCGCCTTCCATGCGTTGCGCGTGGTACACGTCGTACTGCACAAAAGCGTTGTCTGCAGCCACTTCATCGAGCAGCTGGAGGGCTTGCTCCGTGCGGCTGATGTGGAAGCCCGGGATGTCGAAGGTGTTGATCGGCTCCACCAGCAACCGCAGCCCGGCGGCTTTCAATTCGGTGGCGGCGTGGCGCAGGTTGTTGACCAAGGTTTGATGCACTTGCGCGGTGGGCAACCCGGCCGGCGTCTTGCCAGCCAGGCAGTTGAGTTGAGTCACCCCCAGCGCGGTGGCATAGCGGATCGCTTCGGCCACGCCGGCCCGGAATTCCTCGGTGCGATCCGGCAGACAGGCGATGCCCCGTTCGCCTGCCTCCCAGCGGCCCGCTGGCAGGTTGTGCAGCACCAGTTGCAGGCCGTTGTCGGTCAGGCGCGAGCGGATCTCGTCGACCGAATAGGCGTACGGAAACAAAAACTCCACGGCCTTGAAGCCGGCCTGGGCAGCGGCTTCAAAGCGCTCCAGAAAGGGCCGGTCCGGGAACAACATCGTCAAATTCGCTGCAAACTT
Organism: Rubrivivax sp.; assembly: GCA_031375065.1. Lineage (GTDB taxonomy): Bacteria > Pseudomonadota > Gammaproteobacteria > Burkholderiales > Burkholderiaceae_C > Rubrivivax. The sequence goes on along the minus strand of JANMHH010000133.1, from coordinate 5,294 downwards.
TGGCATGGGCTTCTCTTCAGGTTGGGGCCGGCAAAGCCCACCGTGCAATGCGTCTGGACACGGCGCGATGCGCGGTTCAGTCGGGCTTGAGTCCTTGCTGTTTCACGGCGCTGCGGTAAACCTCGTACTCTTCCTTGATCTGCTGTTGGTAAGCCGCCGGCGAGTTGCCCACCACCATGGCGCCGGTGGACTCGATGCGCTGCTTCACGCTGGCGACCGCCAGCGCCGTTTTCACCGCGGCGTTCAGCTTGTCGACCACCTCCTTGGGCGTGCCCTTGGGCGCCGAAACCCCCAGGAAGGACATGCGGTTGACCGCCGGCAGCCCCAGCTCGGCAAACGTCGGCACGTTGGGCAGTTGGGCCAGCCGTGTGGGCGCGGCCACAACAATCGGCAGCAGGCGCTTGTCCAGGATGAAGGGCAGCGCCGTGGGCAGGTTGTCGACCACCACGCCCACCTGTCCGGCCACCACGTCGGTCAAGGCCGGCCCGGATCCGCGGTACGGGATGTGGGTGATGAAGACGCTGGCGGTGGCCTTGTAGACCTCGGCCAGCAGGTGACCGACGCTGCCGACACCGGCTGACGCATAGCTGTGTCGGCCTGGCTCTTTGCGCAGCAGAGCGACAAAGCTCGGGTAGTCCTTGGCCGGGAAGGCCGCAGTCACTGCGATGACGTTGGGTGTGGTGGCCACGTTGACGATGTGCACGAAGTCAGCGTTCGGGTCGTAAGGCGTTTTGGGGTTGATCGCCGGGTTGGCCGCCATCGTCGACACCGAGGACATCAGCAGCGTGTAGCCGTCGGGGGCCGCGCGCGCCACTTCGGCCGCACCGATGGCGCCGCCGCCGCCGGCCTTGTTTTCCACCACCACGGTCTGGCCAAGGGCCGTGCCCATGGCCCCGGACAGGGCCCGGGCCAGCAAGTCGGTGGTTCCGCCCGGTGCAAAGGGCACCACCAGGCGCACCGGTTGCTTGGCGGGGAAGGCTTGTGCCATCGTGATGCCGGGCCAGATGGTTGCGAAGAGAACCGTTGCCACCCGGCAAAAACCCAATGAAGCCATCACCTGTCTCCTTGTTGGTTGACCTTGAACCCAAGCTGCCGACCCACTTTGGGGGACATGATTGGGGCCGGCCGCCAAGAACCGATGTTCTGTGAGCCTCTCGCCGCTGCGGAAGTCCAACTTTCAGAATGATGGTTATGCTGATTGCGGATGGCCTGCAAGGGTCCCTTGCGGCTGAATACGGCTCAATACGGCTCATTGCGGCTCATTGCGGCCCAGTCGCGGTGTGACGCGCCCGGTTTCGCTTGTACAAACGCGGGGTGCGCAACCCGCCCGGCGCGTTGGCTGTGCTGCTGTGTGCCCAGGGGGCCAAAGTCGTTTGGCAGAACACAAAAACCTTGATGTCAGCGGAGTCCCATGAACACCTCCATCTTTCAGGCCATGAAGCTTTTTGTCCGCGTCTTGGACCTGGGCTCGATCAGCAAGGCCGCTGCTGATCTTGGGATCGGACAGCCTTCGGCAACCCGCCTGCTGGCGCAGCTGGAAAAGCGTCTCGGAGCGCGCCTGCTGTTTCGCAGCACGCATGGTGTGAAGCCGACCGAGGTGGGCACCGTCTACTACGAGAAGTGCAAGCAGATCGCCCACCACCTGGAAGAAGCCGAGACGGTGGCAGCGCTGATGCAGTCCCAGGTGCAGGGTGTCATCCGCATCAGCACGACCATGGACTTCGGCAGGCGGGTGCTGGCACCGTTGGTGACACGCTTTCTGCAAAACAACCCCAAGGTGCAGATCGAGCTGCTGTTCGACGACGCCGTGGTGAACGTGGTCGAGCAAGGCATCGACGTGGCCATTCGCATGGGGCGCCTGATCGACTCCACTTTGGGCGCACGTTACCTGGGTCGCAACCCGTGGTCGGTGGTGGCCTCCCCGGAGTACATCGCTCGCCGCGGCAATCCCAGGACGCCGATCGACCTGGCTGCGCACGATGCGCTGATCATCAGCACGGTGCAAAACGACTCGCGCTGGCATTTTTGCGGCGTCAAAGGGGAGGATCTGGCGGTTCAGGTGCGCGGTCCGCTGCGCTCCAACAACAAGTCAGCTTTGCTGACCGCGGCCTGCGCCGGGCTGGGCCTGGCCGCATTGCCGACCTACATCGTGCATGAGTCGGTCGAGTCTGGCGCCCTGGTCACCTTGCTCTCGGATTGGGCGTTGCCAAGGCAGGAGATCCATGCGGTGTTTCCTTCACCTCGCCTGGTGCCGGCGAAGGTGTGCGGTTTTGTGGCGTGGCTGCAGGCCCAAATGGGCGAAGACTGGTGGACGGTGCGCTACACGTGCCTCAATCCGCCTGCGCACAGGCCCACTCGGGTTGCCGTTTTAGAGGAGCAACTGACCGGGTGACGGCGCTGCAGTGCAGCGTTTCGTCAGGCGGTCAGTCCGGCGACTGCGCAGCGCCCGCCGTTTGCGGCAGGCTCACACCCAGCGCCTTGGCCCCCTGCAGCGCCAGGTTCAGGTCCTTCTGGTGCAGCCCGATGCGAAAGCCCGGGTTGAAGGTGCGCTTGATCATGCGTTCGCCGTGCACTTCCAGGATGTGGCTGGCGGCAAAGCCGCCCATCAGCGCTTGGCGCACCTTGGCCGGGTCGGCGCCGGCCTTGCTGGCAAAGACCAGCGCCTCGCTGACGGCGGCGATGTTCAGTGCCACGATGATCTGGTTGGCGACCTTGGTGGTCTGGCCGTCGCCATTGCCACCGACGTGGGTGATGTTCTTGCCCATCAACTGCAGCAGCGGCAGCACCTTGGCAAAAGTGGCTTCGCTGCCGCCCACCATGATGGTCAGCGAGGCCGCCTCAGCGCGCGAAGTTGGCGCCGAACCTTGATCTGGCAGTCGGTCAAGTTGCTCATGCATGGGCCCACACAGGCTGGGGAATTGCGGTCAATGCGTATGGATTTTTGACAATGGCCCAAAGCACAATGGGGTCATGATCGAACTCATCTCCGACCCCCAGGCGTGGATTGCTTTTGCCACCCTCACCGCCCTTGAACTTGTTCTGGGCATCGACAACATCATTTTCATCTCGATCCTGGTCGACAAGCTGCCCAAGGAAAGACGAGAGTTTGCCCGCAAGATCGGCCTGTTCATGGCGATGTTCATGCGCATCGGCTTGCTGCTGGTGCTGGCCTGGATCGTCGGCCTGGTGGCGCCGCTGTTCACGGTGCTGGGGCAAGAAATATCGGGGCGCGACCTGATCCTGATCCTGGGTGGGTTGTTCCTGATCTGGAAGAGCACCAGTGAAATCCACCAGTCGATGGAAGGCGCCGAAGACAGCCACGGTGCCAAGGCCGTGAAGGCCACCTTCACGGCCGTCATCCTGCAGATCATGTTGGTCGACCTGGTCTTTTCGCTGGATTCGATCATCACCGCGGTGGGCATGGTCGACGACGTGCGCATCATGATCGCGGCGGTCGTCGGTTCGGTGGCCTTGATGATGGTCTTTGCCGGCCCGATCGGCCGCTTTGTGTCGGACCACCCGACCATCAAGATGCTGGCGCTGTCTTTCCTGGTGGTGGTGGGCGTGGTGTTGGTTGCCGAGGGCTTTGACAACCACGTGCCCAAGGGCTATGTCTACTTCGGCATGGCCTTCTCGCTGGCGGTGGAGATGTTGAACATCCGCATGCGCAAGAAGTCCGTCAAGCCAGTGGTGCTGCATCAGCACATTCCCGGCGACTGAGTCTTCGGCTCAGCTGCCGACGGGGCCGCAGGTGGCCCCGTCGGTGAAGTCGCGCAATGGGGCGTCTGCCATGGCCGCGGTGGGGTGGCCACGGTTCCGTGTTGGAATGCGCGGGCCGTCGTTGCGCGCGCCACCACCGTCTTTGCCACCATCGATCTGACCGCAGATGCCTCTGTTCTTGCGCTTGTTATCGCGCTTGTTATCGCGCTTGTTCTCGTGCCTTTTCTTGCGCCCGTTCCTGCCCCTGTTCCTGCCCCTGTTCCTGCCCTTGTGGTGCTCTGCCTTGCTGGCGTCCCAGGCTGCCACGGCCGCGCCGGCTGTGATCGAAGACACCCTGGCGCAACGTCTGGCCGCGTGCACCGTCTGCCATGGCAAAGAGGGTCGCGCCGCGCCCGATGGCTACCGGCCCCGTTTGGCAGGCAAGCCTGCGGGTTATCTGTTGAACCAGTTGCGCAACTTTCGCGACGGGCGACGCCACTACGGCGCCATGGTGGCTTTGGTCGACCCGCTGACCGACGACTACATGCGCGACATCGCTCAGCACTTTGCAGCGCTGGACCTGCCTTACGCAGCCCCACCCCTTGCACCCGCAGACAGCGCGACCCTTCAACGCGGCCGCCAGCTGGCCCTGCAGGGCGACGCGGCCTCAGGCCTGCCGGCCTGCGCGGCCTGCCACGGTGCCGCGCTGAACGGCGTCTTGCCCAGCACGCCTGGCCTGCTGGGCTTGCCCAGGGACTACCTGCTGGGGCAATTGGGGGCCTGGGTCAACGGCCAACGGCGCGCGCTGGCGCCGGACTGCATGGCGCAAGTGGCCTTGAAGCTGAGCCGTGACGACATCACGGCGGTGAGCACCTGGCTCGCACGTCAAACCGTGCCCGCTGGTGCCAAGCCACAAACGCCCAGCCTCGCCGCGTTGCCACTGCGCTGCGGCAGCGTGCCACCGGTTCAGCGATGAAGTTACTTGCGGGTCTGGGCTGGCGTGGGCTGATCGGCGCCTTGCTGGTGCTGGGGATGGGCGCGGGCGTGCTGTGGGTGGGGTTGGACCCTGCACCGCCCGTCGATGCTGTGTCCACCGCCGCGCCTACCACCGCGCTCACCCCCGAGGCCAACCTCCAGCCCACACCTGCCGAGTTGGAACGTGGCCGCGTCCTGGCCCTGGCTGGCAATTGCGCGCACTGCCACACCGCGCGCGGCGGCGCCGCTTATGCGGGAGGCCGGCGCATCGTCACCCCTTTTGGCGCGGTCATTTCCAGCAACCTCACGCCCGATCCCGACACCGGGCTGGGCCGTTGGACGGCGGGCGATTTCTGGCGCGCGCTGCACCACGGCCGTGGCGCCGACGGGCGCGCTCTGGTGCCGGTTTTCCCCTACACCGAGACCACCCGCATCAGCCGTCAGGACAGCGACGCGCTGTGGGCCTGGCTGCGCACGGTTCCTGCCGTGAACCAGGCCAACCAGGCCCACCAGTTGCGCTGGCCTTTTGGCACCCAGGCGGCCCTGGCGGCCTGGCGCACCTTGTACTTTCGCCCTGGGGTGTGGCAAGAAGACAGCGGCCAGACCGCGCAGTGGAACCG
>JANMHH010000106.1:0-12900 GCA_031375065.1 Rubrivivax sp. | reverse complement strand
AACAAGCGGTGGCGTTGATGCGCCAGGCGGGCCTGAAACGCGCGATGGTGTCCAGCAGCAGCGACGAGGGCACGCAGAAGCTCTTTGCCGAGGCCCCCGACCTGGTGTTGCCGGTGTTGCGCCCCTACCGCACCCGGGGTGAACTGGGCAGCTGGATGCACGACAGCAGTGTCATTGCCCACCTGGAAACACGCCTGGCGCGCTACCGCTTCGTGGCCATCGGTGAGTACCACATCTATGGTGCCGATGCCGATTTGCCCGTGATGCGCCAGGTGGTGCAGCTGGCGCGTGAACACCGGCTGTTCCTGCATTCGCATTCCGACGCCGACGCCATCGACCGACAGTTCAAGCAGGACCCGGGTGCCCGCATCTTGTGGGCCCATTCGGGTTTCGAGACCCCGGAGAAGGTGCGCGAAATGCTGCGCAAGCACAAGAACCTGTGGTGTGACCTGGCCTTTCGCAGCGACCACGCCACGGCGGGCCGGGTGGATGCCGGTTGGCGGGCGGCCTTTCTGGAATTTCCCGACCGCTTCATGTTGGGCACCGACACCTTCACGCCCGAGCGTTGGTATTACGTGGGCGAGCACGCCAAGTGGTCGCGCCAGTGGTTGGCTGATCTGCCGGCCGAGGTGGCAGAGCGCATCGGTTGGAAAAACGGCGAAGCGCTGTTCACGGCCATGCTGCCGCGCCCAGAAGGCAAATGAATTTGTGGTTTAGGTCCCGTTGCGCGGCCCCTGTGTGGGTGGCGTTGGCGTGCGCCGCATCCATGGCCAACACCTGGGCTGCATGCCTGATGCCGCCCGTGGGTGCCCAGGTCATCAACCAGGGCGCGCTGCGCGTCGCCTGGGTGGCCCAGCCCGCACCGGTGGTGGGCCGCCCGTTTTTGCTTCAAGTGTTTGTCTGCCCCGCCGACCTGGAGCTGGTGCGGGTCGACGCGCAGATGCCCGAGCACCGCCATGGCATGAACTACCGCACCAGCCTGAAGCACCTGGGCCAGGGTCAATGGCAAGCCGAAGGGCTGCTGTGGCACATGAGCGGCCGTTGGGAACTGAGCCTGGATGTGCGGCACCCCGGCGGCCAGCAGCGCTTCCTTCAGTCGGTGCAGTTGCCTTGAGCAAACTCTGGGTAGCGGCGCTGCTTTGCGCGGCATGGGGTGTGGCCTGTGGGCCAGCGGTCAGTGCCGAGCAGCGCACGCCAAAGGGCTTGCTGGACTTCACGGCGCAGGAGCGGGACCGCATCGCGTCGCACGGGCCCTGGCCACCGCGCGCGCAACGAGATCAGTCCAACCGCGTTGAAGGTCGGCCAGCGGCGGTGGCTTGGGGCCGTCGGTTGTTTTTTGATCGGCGACTGTCGCTTGAGGGCAGCGTTTCTTGCGCCAGTTGCCACGACCCAGCGCAGGCCTTTCAAGATGGACGCGCCGTGGCACAGGCCGGCGCAGCCGGGCCGGCTGGCACGCGCAACACGCCCAGTTTGCTCAACCGCCAGGGCGCGCGCTGGCTGGGTTGGGACGGCGCCCACGACTCGCTGTGGGCGGCCAGCCGCGCACCCTTGATGGCGGCCGATGAGATGGGGCACAGCGTGGCGTCTCTCGCTCAGGTCGTTCGTGCCGCAGGCTCGCTCGAGCGAGGCTACCGCTCGGCCTTTGCACGGCCTTTGCCGGCCAGCGACGAAGAGTTGGTGGTGGACGTGGCCAAAGCGCTGGCAGCCTTCCAGGCGACGCTGCGCACACCCCGCACGCCCTTCGATGCCTTTCGCGATGCCTTGGTGCGCGGTGACCTGCAGGCTGCAGCTGCCTATCCGCTGTCGGCTCAGCGCGGCCTGCGCTTGTTCGTCGGCCAGGCTCGGTGCAGCGTTTGCCATGCCGGACCGGCCTTCACCAACGGTGAATTTGCGGACATCGGTATCCCATTCTTTGTGGCGGGCGGCGTTGACCCGGGACGTCACGCCGGTCTGCTGAAGTTGCAGGGCAGCCCGTGGAACCGGTTGGGGCCTTACAACGACGCAGCGCAAGCTGACCCGCAAGCGGTGACGACCCGCCATGTGGTGATAGGACCCCGCCACTTTGGCGAGTTCCGCGTGCCGGGGCTGCGCCACTTGAGCCAGACCGCGCCCTACATGCACAACGGCAGCCTGCCCACGATGGAGGCGGTGGTGCAGCACTATTCGCAACTCGATGAAAACCGGCTGCACGCCGACGGCGAGCGCATCTTGCGCCGGCTGGCCCTGAGCCCTGGCGAGGCCGCTGACTTGGCCGCCTTCTTGCGCAGCCTGGGGCCTTAGCCGCCAGATGCCTCAGTGCCCTGGTGGGTGACTCTGGTCGTCATCGGTGGGCGCCTCGGCCGGCAAGCGAAACCGCTCGTTGGCCCAATCGCCCAAGTCGTGGTTGCGGCAGCGTTCGCTACAGAACGGACGCCAGGGGTTGGCCAGGCTGTATCCGGTTTCCTGACGACAGGCCGGGCAGGCCACCATGCGGACAGCGGGTTCAGACATGGCCCATGCTCAGGCGCAGAGGCTCAACTCGAAGGTCGTGTCGGAAGTGGCCGATCGCAAACGGCCTTCAGCGTCAGGGCGCATGAAGCGCACCGAAACCATCAGGCGGTGGCCGGTGATTTCGGGCACCAGGCCGGTGCTGGGGTCGATGCGCACGCGCAGCAGCTGGTAGACCTTGCCCGGCGGCAGGTTCTGCAGACTTTGCTGATATTGGCCACCGGTGGCCACCATGCGCTGGGGCGTGCCGCTGTCGCGCAGCAGGCCCAGCAAGACCTGCAGGGCTTCGGCCATGGGCGTGAGGTTGGCCATCCAGCCTTGCAGATCGTCGCGCCGTTTTTGCGGTGGGTGCTGCTGCCAGGCGTAGTAGGCGGGCAGGTCGAACTCGCAGGTGCCGCCCGGGATGTTGATGCGGCTGCGGATGCTCATCAACCATTCATTGCTGGCCAACACCTGCCCGGCCTTGCCCTGCAGCGCGTTCAGGCCGGCAAAGGCGTGATCGATGCGGCCTGTGACGGCGTCCAACACGCCTTCGGCGATGCCAGGGTGGCCGCGGTACGACTGCAACTGGGTCCGGTGACGGTCCAGTTCCTTGAGCAGATCGCTCTTGAGGTCGGCGCGTGACGCCACATCCATGATCTCGAAGATCGTGGCCAACGCGAAGTGGTGGTCGACCGGCGCGTCTCTTGAGGCCAACTCGCCCAGGCGATCGAAGAGATGCTCGAGCCGCAACATGGTGCGGATGCTCTCGTTGAACGGGTACTCGTAAAGGACCAAGGCGGCCTCAAGGACTGATGGGGGACGCGGAGTGCAGCGCCGCAGTGCGGCGATTGTTTCACAGGCGGCGAGGGGCTCCCGTCCAGTGGGTCGCACACCATCGCAGGGCGCGCTGCGCTGGGCGCTTGAGCGTGGCGTGCTGCGTCCCTGTGACCCTGTGACCCCGCCAGGTCAGCGCGGGGCGACCCACAGCTGCCAAAGGTCTTGAACCTGAGCAGCCAGGTCTTCAACGGAGATGCCGTCGTTGTGGATGACGGCGTCGGCCAGGCCACGGCGAACCTCGCGGGCGGTTTGCTGCATCACCACCTGCTGGGCGGTGCTGTGGGTCCAGCCAGGACGACGGGCCACACGTGCGACCTGGGTCTGGGTGCTGCAGTCCACCACCAGGATGCGCGCAGCGCGCAGGCGCCAGTGGCTGCGTTCACTCAACAAGGGCACGTCAAAGACCAACACCGCCTTGGTGCTTTGCTGGGCTTGGGCCTGGGCCTCATGGCCGATCAGCGGGTGAAGAATTGCCTCCAGCCGCACTTTGGCCAGCGCGTCGTTGAAGACCAGCGCGCGCATGTGGGCACGATCCAGGGCGCCGGTGTCGTCGATGGCCTGGTCGCCAAACTCGGCCCTCAGCGCCGGGATGGCTGCACCGCCTGGCAGGCTCAGAGCGCGGGCGATGGCGTCAGCGTCAATCAGCTCCGCGCCGAGTTCCACCAGCATCGCGGCGACCGTGCTTTTGCCGCTGCCGATGCCACCCGTCAGTCCGATCTGCAACGGCGATTGGCGCAGCGGCACGCTCACCAACCGATCCAGCCCAGAGTCCGTTCCAGGCCAGCCAGCATGACCACCAGCCCGCCGCCGGCCAGAAAGGGGCCAAAGGGCACGAACCGCCCTTCACGCAGCGAGCCCGTGACTTTCATCAGCAGGCCGATGGCCGCGCCCAGGATCGACGCCATCAGGATGATGGGCAAGACGGCTTGCCAGCTCAACCAGGCGCCCAGCGCAGCCAGCAGTTTGAAGTCGCCAAAGCCCATGCCGTCTTTGCCGGTGGTCAGTTTGAACAGCCAGTAAACCGACCACAGGCTGAGGTAGCCCAGCATGGCGCCGCCCACCGATTGCAGCAGGCTCACGCCCGGCAACCAGCCCAACGCCGCAACAGCCAAGCCTGCCCAAAGCAGAGGCAATGTCATGGCGTCGGGCAGCACGGTGGTGTCCCAGTCGATCAACGACAAGGCCACCAACACCGCAGCCACCGCGCACCAGAGCAAGACCACCGGTTTGGGGCCGGTGTGGTGGGCCAGCGCAGCAAACAGCAAGGCTGTTCCCAGCTCGACGGCGGGGTAGCGCCAGCCAATGGGTGCGGCGCACGCGGAGCACTTGCCGCGCAATGCCAGCCAGCTCAAGACCGGTATGTTCTCGAACCAGCGAATCCGGTGGCCGCAGGACGGGCAGCGCGACGCTGGCCGAGACAGGCTCAGCTTGGGCGCGTCGGCGAGCGCTTTTTCCAGGATGCCGCCTGCACTGGGCAGGCGCTCGGGCGCATCAGCGCCGAACACCCTGCGGTAGGAGTCGGTGTCTTGCAGTTGGGCCGCCACGTCGCCCCACCACTGCCGTTCCAGCAGCAAGGGCATGCGGTGAGCGACGACATTGAGAAAACTGCCGATGGCCAGGCCCAACACGGCCAGAACCCAGGGTGACAGCAAGACGTCGACAGGCAAGGCCGACCATGCCGCAAGCCAATCGCTACGCACAGTCAGACAACCGCGCCCAACTTGAAGATCGGCAGGTACATCGACACCACGATGCCGCCAATCAAGACGCCCAGGATGACGATGATGAAGGGCTCCATCAGGCTCGACAGGCCCTTGACCATCTCGTCGACTTCTTCCTCGTAGAACTCAGCGGCCTTGGCCAGCATGTGATCCAAGGAGCCGGACTCTTCGCCAATGGCGGTCATCTGCAGCACCATGTTGGGAAAGACACCCGTGGTTGTCATCGAAGTGGTCAAAGCCGAACCGGTGGACACTTCACGCTGGATTTGCTCAGTGGCGATGCGGTAGACCGCATTGCCTGAAGCGCCGCCCACGGAGTCAAGCGCCTCGACCAGCGGCACGCCCGCCGCAAACATGGTTGACAAGGTGCGCGTCCAACGCGCGATGACCGACTTGTTGATCAGGTCGCCAAAGACCGGGATCTTGAGCAGGATGCGGTCCATGGTCTCTTGCATTTTTTCGGAGCGCTTCCAGCTTTCCATGAAGAAGTAGATGCCGCCAAAGAGCAGGCCAAAAATGGCCCACCAGTAGGTGGTGAAAAACTTCGACAGCCAGATCACCGCCTGGGTTGGCGCAGGCAGCTCGCCGCCGAAGGACTTGAACACATCCTCAAACGCAGGAATCACAAAGATCATGATCACCGTCAGCACCACAAAGGCGACCACGATCACGGCGACCGGATACATCAATGCAGACTTGATCTTGGACTTGATGGCCAAGGTCTTTTCTTGGTAGATGGCCAAGCGATCCAACAGGGCTTCCAAGATACCGCCCGCTTCGCCCGCCTCCACCAAGTTGCAGTAAAGCGCGTCGAAGTGCAGCGGGTGCTTGCGAAACGCCGACGACAAACTGGTGCCGGTTTCAACGTCGGTGCGGATGTCGGTCAGCAGCTTGGTCATGCGCGGGTTGGTGCTGCCGCGGGCCACGATGTCAAAGGACTGCAGCAGGGGCACGCCGGCTTTCATCATCGTGGCCAATTGCCGCGTGAAGATCGCAATGTCCTTTTGTTTGATCGAACGGCCGCCGCTGGTGCGGCGCTTTTTCACCTTGGTGATCAGGATGCCTTGCCGACGCAGGCTGGCATTGACCACGGATTCGCCGCCAGCGCGCATTTCGCCGCGCACGACTTTTCCGTTCTTGTCCTTGCCTTCCCATTCGAAGATCAGTTCCTTCGCGGGTTTGCCGAGTGTTGCTGTGGCCATGGGTGTTGAGGCGGTTCGAGTAGAAGGGTGGTTTGCTGGATGAATGGCAAGGGCTATTCGTTGGTCGCCGCGATCACTTCTTCCAGCGTGGTGACGCCCAAGCGCACCTTCACCAAACCCGATTGGCGCAGGTCGCGCACGCCGTCAAGTTCGGCCTGTTTGGCAATGTCCACGGCAGTGCCTTCGGACAGGATGATGCGCTGGATGGCTTCGCTGATGGGCATGACCTGATAGACGCCCACGCGGCCCTTGTAGCCGTTGTTGCAGGAAGAACAGCCGACGGCCCGATAGGGCTTCCAGTTGCCGTCCAGCTCCTCTGCCTTGAAGCCCGCCTTGAGCATCGATTCGCGTGGGTAGTCGGCCGGCTTTTTGCAGCTTTCGCAAAGCTTGCGCACCAGCCGCTGCGCCGTGATCAACAGGACGCTGGACGCAATGTTGAACGGTGCCACGCCCATGTTGAGCAAGCGTGTCAAGGTGCCGGGTGCGTCGTTGGTGTGCAAGGTGCTCATCACCATGTGGCCGGTCTGCGCCGCTTTGATCGCGATGTCGGCGGTGTCCAGATCGCGAATTTCGCCGACCATGATGATGTCCGGATCCTGACGCAGGAAGGACTTGAGCGCGGCGGCGAAAGTCAGCCCCGCGCGGTCATTGACGTTGACCTGGTTGATGCCAGGCAAATTGATTTCGGCCGGGTCTTCCACGGTGGCGATGTTGACGCCTGGCTGATTCAAGATGTTCAAGCAGGTGTAGAGCGACACGGTCTTGCCGCTGCCGGTCGGGCCGGTCACCAAAATCATGCCGTAGGGCCGTTGAATGGCCAACATCAGCCGGTCTTTTTCAACTTTTTCGTAGCCCAAAGCCTCGATGCCCAGCTTGGCACTTGAAGAGTCCAGGATCCGGATCACCACCTTTTCGCCAAACAGGGTGGGCAGCGTGCTGACCCGGAAGTCAATGGCCTTGGAGCCGAACTTGAGCTTCATACGACCGTCTTGCGGGACCCGCTTTTCAGCGATGTCCATCCGCGAAATGACCTTGATCCGTGAAGCCAGCTTGTCTTTGATGGCGATGGGGGGCTGGGTGATTTCACGCAGTTCACCGTCGACCCGAAAGCGCACGCGGTAGTTGTATTCGTAGGGTTCGAAATGAAGGTCAGACGCCCGCATGTTGATGGCGTCGATCAACATCTTTTGCAGGAAGCGCACCACGGGCGCGTCTTCAACGTCGGTGGCGACTTCGGCTTCCGGCGCAGCGACGTCTTCTTCGGTGACATCGAAGTCAAACTCACCGCTGGTCAGGGTTTCCAGCACCTCGCTGGCCGTGGCACCTTGGCCCTCGAGTTGGCGCATTAGCTTGTCGTACTCAACGATCACCCATTCGGGCGTCAGCTGGGTGGCAAACTTGATGCGCTCAACGGCTTCTTGGTCGGTGGGGTCGGCTGCACCAATGAACAAGCGGTTGCCGCGTTTGCCCAGCACCATCAACTGGTACTGGTTGGCAATCTTGGGATCGACCAGGTTACGTGGCAGCTTTTGCAGATCAACCGCATTCAGGTCCAAGACCGGCAGGGCCAGCGCCGTGGAGAGCGTGTGGGCCAAGTCATCGGGTTTGATCGCCCCAGCCCCAACAACCGTGGTCACAAAGCTGGCTTTGCGTTCGCGTGCGCTCTTGGTCAGTTCTTCGGCGGCTTTGGCCGTAAGCTTGCCCGCGTTGACCAAAACGCGTGCTACACCCGACAAGGAGGAAGGGGCAGGGTCAGCCAGCGCTTCGGTGGCCATGGGCTTCAGATTGGGGTCCGCATATCTGAACGATCATCGCCGATCCACCGCGAGGTGTAAACGGCGGAAAAGCCGCAAGAAAGCCGTCTATGCACTTCTGAACGATTGGTTACCGCGTTTTGGCGAGGCGGCAGGGATCTGAACCAAAAGGGCAACCTGGTCGGGGTGAGAGGATTCGAACCTCCGGCCTCTACGTCCCGAACGTAGCGCTCTACCAGGCTAAGCTACACCCCGAAGTGGCTCGGCTTGAACTGCTTCAAACCGCGGCACCCGCAGCCCGCCGTTCAGGAAGAACGGTGTATGGACCGAGCGCACAAGTCTAGCAGAGCCTCCCGCGCCCTCGAAGGGAGCAGGTGGGCCAGGATGGCATCGCGCGCCTTGTCAGCTTCGGCCTGCGCGGCTGCCCGGGTCGCGTCCAGTGCTCCCGTGCGCCGCACGATTTCCAGGATTTCAGGCAGTCTTTGCAACTCGCCCTGTTCGATGGCCTGCCGGATGAGGCTGCGTTCCGATTCGCTGGCGCGCTCCATGGCAATGAGCAAAGGCAGTGTCGGCTTGCCTTCGCGCAGGTCGTCGCCGATGTTTTTACCCAGTTGATTGCTGTTGCCTTCGTAGTCCAGCAGGTCGTCGACCAGTTGGAAGGCCGTGCCCAAAGAGCGGCCGTAGTCCGCACAGGCCTCTTCCAACACCGTGTTGGACCCGGCCAGTACGGCGCCCAAGCGTGCACTGGCCTCGAACAACTTGGCGGTTTTGTAGCGGATGACCTGCAGGTAGTCGTCCACGGCCAAGTCAGGGTCGTGCATGTTCATCAATTGCAGGACTTCACCTTCGGCGATCACGTTGGTGGCGTCCGCCAGCACCTGGAGCACCCGCATGCTGTCGACCGACACCATCATTTGGAAGGCGCGGGAGTACAGAAAGTCGCCCACCAAAACGCTGGCCGCGTTGCCAAACATGGAGTTGGCCGTCGCGCGGCCACGTCGCATGGCCGATTCGTCGACCACGTCGTCATGCAACAACGTGGCCGTGTGGATGAATTCGACGATGGCTGCCAGGTGGTGCCGCTCGGGGCCCGCGAAACCCAGGGCCTCGGCAAACAGCAGCACTAGGCGGGGCCGGATTCGCTTGCCGCCAGCGTTGACGATGTACTGCGAGATCTGGTTGATCAGGGCAACCCGGGAAGCCAGTTGCTCACGGATGACCTCGTCCACCCGCAGCATCTCGGCGTCTGTCAGGTCCGTGGTGCTTGCAGAGGTGGCGATCGAAGTGGGCACAAACAGTCGTGAAGGGTTTGAGCCTCATTATAGGAAGAGGGGCGGCTCGCTCCGGGGGAACCCGAACACCATTTACCTGCATGCTATAATCAAAGGCTCTGCGTTTCGGAGGCTGGTCCCTGTGCGGACTGGGTTCGAGCCGGGGTTTGATTGGGTTCTTTGAAAGGTCACACATGTACGCGGTCATAAAAACCGGTGGCAAGCAATACAAGGTTGCAGCCGGCGAGAAGATCAAGGTAGAACAGATAGCTGCGGACGTGGGCCAGGAAATCGTGATTGAGCAGGTGCTCGCCGTGGGAAGCGGTGTGGATCTGAAGGTCGGTTCTCCCTGGGTCGCGGGCGCGAACGTCAAAGCCACGGTGGTGGCTCATGGCAAGCACGACAAAGTGCGCATCTTCAAGATGCGGCGTCGCAAGCACTATCAAAAGCACGGCGGCCACCGCCAAACCTACACCGAGCTGCTCATCGGCTCACTAACCGTCGCTTGAGCGGCTAAAGGGCAGAAAAATGGCACAGAAAAAAGGTGGCGGTTCCACCCGAAACGGCCGCGACTCCAAGCCGAAGATGCTGGGCGTCAAGGTCTTTGGCGGTCAAACGGTTTCCGCAGGTTCGATCATCGTGCGTCAGCGCGGCACCAAGTTTCATGCGGGCACCAATGTCGGCATGGGCAAGGACCACACGCTGTTTGCCTTGATCGACGGCGCCGTTTCTTTTGACGTCAAGGGCGAACTCAGCCGTCAGACGGTCTTCGTGACGCCGGCCTGAGCGATTTTTCGCTCACGCAGCGAAGCCCCGGCCCGCCGGGGCTTCTTTGTTTTTGCAACCAGGCTGCGACTACCATCACCCGCCCATGAAGTTTTTCGACGAAGCGCTGATTGACATTTCAGCCGGCAGCGGTGGCTCCGGTTGCGTGAGCTTTCGCCGCGAAAAGTTCATTCCGTTTGGCGGGCCCAATGGGGGTGACGGTGGCCGCGGTGGCAGCGTTTGGGCCGTGGCCGATTTGAACGTCAACACGCTGATCGACTACCGATACACCCGACGTTTCGACGCCAAGAATGGCGAGGCGGGTCGGGGATCGGATCAGTTTGGCGCGGCCGGGCCGGACATCGAGATGCGCATGCCGGTCGGCACCATCATTTCCGATGCCGAGACCGGTGAAGTTCTGGTGGAACTTCTGGAGCACGGCCAGCGCGAGCAGCTGGCCAAGGGCGGCGACGGTGGCTTTGGCAACTTGCACTTCAAGAGCAGCACCAACCGCAGCCCGCGTCAAAAGACCCCGGGCTGGCCCGGCGAGGCCCGCAAGCTTCAATTGGAGCTGCGCGTTTTGGCCGACGTGGGCTTGTTGGGCATGCCCAACGCCGGCAAATCGACCTTGATTGCGGCCATCTCGAACGCTCGCCCCAAGATTGCCGACTACCCCTTCACCACACTGCACCCCAACCTGGGTGTGGTGCGAGTGGGTCCTGAGCGCAGCTTTGTTGTCGCCGACGTGCCGGGCCTGATCGAAGGCGCCTCTGAAGGCGCCGGCCTGGGCCACCAGTTCCTGCGCCACCTGCAGCGAACCCGCTTGCTGCTTCACATCGTGGACGCAGCGCCTTTTGACGAAACCGTTGATCCTGTCGTCCAGGCCAAGGCCATCGTCGCCGAGCTGAAGAAATACGACCCCAAGTTGCATGCCAAGCCACGGTGGTTGGTGTTCAACAAGCTGGACATGGTGCCGGTGGAAGAACGCGAGGCACGTGTCAAGGAATACGTTCGCCGGTTGCGCTGGAAAGGGCCGGTGTTTTCGATCTCGGCCTTGGCTCGCGAAGGATTGCAACCTCTGCTGGAGCGCATCCAGAACCACGTGTCCGCCCAAGTGCCGGCTGAGCCGTTGCCCGACCGGCGATTCGAGCCCGCCCGCGATGAGTAAAGGCGTGCTCCATGGGGCACGCCGCATCGTTGTCAAGGTCGGCTCCAGCCTCGTCACCAACGAAGGCCGCGGCGTCGATGCGCAAGCCATTGGCAACTGGGCGCGCCAGCTGGCGGCCCTGGCGCAGGACGGTCGCGAACTGCTGATGGTGTCCAGCGGCGCCATTGCCGAGGGCATGAAGCGCCTGGGCTGGGTGACGCGCCCCAAGGAACTGCACGAACTCCAGGCCGCCGCTGCCGTGGGGCAGATGGGCTTGGTGCAGATGTACGAATCACGTCTGCGCGACCATGGCATGTCCAGCGCGCAGGTGCTGCTCACGCACGCCGACCTGGCCGATCGTGAGCGTTACCTCAACGCGCGCTCGACCTTGCTCACGCTCTTGTCCTTGCGGGTGATTCCGGTCATCAACGAAAACGATACGGTGGTCAACGACGAAATCCGGTTTGGCGACAACGACACCTTGGGTGCGCTGGTCGCCAACCTGGTGGATGCCGATGCCTACGTGATCCTCACCGACCAGCGAGGTTTGTACTCAGCCGATCCGCGCAAGGACCCGCAAGCGCACTTCATCGCCGAAGCCGTTGCCGGTGATCCCGCGTTGGAAGCGATGGCCGGTGGCGCGGGTTCCAGCATCGGCCGAGGTGGCATGCTGACCAAGATCCTGGCGGCCAAGCGCGCTGCAGGC
The DNA here is from genome assembly GCA_031375065.1 of Rubrivivax sp. Lineage (GTDB taxonomy): Bacteria > Pseudomonadota > Gammaproteobacteria > Burkholderiales > Burkholderiaceae_C > Rubrivivax. Next base: position 1,028 of record JANMHH010000106.1, on the reverse strand, counting down.
AGCGGCACCAGCACCGTCATCGCATGGGGACGCGAAACCGACGTCCTGCTTCGCTTGGCCGCTGGCGAGCGCATCGGCACTGCGTTGGTGGCGGGCACGGCCAAGATGGCGGCACGCAAGCAGTGGATGGTCGACCACCTGCAGCTGCGCGGCTCAGTGCGCGTCGATGACGGCGCGGTGCGCAAGCTGCTGGACGAAGGAAAGAGCCTGCTGCCCATTGGCGTGCATGAAGTCGAAGGCGACTTTGTGCGCGGTGACGTGATCGCCGTCAAGACCTTGGCCGGTGTCGAAGTGGCGCGCGGTTTGGCGAACTACGCGTCCAGTGAAGCCCGGTTGATTGCCCGCAAGCCTTCAGCTCAGATTGAAGCACTCTTGGGTTATGCCAATGAACCGGAGTTGGTGCACCGGACCAATCTGGTCCTGACCTGAAAGCCCAGGCTCAGTCACCCGCATCTGGCTTGTTGAGGTCTGACGGTGGTGGCGCGGGCGAAGCGTCCAGATCCTGCCACTGTGAACGCAAGCCTGACCGCAGGAAGCGGTTGTGTTGGTGGGTTCTGGGCAGGTAGCGCGCCAATTCGATCAGCGCCATTTCGTAGACCTTGCGCTTGAACTCGATCACCATGTCCAGCGGCACCCAGTACTCGTTCCAACGCCACGCGTCGAACTCGGGGTGATCGGTGGCGCGCAGATTCATGTCGCTGTCGCGGCCTAACAGGCGAAGCAGGAACCAGATCTGCTTTTGGCCCTTGTAGTGGCCACGAGCATCTTTGCGGATGAAATGATCCGGCACTTCGTAGCGCAGCCAATCGCGCGTGCGCGCAATGATCTGCACATGCTCGGGCAACAGCCCGACTTCTTCGTGCAGTTCGCGCAGCATGGCCTGCTCGGGCGATTCACCATGCTTGATGCCGCCTTGAGGGAATTGCCACGAGTGTGTGCGCAGCCGCTTGCCCCAGAACACCTGATTGCGCGTGTTCAACAGGACGATGCCGACGTTGGGCCTGAAGCCTTCCCGGTCGAGCATAATG
>JANMHH010000078.1:0-3656 GCA_031375065.1 Rubrivivax sp. | reverse complement strand
GGACTCCAGGAATGTGGGGTAAACGCCCTGCAGCGAGAGAAAGCCGGCCACCAGCAGCACCGAGCCCACCATCAGCGCCAGGAAGGCGCGGGCTTCGATGTCACGCCACAGCACCCAGAAGGAGCGCTTGCGCCAGACCAGGAAATAAAGTGAAAAGTTGACCCCGGCCACCAGCATGAAAAACACCGCCACCGCTTCGATGCCTGGCGAGTTGAAGGCCCCGAAGCTGGCGTCGTAGGACGAAAAGCCACCCAGGCCCATGGTGCTGCAGGCGTGCATGAAAGCGTCGGCCCAGCCCATGCCGGCCACACGGAACGCCAACACGCAGGCGCTGAAAATGGCGAAGTAGACAACCCACAGCCCGCGCGCCGTTTCAGCCATGCGCGGGGTCAGCTTCTGGTCCTTCATGGGACCGGCGGTTTCACTGTTGAACAACTGCGTGGCACCGACGCCCAGCAACGGCAGGATGGCCACCACCAACACGATGATGCCCATGCCACCGATCAAGACCATGAAGCAGCGCCACACGTTGACCGACAGCGGCATCTTGTCCAGCCCCGTGAGCACCGTGGCGCCGGTGGTGGTCAGGCCGCTCATGGCTTCGAAGTAGCCGTCGGTGAAGCTCAAGTCCGGCAGCGCCAGCATCAGCGGCAAGGCCCCAAACGCGGGCAGCACCAGCCAGGTCATGGTGACCAGCAAAAAGCCGTCGCGCGGCTGCAGCTCGCGCTTGAAGCGGCGGGTGGAAAGGCTCAGGAGCAAGCCTGACAGCGCCGTCACGCCCATGGCCACCAGAAAGGGGCCCTCGGCGGCGTCGTGTTCGGCCAAGGCAAAGAGCAAGGGGACGCCCATCAACGCGGCAAAGAGCACCACCATGCGCCCCACCAGGGCAACAACCGCAGCAATTCCCATCGGTCTGGTCTTCGGTTCAGAAGAGGAAGGTGGCGCTGACCTGGAACAGACGCTCCACCTCGCGCACCATGCGTTTGCGTGGCACAAAGATGATCACGTGGTCGTTGGGCTGCACCACCGTGTCGTGGTGGGCGATGATGACTTGCGGCTTGGCATCGTCACCGGCTTCGCTGCCGTCGGCGCGGTGCAGGCCGCGCACGATGGCGCCCACCTGAGCCCCTTTGGGCAAGCCCACTTCGTCGATGCGGCGGCCGGCAAAACGGCAGCTCTTGTGGTCACCCCTCACGATGGCCTCCAGCGCCTCGGCCGCCCCGCGGCGCAGGCTGTGCACGGCCTCGACATCGCCGCGGCGCACAAAGGCCAACAGTTCGCCCAGCACCGTGTGGCTGGGGCTGATGGCGATGTCGATGGTGGTGCCCTGCACCAGGTCGGCATAGGCGCGGCGGTTGATTACCGCCAGCACCCTGCGTGCACCCAGGCGCTTGGCCAGAAGGCAGGACATGATGTTGTCTTCGTCGTCGCTGGTCAGCGAGATGAAGAGGTCCATGTCGTGCACGTTCTCGTCGGCCAGCAGCTCCTCGTCGGTGCTGTCACCGTTGAGCACCAGAACATCTGCAGGCAGCTGCGTGGTCAGGTATTCGCAGCGTGCGCGCACCGGCTCGATCAGCTTGACCTGGTAGTCACCCTGGATCTGCCGCGCCAGGCGCAAGCCCACCTTGCCGCCGCCCGCCAACATCACCCGCTTGACGGGGCGGTCCATCTTGCGCAGCCCGCCCAGCACGGTGCGAATGTGCTCGGTGGCCGACAGCACAAAGACCTCATCGCCGGGTTCGATGCGGGTGTTGCCTTCCAGCGCGGGCAAGGCCTTGTCCTGGCGGTAGATGGCCACGATGCGCATGTCCACACCCGGCACCAGGCGCGGGATCTCGGCCAGGCTGTGCTGCACCAGGGGCCCACCAGCCACCGCCCGCACGGCGATCAGGCTGACCAGGCCGTGCGCAAATTCCAGCACCTGCAGCGCTTCGGGGTACTCGATGAGCTTGCGGATGTAGGCGGTGACGGTTTCTTCAGGGCAGATGACCTGGTCGACCGCAAATCCGTCCTTGGCCATCAAGGCGCTGCCGTTGGCAAACTCGGGGCTGCGCACGCGCGCAATGGTGGTCGGCACGTTGAACTGGTGCTTGGCGATCTTGCACACCACCAGGTTGGTTTCGTCCAGCGGCGCGCAGGCGATCAGCAGGTCGGTGTCGTCGATGCCCGCTTCTTGCAGCACGCTGGGCTGGATGCCATTGCCCACCACGCCGCGCAGGTCCAGCCGGTCTTGCAGCGCGCGTAAACGCACGGGGTCGGTGTCGACCACCGTGATGTCGTTCTTCTCTGACACCAGGCTCTCGGCCACGCTCTCCCCCACCCGGCCGGCACCCAAGATCAGAATTTTCATGACGGCAGTTTACGGGCGGGGCTCAGGCAGCGCCCCCCAGGCAATTCCCGACACGCGCTGTCAGCAGTGGCCTGATGCAAGGGAGTATCGAGCCGGTCAACTCAGCCCGCGCGCTGCATCGGCCATGCCCAACTGCCGCCAGGCCAGCTCTTTCATGATTTCGGTGGCGCCGCCGCCAATCTGCATGACCTTGACTTCGCGGTAAATGCGCTCGCTCTTCGTGCCGCGCATGTAGCCCATGCCACCCAGGATGTGCACGGCGTGGTCGGCGCAAGTCTGCATGGTGCTGGTGGCGTGGTTCTTCAGCAAGCACAGGTCGGCCACGGTCAGTGGGTCGTGAGGGTGGGCGCCAAATCTTGACGCCACGTCGAGCAGCAGGGCCTGGCTGGCGATCAGCTGCGTGCGCATGTCCATCAGCCGGTGGCGGATGGCCTGGTGTTCGGCCAGCGGCTGGCCAAAGGTCTGTCGCTGCTGCGCCCAGGTGGTGGCCTCTTGCAAACACACCTGCGCGAAGGTCACCGCGCCTGCGCTCATCAACAGCCGCTCGGCGTTGAAGTTGCTCATGATCATGCGAAAGCCGGTGTTCTCGGCCCCGATCAGGTTGTGCGCCGGCACGCGCACGTTGTTGAAGTGCAGCTGCGCGGTGTCGCTGCACCACCAGCCCATCTTGTGCAGCGCCGTGCGCGTGATGCCCGGTGAGTCACCGGGCACTGCGATCAGCGAAATGCCGGCCGCGCCCGGGTTGCCGGTGCGCACCGCCAAAGTGATCCAATCGGCGCGCAGGCCCGACGTGATGAAGGTCTTTTCACCGTCGATCACGTAGTGGTCACCGTCCAGGCGGGCCCGGGTGCGCAGCCGCGCCACGTCCGAGCCACCGCCGGGTTCGGTGATGGCCAGCGCAGCCACTTTTTCGCCGGTCAGCACCGGCGGCACCACGCGCAGCTGCAGATCGGCGCTGCCGTGGGCCACGATCGGCGGCAGGCCGATGTTGTGCGAAAACAAGCTGGCCATCAGGCCGCCAGAACCCGCGCTGGCAATTTCTTGCGTGGCAATCAGTCGGTATGGCCATTCGCAAGGTGTGCCGCCCAGGTGTTCGGGGTAGCCCAGTTGCAGCAGACCCAGCGCAGCGGCACGGTGATAAAGCTCGCGCGGGAAGCTGCCGGCTTCGTCCCAGGCGCTGACGTGCGGGGCAATCTCGCGCTGTACGAATTGGCGCAGGCTGGCGCGGAAATCGGCTTGCTCAGGGGTGTCATTCATGGGGACGAAGCTTAAAGGGGGAGCGGTGGCGCAGACCCGCGGGTGGGCA
>JANMHH010000075.1:0-2496 GCA_031375065.1 Rubrivivax sp. | reverse complement strand
CATCGGTGTGGTTTCCCGTTCGGGCACGCTGACCTACGAAGCGGTGGCGCAGCTGACTGAAATTGGCCTGGGCCAGAGCAGCGCGGTGGGCATTGGCGGCGACCCGATCAATGGCTTGAAGCACATCGACGTGATGCGCCTGTTCAACGACGACCCGGACACCGACGCCGTCATCATGATTGGCGAAATCGGTGGCCCCGACGAAGCCGAGGCGGCGCGCTGGTGCCAACTGAACATGAAAAAGCCGATCGTCGGTTTCATCGCCGGCGTCACCGCGCCGGCTGGCAAGCGCATGGGTCACGCTGGCGCACTGATCAGCGGCGGCGCCGACACGGCCGACGCCAAGCTGGCCATCATGGAGGAGTGCGGTTTCACGATCACGCGCAACCCCTCTGAAATGGCCAAGCTGCTCAAGGCACTGCTCTAAAGCACCGCGACGGGCGTTCGCCGCACGCCTACCGTCGAGCCGGGTACACATCCATGCTGCACAGCAGCAGCGCGACGTGCACCCGACATCCGTAATGGCCGCAGTGGTTCACCCGCCCACCCGCCCTAGACTGCTTGCCCCTCACCCGCTTACCCAGGAAAGCCGTCAAAGATGGACGCCTTCATGCACGCCGACTTCTGGATTGCCGTCGGCCAGATCATCATGATCGACATCCTTCTGGGTGGCGACAACGCGGTGGTCATCGCCCTGGCCTGTCGCAAATTGCCGCCAGACCTGCGCACCAAAGGCATCATGTGGGGCACCGTGGGTGCCATCGTGCTGCGCGTGATCCTGATCTTCTTTGCGCTGACGCTGTTGGCCGTGCCGTACCTGAAGATCGTGGGCGCGGTGTTGCTGATCTGGATCGGCGTCAAGCTGCTGGCGCCAGGCGATGAAGAAGGCCATGGCGACATCCAGGCGTCCGACAAGCTCTGGGCGGCTGTCAAAACCGTCATCGTGGCCGACCTGGTGATGAGCGTGGACAACGTGATTGCCATCGCCGGCGCCGCCGAAGGCGCCGGTGGCGACCACAAGATGCCCTTGGTCGTCTTCGGGCTGCTGGTATCGATCCCCATCATCGTCTGGGGCAGCCAGCTGGTTATCAAACTGATGGACCGTTTCCCGGCCATCATCACCATCGGCGGCATGCTGCTGGGGTGGATCGCCGGCACGATGGCCGTCACCGACCCTGCGGTGCTGGGCCATCTGCCCACGCTGCCACCCGCCAAGGTTGGCGCGCTGCCCGAAGTACTGGACTCCATCCGCTATGGCGCAGGCATCGCTGGTGCCCTGCTGGTGTTGGCCGCCGGCATCCTGATCAATCGTCGCCATGCTGCTCATTCCGCCCCGCCCAACGCTGGGTAACACCGGTCGGCCGTGAGCGCAGGTCTGCCCTCAGGTGCCGAGCTGGCCGGGCACCGTTTGCTCAGGCCGCTGGGCCACGGCACCCAGAGCAAGGTCTTTCTGGCCGAACACCTGAGCAGCGGCCAACTGGTGGCCATCAAGGTGGCCCGCTTTGACGGCACGCCGTCTGGAGCGGATTCAGCCAGGGCCTTCCTGCAAAGCGCTCAACTTGCACGCAGTCTGGTGCACCCCAACATCGTGGCCATTCATGACGCGGGCCAAGAGGGCCCTTTGGTCTGGCTGAGCATGGAAGCTGTTGCGGGCACCGACCTCAGTGGCTACACACATGCCCCCCGGCTGCTGCCCGAACTGTTGACCTTGAAGGTGGTTGAGCAGGTCTCACTGGCGCTGGACTGTGCGCACCGAAACGGCATCGTCCACCGAGATGTCAAACCCGCCAACGTCTTGCTGGACTGGGCGCACCAGAGCATCAAGCTGACGGACTTCGGCTTGGCTGGACTGAGCGGCGTGCGCAACACGGGCACCGGTATCGTGTTGGGAACCCCGGCCTACATGGCCCCTGAGCAGCTGGCCGGCGGGTTGCCCAGCACCAGCACCGACCTCTATGCTGTGGGCGTGCTGCTGTTCGAGCTGCTGGCGGGCCAACTGCCCTACACCGGCAGCAACATGGGTGAGTTGTTGAAACAGGTAGCCCAGCTCCCCGCACCTGATTTGCGCACCTTGCGGCCCGACCTTCCGATGGCGTTGGCGGATCTCATCGCCCAGCTCCTGGCCAAGACGCCCCTGACGCGGCCAAAGGACGCGGCAGCCTTGGCCCAGGCATTGCGCCGGATTGCCCTGGACATGACGGCCGCCGGTGCGAAGTCACATTGACACGGTTCGCGGCGCACCAAACAGGGCCATGATCCGTAGCACAATCGCCGAACCCGTGATCTCAAACCGCCGACCTCTCCCGAGCCCATGACAATCGAGCTCCATGCAGCCGTGGACCCCGGCAGGGCACGCAGCAACAACGAAGATTCGGTGGCAACCGACGACGGCGTCAGCATGGCCGTACTGGCCGACGGCATGGGCGGCTACAACGCGGGCGAGGTGGCCAGCAACATGGCCACCAGCTTCATCCGCACCGAACTCGGTCGTTGGTT
>JANMHH010000040.1:0-10975 GCA_031375065.1 Rubrivivax sp. | reverse complement strand
GAGATCGTTCACTACAACGTGCTCGAAGGCCTGACCAAGATCAGCATGGACGGCGCCGTGACGCCGCTGCTGGCCGACAACTGGTACCACACGCCCGACGGCAAGACCTACACCTTCACGCTGCGCAAGGGCGTGAAGTTCTCCGACGGCGCGCCCTTTGACGCCAACGCCGTGAAGTTCAGCTTTGACCGCGCGCGCGCCGCTGGCAGCACCAACAAGGCCAAGAAGGCGGTCTTCGACAACATCTCCAGCGTGGTGGTGCAAGACGCCCACACGGTGATCCTGGTGCTGAACAACGCCGAAGCGCTGCTGCCGTTCCGCCTGGGCGAAAACCCGGCCGTCATCCTGCACCCCAACAGCGTCGCCAGCGCCGCCACCAAACCGGTGGGCACCGGGCCCTACAAGCTGGACGCCTGGGCCAAGGGCTCTTCGGTCACTTTGGTCAAGTGGGACGGCCACCGCGACGCGGCCAAGGTGCGCATCAAAAAAGTCACCTTCCGCTTCATCAACGACCCGGCGGCCCAGGTGGCGGCGCTGCTGGCCGGCGACATCGACGGCATCCCGCGCTTTGGCGCACTGCAGTCGATCAAGCAGTTTCAGGCCGACAAGCGCTTTGTGGTGGAACTCGGCAGCACCTCGGGCAAGGGCATCGTGGCCATCAACAACAAGAAGGCGCCGCTGAACGACGTGCGCGTGCGCCGCGCCATCGGCCACGCCATCGACCGCAAGGCCTTCATCGACGGCGCACAAGAGGGCCTGGGCCGGGCCATCGGCAGCCATTTTGCGCCCACCGACCTGGGCTACATGGACCTGACCAAACAAAGCGCCTACGACCCCGAGAAGGCCAAAGCCTTGCTGAAAGAAGCCGGCATCACCACGCCGCTGAACCTGACGCTCACGCTGCCGCCACCACAGTACGCGCGCAAAGGCGGCGAGATCATTGCCGCGCAGCTGGCCAAGGTGGGCATCATCGCCAAGATCGAAAACGTCGAATGGGCGCAGTGGCTCAGCGGCCCGTTCAAGGGCAACTTCGACCTGACCATCATCAACCACGTCGAACCGCTGGACTACGCCACCGCCTACGCCGACCCCGGCTACTACTACGGCTACGACAGCGCCAAGTTCCGCGGCCTGGTGGCCACGCTGGCCGCCACCAGCGACCAGAAGGAAAAGGCCAGGCTGTGGCGCGACATCCAGCGCCAGCTGGCCGACGACGCGGTCAATGCCTATGTTTGGAACCCGGCCCAGGTGGCGGTGTTCAAGAAGGGCCTGCGTGGTTTGTGGAACAGCAGCCCCATCTTCGCCAACGACATGGCCGCGGTGAGCTGGGCGCCGGCCAGCTGAACAGGCTGCGCGGCATGAGCCAGGCCACCATCGAACGGTTTTACGCGGCCTTTTCGAAACTCGACTCGGCGACCATGCAAGCCTGCTACGTCGCCGACGCGCAGTTTGACGACGAGGCCTTTTCGCTGCGCGGCGCGCCGCAGATTGGTGGCATGTGGCGCATGTTGTGCGAAGCCACCCAAGCCAAGGGCCTGGCGCACTGGAAGCTGGAATCGAGCCAGATCACTGCGCGCTCAGCGCACTGGGAGGCGCACTACCTGTTCAGCGCCACCGGGCGCCTGGTGCACAACCGGATCGACGCCGAGTTCGAGTTTGATGCCAACGGTCTGATCACCCGCCACCGCGACCGCTTCGACTTCTGGTCGTGGTCGCGTCAGGCCCTGGGTGCGCCCGGCTGGCTGTTGGGTTGGAGCCCCTTTCTGCGCAACAAGGTGCGCGCCACGGCCGCGGCCAACTTGCGGCGCTTTCTCAGCAAAGGCTGAAACTCTTGACCGCCTTGCACGATCTGGACGCGCAGTCGCTGCACCGCGCTTACGCCCAACGCGAGCTGTCGCCAGTGGAGGTGGCGCACAGCGTGCTGAAGCACGTCGAACGCTGGGAACCCCACCTGCACGCCGCGTGGGCGCTGGACGAAGCCAACACGCTGGCCATGGCGCGCCAGTCTGAAGCCCGTTGGCAGCAAGGCCAGCCGCTGGGCCTGCTGGACGGTGTGCCGGTGACCATCAAGGAGAACATCGCCACGCGCGGTGTGGCCCAACCGATGGGCACCGCTGCCACCGAGCTGGTGGCAGCGACTGACGACGCGCCGCCTGCCGCCCGCCTGCGTGAAGCCGGCGCGGTGTTTGTCTGCAAGACCACGATGCCCGACTACGGCATGTTGTCCTCGGGGCTGTCGAGCTTTCACGCACTGGCCCGCAACCCGTGGGCGCTGGACAAGAACCCCGGCGGCAGCAGCGCCGGGGCCGGCGCCGCAGCCGCAGCTGGCTACGGCCCGCTGCACCTGGGCACCGACATTGGTGGCAGCATCCGCCTGCCGGGCAGCTGGTGCGGTGTGGTCGGCTTGAAGCCCAGCGCCGGCCGCGTGCCGATCAAGCCCCCCTACCTGGGCCGCGTGGCCGGGCCGATGACACGCACGGTGGCCGACGCCGCTCTTTTGATGTCGGTGCTGAGCCTGCCCGATGACCGCGACGCCACACGGCTGCCCTACCAGGCGCTGCCTTGGTTGGACACCGAGCCTTTGGACAAGGCCGTCACGGGCAAACGCATCGGCCTGTTGCTGGACGCCGGCTGGGGCCTGCCGGTGGACGACGACATCCGCGCCGCCGTGCAAGATGCGGCCGGCCGCTTCGAAGCTGCCGGCGCCATCGTCGACCTCATGCCCGCCTTCTCAACCTGCGAGATGGCCGACGGCATCAACTTGTTCTGGCGCAATCGCTCCTACCTGGACATCCAGGCGCTGCCACCCGAGCGGCGCGAACGCGTGCTGCCGTTCATCCGCCAGTGGGTGGCGGCGGCCGAAGGCTGCAGCAGCGCCCAGCTGTTCCACGGCTACAGCCAGTTTGCGGCGCTGCGCGACGCGGCGGTGGCGGCCTGCCATGCCTTTGACTTCGTGATCTCACCGGTGGCGCCGGTGTCGGCCTTTGCCGCCGAATGGGCCATGCCCACCAACGACCCGCTGCGGGCCATGGAGCACATTGCCTTCACGCTGCCGTTCAACATGAGCGAGCAGCCGGCCATCAGCGTGCCTTGTGCGCACACCGCATCGGGCTTGCCCATCGGCTTGCAAATCAGCGGCCACCGGTTCGATGACATCGGCGTGCTGCGCATGGCGCGCGCCTTCGAGCAGCTGAGGGCGCCGTTGCTGCCCTGGCCCGCGCCGCCGCGCTGACCCCGCCACCCGCTGTCACAACGCCGCGCTACATTGCCACCCCATGGCCCACCCGGACGTTCGCGGCAACCCCTGTAGCAGCCAGCACGCGGCCGCACGCGACGCGACCGAACAGGCGCTGTGGCGCATGATGTCCTTCTTTGACACACCGCTGGCCGACCTGGACGCCGCCAGCCAGGCCGACCCCGGCTGGATGCTGCCGCACGTGATGAAGGCCGGCTTCCTGCTCAGCCTGACCGAGCCTTCGCTGCTGCCAGACGCGCAAGCGCACCTGCAGCAGGCGCAAGCCCTGCTGGGCCATGCCACCGCGCGAGAAAAAGCCCACATGGAAGCCGTGCAAGCGGTGCAGGACGGCCGCTGGCAACAGGCCTGCCGCATCTGGGACTCGGTGCTGGTGGACCACCCGCGCGACGCGCTGGCCTTGCAGTGGTCACATCTGTGGGACTTTTACCGGGGCGACGCCCACGGGCTGCGCCAAAGACCCGCACGCGCGGTGCCTGAATGGGACGAACGCGACCCGCTGTTCCCCTGCGTGTTGGCGCTCTATGCCTTTGGCCTGGAAGAGAACAACCTGTACCCGCAAGCCGAAGAGGCCGCGCGCCGCGCATTGGCCATCGATGCCCGCGTGCCCTGGGCGGTCCACGCGGTGGCCCATGTGATGGAAATGCAGGGCCGCTTCGAAGACGGTGCCGCCTGGCTGCGCCAGCAGCAGCCCCACTGGGCCGAGGGCAACGGCTTCGCCTGCCACCTGTGGTGGCACAAGACGCTCTTTCGGCTGGAAGCCATGGACACCGTGGGCGCGTTGCGCCTGGTCGACAGCCACCTCAGCGGCAGCGCCTTGCAGGTCACCCTGAACCGGGTCGACGCGGTGTCCATGCTGTGGCGGCTGCAGCTGTTGGGCGAGGACGTGGCGTCGCAATTCACGCAGGTCTTGAACGGCTGGAGCCTGCCGCATGAGTTTGCCGGCCACTACGCCTTCAACGACGTGCACGTGGTCATGGCCATGCTGGGCGCGGGCGACATCCATCGCGCCGAAACCTGGCTGGCCCGTTGCGCCGAAAGCGCGCTGACACCGGCCGACGTCGGCCGCAGCAACCACCTGATGTCGCGTGAAGTGGGCCTGCCACTGATGCGCGGCCTGGTGGCGCTGCAACGCGGTGACGCCGACGGCGCGGTCGACCTGGTGGCCCCCGTGCGCGCGCAGGCCGCGCGCCTGGGCGGCAGCCACGCCCAGCGCGACCTGATCGACCAGACCTTGCTCGCCGCCGCAGCCCAAGGCGGGCGCTTCAGCCTGGGCCGCGCGCTGCTCAACGAGCGCACGATGGCCAAGCCCATCACCCCGTTGACGCGCCACTGGATCGACCGTTTGTCTTCACCCACCGAGGCCCGCGCATGAACGCTGAAGAGCAAAAACGCGACAACCGCCTGCGTCTGCTGGAAGACGACATCGGCCGCAAGCTCCGTGAAAGCCACGCCAGCGGCGAACTGCGCGCAGCGCCCAGCTACGGCAAGCCGCTGAACCTGGGCGACGGTTACGAAGAAACGCCCGCAGAGTTGCGCATGGGCATGAAGATCCTGAAGGACGCGGGCGTGGTGCCGCCCGAGGTGGAGTTGATGAAGCAGATCGAGGCCGCGCGCCTGGCGCTCGAGTCCATCACCGATGAAGACGCAGCCAAGCTGGCCCGCGCCCGGCTGTCTGCCATGCGCCAGCAGCTGGCGCTGCGGCTGGAAAAATTGCGCGGCAGCGGCACCTTCTAGATCGATCCACTGGGGTTGTTCACATCCGCCCTGCAGACACCCAAGCTGCGGTACGGCGTTGGGGCATGGGCCCAAAAGGCGTCCGCCGCGGGACCCTCTCAGCGCACGAGCAACAGCTTCACCGCGCCAGCCACATCCAGCGCCAGCCCGCGCTGCCACTGCTGTTCGGTGCGCGCCACGCCTATCTGGCGCGCCACCAAGCCGCGCACGCGGCGAATGTGGCGATGGTCATCCTGAGTCAGAGGCCCGAAGGTGGAGGTCCAGAACACCGACGCAAAGGCCATCAGCTGCATGGCCGGCTCGGGCTGGTGCAGGCGCGCCAGCACGCGCCCCGGGTTCCACAGCGCGTAGGCCAGCGCGTGTCGGTGCCAGTGCTGCCAGCACAAAGCCAGACAGCGGCGGTTGGCGTCCAGCGCAGCTTGCCAGTCGCGCCGGCGTACCAGCACCTCGGAGGTGGAAATCAGACAGTCGATCTGACCCAACCAGTCCCCTTCGGCAACGGCGGCACGCTCGCACCATTGATAGGCCGCCATGGCTTCTTCAAGGCGCCCCATCTGCACCCAACACTGGGCCCGATTGCGCAAACGGGCGTTGGCGCGGCGTTGATCACCCAGCGCCTGCCACAAGGCCTGGGCTTGTTCGAACAGCGCTTCGGCAGCGGGCACATCGGCACCCTGTGGGCTGGCGTGGATGTGCGCGGCCATGATGCCCAGCTGCTGCAGCGCCAGGGCTTGCACAGCCCGGTCACCGGCGGTGCGCGCCAGGCCCAGCGCCTCGTGAAGCTGGTTGCGGATCTGCACGTGATGGGCTTGCGCACGGTCGGCGGTGCGACCCGAGGCCACCTCGATCCAGGCCCGGCGCACCAGCGCCCGCGCGCGACGGCTGGGCTCCAGGCCGGCGGCCGACAAGGCCTGGTCGGCCATGCTGCGCGCTTCAGGGGCGTAACCGACGGCAAAAAACAGGCTGGCCAGCAACTCAAGGGCGTCCGCGAGCAAGGGGTCTTGCGGCGCGACTTGCCGGGTCGCCGCCCGCAAGGTGTGCAGCGTGGACGCGGGCAGGTTGTCGCTCTCCCAGAAATCACGCAGGGCCACGGCCAACTGCAGGGCAACGCCGGCAGGCGTGTCGGGCTGCGCCAGCACAGCGCGCACCGCGGCCAGTTCAGCCAGCACGTCGCTGCGCCGCAGCGGCTTGGGCAAGGCTTGTACCCAGGTCAGCAGCCAATGACGAAGGCGCACCTGCGCAGCCGCAGCGTCATCAGCTTGCGTTGCGGCAAATTCGCGCACCGGCTCATACAGCTCAAAACGGGTTGGCTCGCCAGGCAGGACACGGACCAGCGAGTGCTGCACCAGGTCGTCCAGCCGCGCCGCTGCGCGCGCCACCGGCAAGTCGGCCACGGCCGCCACGGCGGCAGCGCCAGCATGGGTGGAAAACGCCTTCAGCGCCAAGACCACCCGGCGGGCCTCGGCGTCCAACAGCCCCCAGCTCCAGGCCACGACGCCGCTCATCGACGCGTGGCGAGGGTCGTGCGCGCTGCGGGTGCTGCTGCGCTCCAGCAGAGCCAAGCGGGTGGGCCCGTTGCCGGTTTGCAGCAGTTGCAAAAGCTCGGCCGGCGAAAAGCTGCGGGCCCGTGAAGCCGCCAGTTCGATGGCCAGCGGCAGGCCGTGCAAGAGCCGCGTGATGCCGATCACGGCCGGGCGGTTGCGCTCGGTCAGGTGGAAGCTGCTGAGCGTTGCCCGGGCTCGGTCAACAAACAGCGCCACGGCCGGGTTGGCTGCGGCTTCGGTCAGGGATGCATCTGCTTCGGCCAGGCTCAGGGACTCGGCCATGCACAGCACCTCGCCGTCCAGCCCCAGCCGGCGCCGCGAGGTGGCCAGCACATGCAAGGTGGGCACGGCGTCCAGCAGTTGTGCCACATGGGTGGACGCCACATCGACCAGCTGTTCAAAGTTGTCCAAGACCAGCAGGGTGCGCAAGCCGCTGAGGGCCGGTGTCAGGCCGGTCACGTCGTCAGCGCTGGGCAGGCGCAGCGCTCGGGCCACCGCTTCAACAAACTGCGCAACCGTCAGGCTGCTCACCAGAGAGACAAAACACACCTTGTCAAAACCGCTGGCCAGTGCCGCATCGGCTGGTGGTGCCCAACCTGGGCGGTCGCGCAGCACGGTCGCAACTTCCACGGCCAGCCGGGTCTTGCCCGCTCCACCCGGCCCGACCAGGGTGAGCAGCCGGTGCGCCAGCACTTGACCTTGCAAACGGGCGGCGGGCAACTCGGCACCAAACAAGCGGGTCAGGTAGCTGGGCAAGCGCGAAGCTGTCACTTCGGCTGGCGGCCGTTGCTGCGAACTGACCACTGCGGGCGCAGCTGCGTGGGCGGGTGGCGGTGGGGGCTGATGCGCGGCCGGATCGGTGCTCAGCTGCTGTGCAGATGGGTCGGCAGCACCTTGTCGAGCCAGACCGTCGGCGTGCAACGCAGCAAGCCGGTTGCGCTCCAGGTCGATCCATTCGGTGTAGTGGCCGGGCAGCAGCTCGCCACCGTAGAGGGCCAAGGCTTCAGACGTGCGGCCTTGGCGCATCCAGGACTCAAACAGGCGCGCGTCGCAGGCCAGGGCGCCCGGCACCACCCGCACATGAATGCGGTCGGCTTCGATGACGCGCAGCCCCGGTTGACCTGCAGGTTCAAGCAGACTTTTCAGCGTCGACAGCGTTTGGCGCAGGCGGTTGCGGCCGACGTCGGGCGCCACGCCGGGCCACAGCAACTCGACCAGCTCTTCGCGTGCATGGGCACGTTCGGGGGCCAGCGCCAGCCGGGCCAACAGGGCCGTCGCCGCCCGGCTGGGAAATCGCTCCACCACCCGGTCGCCGTCGCTGGCCTCAACCCGACCCAACAACCGCAGGGTCCAGCGGGCTTCTCGGTCGACGGACGCCGCAGCCGGACGGTGCGGAGAAGGTGCCTGAGATGCCATCGTTGGGCAGTTTAGGTGCAACCGCTTTCCGCGCTGTGCCGGCCGCCTCTTTTCAGTAGACCGGTGGCGGCAGCTTTTCAGTCGCCAGGGCGCGCTGCAGCGCGGGGCGCTCCAGCATGCGCTGCAGAAAGGCTGCGATGTGCGGGAAGCTGCGCGCCGGCTGGGATGAAAAGCCCCGCGTCCAGCGGCACAGCATCCAGGTGTAGGGGTCCAGCACGGTGTACTGGGCGCCCATCATCCAAGGGCCGCCATGGCTGGCCAGGTGTTCGTCCAGCTGCTGCAGGCACTGCACCACCTTGGCCTGGGCATGGGCCTTGACCTGTGCCGCGCCTTCGGCGTTGCCGGGGTCGACCAGGCGGTCGCCGTAAAAGTAATGGATCAGGTTGGCTTGCACCGTGTTGGTCAGCCACATCAGCCACTTGTAAAAATGGGCGCGCTCCGATGTGCCCAGTGGCGGCGCGAGTTGAGCTGCGGGGTGGGTGTCGGCCAGGTGCAGGCAGATGGCAGCTGTTTCGTAGAGCACCAGGCTGCCGTCCACCAGCACCGGAATCAGGCCGTTGGGGTTGAGCTTGAGGTAGTCGGCCGACTTGTGCGCCTGCACGGTGCGGTCGACCAGGCTCAACTCGAACGGCACGCCCAGTTCGTGCAGCACCACGTGGGGCGCCAAGCTGGCGTTGCTGGGGAAGTAGTGCAGTGTGATCATCGAAAGATCTTCGCACGCCAACGGGCTCACCACCCGGTCAACTTCCATGCACACCTACCAAGCCCAAGTGCTCTGGCAACGCCAGCCCAGCGAGCCCTTCACCGACAACCGCTACAGCCGCCGCCACCTGCTGCGCTTTGACGGCGGCGCCGAGGTGGCGGGGTCGTCTTCACCGCTGGTGGTGCCCTTGCCGTTCAGCGACGCCAGCGCGGTCGACCCCGAAGAGGCCTTCGTCGCGTCCCTGGCCAGTTGCCACATGCTGTGGTTTTTGAACCTGGCCGCCTTGCAGGGCTTTTGTGCCGATCATTACGACGACACGGCCGACGGGGTGATGGCGCGCGATGCACAGCGCCGCATGGCGATGACGCTGGTCACGCTGCGCCCCCGGGTGGTTTTTGTCGGGTCCAAATTGCCCACCTCGGACCAGGTGCAGGCCCTGCACCACCAAGCCCACGACGCCTGCTACATCGCCAATTCGGTCAAGACCGAAGTCCGCTGCGAGCCCCGTGACCTGCCCCACGTCCTGCCCCGCAACCCGCCCCGCAACTGAGGGGGCGCGCTCCCGCGGACCCGGTTGGCGCCTTGAAACAGCAGCGCGCGGGCCCAGATGAGCGGGGTGCTGATTCCACCTGATGCCCACTTGGGCGCCACCGCCCTCTTGGTGTTGTGCCTGATCGTCTTGAGCGTGGCGGCCTGGCTGTGGGCACCCGGGGCTTGGCGCGGCTTGCGAAGGGCGCGCATTCGCCGCCAACCCTTTGCGCCGCATTGGCGCGAAACCCTGCGCCGGCGCATGCCCGCCTTTGCCCTGCTGCCGGCCGACGTTCAAATACGCCTGAAGAAGCAGGCCCAGGTGTTGATGGCTGAAACACCCTTCATCGGTTGCGCGGGGCTGCAAGTGACCGATGAAATGCGGGTGCTGGTGTGTGTGCAGGCAGCCCTCTTGGTGCTGCGCCCCGGTGCGGGCCATTTCGACAACCTGCGCCAGGTCCTAATCTACCCCGGCGCCTTTGCGGTGCCGCGCCACAGCGCCGACGCCGCGGGCTTGGTGCGCGAGGAGCGCCATGCCCTGGTGGGCGAGTCCTGGCAGCAAGGGCAGGTCATCCTGTCGTGGGAAGACGTGTTGCAAGGCGCCGCCAACCCGGGCGACGGCCAAAACGTGGTGCTGCATGAGTTTGCGCACCAACTGGACCAAGCCCATGGGTTTGCCAACGGGGCACCGTGGTTACCCGGCGCACAACGGCGCGCGGTTTGGGCGCAGGTGATGGCGGCCGAATTCCAGGCCTTGCAAATGCATTTGACCCGCAACAAACCGGGTCTGATCGAGCCTTATGCGGCCACCAACCCGGCAGAGTTCTTCGCGGTGCTCACCGAGTTGTATTTTGAGAAACCCCTGGAGTTGGCGCTGCAACATCCATCGCTTTACGCCCAGATTCGAGGCCTTTATGGCGTAGACCCCTTGGCTTGGCGAGGCACAACCGCCACCCTTCAGCGCTAAAGCATTAAAGGCCGATGGACTCCAAACGCCCCCCGGATCCGCAAAGTACGCTGTCCACATTTTGAAAGACATCTGCAAAGCAGGCCAGCGACATCGGACGGCGATGCATTCGGAATTACGCTTGGTAAACGAGCTCACCCTCAAGCCGTGTTATGTTCCTAACCCTGACAGGGCGTTCATCACTTAGCAATTCGCCCAGTTGGGTTAAACACAATCAACTGAAGACCATGACCAAAACCTACGCCCAAGTTGTCAAACAAATTGAAGCTCTGAAACAAGAAGCTGAAAAGCTTCGCCGCGGCGAAATCGACGGCGTCATTGCCCGCATTCGGGAAGCCATCAGTTTTTACAACCTGAGCGCGGCCGACCTGGGGCTGGCCCTGAAGAACAAGGGCACCGATGCCAAATCGGTTTTCCCGGCCAAGCGCAAGAAGCGCAAGAACGCCGCTGCCAAGGCACCCGCCGTGGTGAAGTACGCCAACGGTTTGGGCGGCACCTGGGGCGGCATCGGCAAGCGCCCCACCTGGCTGCGTGACGCGTTGACGTCGGGCAAGCAGCTGTCGGACTTCGCGGTCAAGTAAAGCCTGCAAAGGACCCGGGTCGCAGCGCTTCAGACCGTCAAGGTCTGGCGCACCGCCCGGTCCCAGCCCTGGGTGAGTTCGGCGGCGCGTTCGCGCGTGATGGCAGGCTCGAAGCGGCGCTCTTCCTGCCACTGGCGGGACAACTCGTCCAAGCTGCCGTAAACGCCCGTGGCCAGGCCGGCCAGGTAGGCCGCGCCCAAGGCGGTGGTCTCGGTGACGCGCGGTCGGACCACCGAAATGCCCAGC
>JANMHH010000476.1:0-34893 GCA_031375065.1 Rubrivivax sp. | reverse complement strand
CTCACTTCGTGCAGCAGGCCACCGGCGTGCAGGGGCCGTGTCTCACCGTTTCCACCGCGTGTTCGTCCAGCGCCAAGGCCTTTGCCCAGGCCCAGCGCTGGCTGCAACTGGACCTGGTCGATGCGGTGGTGGTGGCGGGTGTGGACGCTTTGTGCGACAGCGTGCTGTTCGGCTTTGCCGCGCTGGGCCTGGTGTCGGCCGAGCCCTGCCGCCCGTTTGCGGCCAACCGCCAGGGCATCAGCATTGGCGAGGCGGCGGGCTTTGCGCTGCTGGAACGTGGCCAGGGCGACTTCCAGTTGCTGGGCTGCGGCGAAGCCAACGACGCCCACCACATGTCCAGCCCCCACCCGCAGGGCCTGGGTGCGGAGCATGCGCTGGACGCGGCGCTGGCGCAAGCCGCGCTGCAGGCCCAGGACATCGACCTGGTCAGCCTGCACGGCACGGCCACGCCACAGAACGACGCCGTCGAGGCCGCGTTGGTCGCCCGCCGCTACCGCGCCGACGTTCACGCCAGCGCCACCAAAGCCTGCACCGGGCACACCATGGGCGCGGCGGGCATCGTGGCCGCGCTGGCCTGCGGTTTGGCGCTGCGCCACGGCCTGCGCGCCGGCACGGTCCACACCACAGCGGCTGACCCCGCACTGGGCCCCGCCTTTGCGCAGCAGCTGCAGCTGTTGCCAAGCAAGCGGCCGACCCGCGTGGCCGCCTGCCACGCCTTTGGTTTTGGCGGCAACAACGCCGTGCTGCTGTTCGGCCGGGGCACCGCATGAAGCACACCGTTTACCTCGACGGCATGGCGCTGTGGTCGCCCGGCTGCCCTGGTTGGTCGCAGGCGCGCACGGCGCTGCGCGGTGAGCGTGCTGCGTCGGAAACGCCGCCTTCCGCTTTGGCGCGCCCCGTGCCGGCCTTGCTGGCGCCCAACGAGCGCCGCCGCGCGCCCGACACCGTCTTGCTGGCCTTGGAAGTGGCCGACCAGGCCAGCGCAGCCTCAGGTCACGACCGGGCCACGCTGGCCAGCGTGTTTGCCTCCACGCACGGCGACCTGGCCATCACCGACGCGCTGTGCCGCACCCTGGCCAGCAACCCCTTGCTGCTGTCGCCGACGCGCTTTCACCATTCGGTGCACAACGCCGCTTCGGGCTACTGGGCCATCGGCACCGCCAGCCGCGCGCCCAGCACGGCCTTGTCGGGTGGCGTGACCACCTTTGCCAGCGCCTGGGTTGAAGCCGCCAGCCAATGTTTGACCCGCGGGCAGCCGGTGCTGCTGGTGCTGTACGACACCGAGGCCTGCGGCGCGTTGGTGTCGGTCAACAGCAGCCGCGGGTTGCTGGCCATGGCTTGGGTGCTGTCGGCCACCGCAGGGCCCCGGTCGAGCTGGGCTGTCGACTGGCGCCTGTTGGAACAAGCCGTGCCCGCACCCGCTGCACACAGTGCCGTTGCCAGGGCGCTGTCGGCCAACGCCAGTGCCGCTGCGCTGCCACTGATGGAAGCTTTGGCGCTGGAACAGGCCGCCACGCTGGCCTGGCCGCTGTCCGCCACCGTGGCATTGCAGCTGGAACTGCAGAGCCTGAGCCCGATCAGGGCTTAGCCATCTGCGGCATGATTCGGCCCAATCCCGACCCCGCTTCCAGGCCAGCATGAGTTCCACCCCTTCCACACACGACGTCATCATCATGGGCGGTGGCCTTGCCGGCCTGACGCTGGCGCTGCAGTTGCGCTTGGCCCTGCCTGAACTGAAGGTGCTGGTGCTGGAGCGCCGCAGCCACCCGGTACCCGAGGCCTGCCACAAGGTGGGCGAGTCCACGGTGGAAATTGGCGCGCACTACTTTGCCAACGTGCTGGGGTTGAAAGAGCACCTGGACACCGCACAGCTGAAGAAGTTCGGCTTTCGTTTCTTTTTCAGCGAAGGCCGCAGCGACATCGAAGGCGTCACAGAGCTGGGCGCCAGCCGCCCGCTGCCGGTGGGCAGCTGGCAGATCGACCGCGGCATCTTCGAAAACTTCCTGGGCCAGGAGGTGCAACGCCGCGGCATCAGTTTCACCGACAACGCGCTGATCCGCGAACTCACACTGGCCGACGAAACACCCGCCAACGCACCCCACACCGTAACCTGGCAAGTCGGCGCGTTGCCGCCGCAAACCGCGCAAGCCCGCTGGGTCATCGACGCTTGTGGCCGCGCCGGCCTGATCAAGAAAAAGCTGGGCCTGGCGCGCGACAACGCGCACGCCGCCCACGCGGTGTGGTTCCGCGTCAAGGGCCACATCAAACCTGACGAGTGGTCCGAAGACCCGGCCTGGCGCAGCCGCTGCGCCACGCCGACCCGTTGGCTGTCGACCAACCACCTGGTCGGCGCCGGTTATTGGGTGTGGCTGATTCCCTTGTCTTCAGGATCGCATTCGATAGGCATCGTGGCCGACCCGCGCTGGCATGCGCTGGACCGCATGAACACCTTTGAGCGGGCGATGGACTGGCTGCAGGAGTTTCAGCCGCGCCTGTTCACCGAGCTCGATGGCAAGCGTGACCAGCTGCAGGACTTTGCCTTCTTCAAGCGGTTTTCCTACGACTGCGAGCAGGTTTTTTCCGACCGGCGCTGGGCTATGGCCGGTGAGTCGGGCCGTTTCCTCGACCCTTTCTATTCACCCGGCAGCGACTTCATCGCCATCGGCAACACCTACATCACCGACCTGGTGGTGCGTGACCACGCGGGCAAGTCGATTGCCGCCCGAACCCAGATCTACGAGCAGATCTTTCGCTCCTTCTACGACAACACGCTGGCCCTCTACGTGGACCAGTACGGCATCTTCGGCGACCCCGAAGTGCTGCCGCTGAAGGTGTTCTGGGACTACACCTACTACTGGGGTGTGCTGGCCCGCCTTTACTACCAGGGCGGCATGACCGACCTGGTGGCGCTGCAGCACCTGCGCGAGGAGCTGGGCAGCATGCAGCAGCTCAACGTGGCGATGCAGAACTTTGTGCGCGAGTTGTGCCAACACAGCCGCAAACGCAACCACCCCATCCTGCTGGACCAGGCCTCGCTGCCCTGGTTCGCAGAGCTCAACCGGTCGCTGAACGACCGCGCCAGCGGCGAGCAGTTTCGCGCGGTGCTGCAGGCGGCCAACCGGCAGCTGCGCCAGCTGGCCACGGAAATCCTGGACCGCAGTGTCGGCGAACATCCGCAAATGGACGGCGCGGCACTGCAACGGGCGATCGAAGTTGCGGGCGGGCTGGTGCGCGGCGAAGGCAGTCTGCTCTTTCCGGCGCTGCAGGACGAAGCCGAAGCGGCTGCTCAGCCGGCCTGAAGCCCGCCTGAAGCCCGCGTGAAGCCGGCCTGAAACCGATCAGGGCTGGAAGGGCGGCAGCCGCCGCAGCCGGCGCCACATGAGAACCGGCAGGCGCAGCACGAATTCCACCATCAGCCGCGTGTGCATCCAGCTCAGCAGCACGTTGTCGCGGCCGTATTGGAAGTGCGAAACACCGCCCTCTTCGGCCGTCAGGTACTTCACCGGTGCGTCCAGATTCAAGGGCTTGACGCCGCGCCAAGCCAAACGCACCACCGCTTCGGTGTCGAAGTCGAAGCGGCGCATCCACGGCTGGCCTTGCATCACCGCCGCCAGGTCGGCCACCGGGTAGACCCGAAAGCCGTACAGCGAATCGGCCACGCCGGCACCCAGCGTTTCCAGGTTGGTCCACCAGTTGGACACCTTGCGTCCGCGCACGCGCAAGAGCGGCGCGCTGGCGTCGAACACCGGGCGCCCCAGCACCATGGTGTCGGGCCGGGCCATCGACGCCTGCATGAAGGCTGGAATCAGCTCGGGCGGGTGCTGACCGTCGGAGTCCATTGTCAGCGCATGGGTGAAGCCCTGCGCCTGGGCGCGCTGCAGGCCGTCCAGCACCGCCGCACCCTTGCCCTGGTTGTGCGGCAACACGCAGACCTGCAGGCCCGGGTCGTGCACGGCCATGTCCTGCAGGCCCTGTGCGGTGCCGTCGGTGCTGCCGTCGACCACCACCCAGACCGGGTTCCAGAAGACACGCGCGGCGCGCACCGTGGCGTACACCGTGGCACCGGTGTTGAAGCTGGGGATCAGCACCAGGTGGGTCGAAGAAGGTGACACGGATGACATCGGCGGGGTCGCAGTGTTCACCCGGGGCCTGCGGCGCCACGGTGCAGCCCCTGCGCAAAGCTGGCCCGCACGTCGGCCAGCAGTGCATGGTGGTCCTGCGTCGGCGCAAAACGTGGCCCCAGGCGCACGCTGAAACGGATCGGCAGCGGGGGCAGACGCCACAAGGGCCAGCCTTTGCCGAGGTACGGCGAAACGGTGTCGATGAAAACCACCTGAACCGGCACCTGGGCCCGCTTGGCGATGATGGCAAAGGTGGCCTGCAAAGGGTTGTGCGGTGTTTGTGTGGTGCGGGTTCCTTCGGGGAACAGGACCAGTTGCCCACCGTCTTGCAGGTCACGCACCGCGCACTGCGCCATGCCGTAGGTGGAGTCGTTGTGGATGTAGCGCGCCAGCCGCGCCCCCGGCCCCAGGAACGGGTTGCGCAGCAAGCTGGCCTTCATGATGCAGGCGCTCTTGGGCAGGCGCGACACCAGCATCACCGCGTCGAGCATGCTGGGGTGGTTGGCCACCACGATCAGGCCGCGCTCGTCGCGCAGCGTGTCCAGCACGTCGGCGTCCAGGAGAATCATGCGGCTGAAGGCGGCCAGGCGCCAAAAGGTGCGGTAGCCGTAGGCGATCATGGCGCGGCCGACGCGGCGGCCGGTGGCGCGCGGCAACAACGGGTACAGCAGCAGCGCGGGCAGGTTCCACATCAGCGACATCAAGCCCAGGATGAGCAACTGCGCTTGCAGTGCCAGCCAGGCCAAGGGCCACCAGAAGGGGCGCGCGCTGGCCATGATTTCAGCGGTCGTCGCTGACACGCTGTTCAGAGGTGGCAAAAACCCAGCTCACGGCCAGGCCAAAGCCCAGCTGTGCGCGCTGCTTGACCAGCGGGCTGGCCTCGAAGCTCGCGCCGGCCACGCTGTCGGCGCGCACAAAGGCGCCCACCCACAACGCGCCAAAGCGCCTGGATGCGCCGGTAGTCAGCCGCCATCCACCCTGGCCACCGCTGGCAGCGTAGGTGGGCCTGATGGCATTGGCGTAGGCCGGCGCCACGTCGTAGAAATAGCTGTTGAAGCGGCGTGTGCCAAACACGGGGCCGCCCTGCAGGCCAATGTCCCACCCTTCGTATTTCAGGTCCAGGTTGATCACGGGGCTGAAGGTCCAGCCCAGGTTCTGCGGCCGTGACTGCACGGTGACCACGGCGCGCGCGGGCAAGCGCAGGTCTACTTTCCAGTCAGCGCTGCGTGCCAGGTTGAAGTTGAGGTTGGGGCCCAGTTCCAGCGTGGGCGCCAGGTCGGGCATGCCGGCGCGGGCCCGGTTGTCGGCGCTGCGGGTGGGTGCGGTGACCGCCGAACTGACGTCGAAATCAAAGCGGTCACCGTCGAACAAGACGGCGCGCGCTCCTTCGCGGGTGGCGCGAAAGATCTTGCCGCGGTAAACGCCATAGGGCACCGGCAACAGCAGGCTGTGGGCCTGGTCGCTGCCACGGTAGTGCGGCAGCCGCAGTCCGCCCACGCCCAAGCCCAGTTCCCACAAGGGCTGATCGGCATGGGCACTGCCAACCATCAGGCTCAGCAGCAGCAGGGACCAGTGTTTCGACATCAATTCAAGCTCCCAGGGGTAACGATGTGCGCTTCAACTTCAACCAGCAATTCGGCCCGACAGACATCGGCTTTCACGTAGACCGCCTGGCGGGCGGCCTGGGACGCTGCGCCCCAGGCGCTGTCCAACTCGGCCTGCACCAGCGGCAGGTGCGCGGCCTGCCGAATGTAGACACAGGGGACCAGGTCCGCGAGCGCAAAGCGGGCGCTGCAGGCCGTTTCGGCCGAACGCAGCACCGCCACCAGGTTGTTCAGTGTTTCGCGGGTCTGGGCCACCACATCGCCAGGGTGCACGCTGGTGTGGCCGACGATGCTGGCGGTGCCCGAGATCCAGAGGCCCACCTGACCATCGCCCAGGTCCGTCAAGGCCGCGCGCGAAAAGGTGGGCGGCCGTGGCCCGTAATGGGACGGGTAGCGGTAGGCCGGCACCTGGCGCGGGTTGTCGACCGGCCGGGATGGCGCATGCGCGGCCAGGAAGCGCAGGCTCAGGTGCTCACCGTCCACGCCGAGCGCGCAAGCGGCAGGCGAACCGTCGAAGGCGTCGTGTCCATGGTCCAGGAAGGCCTGTTGACGGCCGGCGTTGAACTGGCGGTAGCGTTCCATGCCCAGCGTGCTGACGTTGATCCGGGGCAGGTAGTTCCACAGGCGGTGCAGGTGCGCAAAACCGGTCTCTTTCAGCGTCTCAAACAAGTCCTGGTAAACGCGCTGGGCCAGCGGCTGCAAGTCCAGCGACCCGGTCATCACGTCGGCCGCGCCCTGCAGCCAATGACCATCGGTGCGCCAGCGGACACACCCGGTTTGCCCGCTGCGCACCGACCGCGGCGTGAGCCAGACGTCGCAACGCGCGGCACTGCCGGTCAGCAAAGGAACAGGCAGGGCGATCAAGCCGGCTGCCTCGTCTGCCATGCCGTAGCCCCAGCCGCCCAGCACGGGGGTGTGCGCCAAACCGCGCCATTCGTCGACACCCAGGCGAACCAACCGCAGGGGCAGGTTGGCGCAGCCTGGTGCGCGCCCGTCGGTCACGGGGGCGCTTCCCGCCGCGAGCTGGACACAAACCAGCAGGCGCGGTGTTGCAGGTGGCCGTTCAACATGACAGGTGCAGGGATCAAAGACGTTGGGGATGCAGCGGGTGCGGGTCCGCGCGGTCGAATGGGTCGCGGGGTGGGCGCAGGCCTGAATGGCCGCGCCTGGCCGCTGGCAGAACGGTGCGCGATTATGGCCAATCCCTACAAGCCGCCCGCAGCGCTGCCGTGACGCCAAGGCGGCGGCCGGACCGCAGCAGCGCCGCACACGGTTTCGCCGACCGTGGTTGAAGCGTCTTTCGAGGTGCGTTCCAAGGCCCGATTTGAGGCTCGTTTTTGAGGCTCGTTCTTGAGCCACAGGCAGCAGGCTTTCACCGGGAGTTACACATCCAGGTGGTAACCTCATTTGATCTTTTTTCTGCGCCTGTTCGTGCGCCTTCAGCGTGCCCTTGAGTCAGACCCCGACCTTCGTGACCGCAGATCGACCTCCAGCGCCATTGCACTGGTCTGGCGCCTGCTGGCAGCGCATCCGCCATCAGTTTGTGCTGAAGACCTTGGGCATCACCGGTTTCATGTGGCTGTTTTTCGTGGCCTATTTTTACCTGCTGCGGCACCCGGCACGACCGGTGTTCGAAATGCCGTTGGTGGCCCTGGACCACTGGGTCGGTTTTCAAGCGCTGTCGCTGCCTGCGTATGTGTCGCTTTGGGTCTACGTCGGGCTGCCCGCCGGCATGCTGCAAAACCTGCGGCAATTGGTGGTCTACGGCTTCTGGATCGGCCTGCTGTGTCTGCTGGGCTTGACCTGCTTCTATCTGGTGCCCACCGCCATCCCGCCAACCCTGGTGCCGACCGACATCGCACTGCACAGCGGCTTCGCGCTGCTGCAAGGGGTGGACGCCGCCGGCAACGCCTGCCCTTCGTTGCACGTGGCCACCGCGGTGTTCTCCGCCATCTGGTTGCATCGGCTTTTGAACACCGTGGCTGCGCCCCATTGGACACGGGCGCTGAATGCCCTTTGGGCGGTCCTGATCGTCTGGTCGACGCTGGCCACCAAACAGCATGTGGTGCTGGACGTGGTGGCTGGCACCGCGCTGGCGGTGCTGGTGGCGTTGCCGTCGCTGCGCTGGTTCGACCGCATGGCCGCCGTCAAGCCCGCGCCCGTGTCGCAGTAGCCGCGGGGCTGCGGCCCACGCTCGATAGAATCTGGTCTTCCCCTGCAACGGCGCGCCATGGCCACCGACCACCCCTCCAAGCCCGCCCCTCCCGTCGTTGCCAATTTTTTGCGCGGCATCATCGAACGTGACCTGGCGGCCGGCACCTGGAGCCAACGGCGCTTTGGTGGTACCCCCGGCGACGGCGCACACCACCAGGCTGGCGCGCCAGACCCCGCCAAGATCCGCACCCGCTTCCCGCCCGAGCCCAATGGCTATCTGCACGTCGGCCATGCCAAGAGCATCTGCCTGAATTTCGGCCTGGCCCAAAGTTACGGCGGCGTTTGCCACCTGCGTTTTGACGACACCAACCCGGAAAAGGAAGAACAGGAATACGTCGACGCCATCAAGGAAGCCGTGACCTGGCTGGGCTTTGACTGGAACGTGGGCGGTACCAGCCATCTGTATTTCGCCAGCGACTATTTCGACTTCATGCACCGCGCAGCGGTGGCCCTGATCGGCGCAGGCCTGGCCTATGTCGACGAACAGAGTGCCGACGAGATGCGCGCCACCCGCGGCGACTTCACCACACCCGGCACCGACAGCCCCTACCGCGGCCGTTCGGTGGCACACAACCTGGCCCGCTTTGGCCAGATGAAAAACGGCGAACTGCCCGACGGCGCGGCGGTGTTGCGCGCCAAGATCGACATGGCGTCACCCAACATCAACCTGCGCGACCCCACGCTGTACCGCATCAAGCGCGCCACCCACCACAACACCGGCGACACCTGGTGCATCTACCCGATGTACGCCTATGCGCACCCGATCGAAGACGCGCTGGAGAACATCACCCACAGCATCTGCACGCTGGAGTTCGAAGACCAGCGCCCGTGGTACGACTGGCTGCTGGAAAAGCTGGCCGACATGGGCCTGCTGGTGCGCCCCTTGCCACGCCAGTATGAGTTCGGTCGCCTGAACCTGAGCTATGTGGTGACCAGCAAGCGCAAGCTGCGCGCGCTGGTCGATGAAGGCATCGTCAACGGCTGGGACGACCCGCGTTTGCCCACCCTGTTTGGCATGCGCCGGCGCGGCTACACCGCCGCCAGCGTGCGTGCCATGGCCGACGGCACGGGCGCCAGCAAAAGCAACATCTGGCTCGACTACGCCGTGCTCGAGCAATGCTTGCGCGCCGACCTGGAAGACCAGGCGCCACGCGCGATGGCGGTGCTGGACCCGCTGCCGCTGGTGCTGAGCAACTGGGCTGAGGTGTTTGGCAGCGCCTCGCACGTCGAACCTTGTCAAGCACCGGCTCACCCGCAGCGGCCCGAGCTGGGCCTGCGCCGGTTTGGCCTGAGCCAACAGGTCTGGATCGAACGCGACGACTTTGCGCAGACACCGCCGAAGGGCTTTTTCAGACTCTTCCCCGGCAACAAGGTGCGCTTGAAGTACGGCATGGTGGTGGAATGCACCGGCTGCGAAACCGATGCCGCTGGCGCGGTGACCCGCGTGCTGGCCCGCGTGGTGCCCGACACCAAGAGCGGCACGCCAGGGGCCGATGCGGTGAAGGTCAAGGGCACCATCACCTGGGTGGGCGCGCACGACGCTTTGCCTTCCACCGTGGTGCTGTACGACCGCTTGTTCACCGAAGCCCAGCCCGACGCTGGCGGACGCGATTTTCGTGACGTGCTCAACCCGCGCAGCAAGCAGGTGATCACGGCTTACCTGGAGCCTGGCTTGGCCAACCGCCCGGCCGAGCAGCGCTTTCAGTTTGAGCGCCACGGCTACTTCATCTCCGACCGCAAAGACCACCGTCCCGAGCTGCCGGTGTTCAACCGCATCACCACGCTCAAGGACAGCTGGTCGTCCTGAACGCCAGGTCAGCGCCGGTGTTTGGCCTGGCGGCTCGGCACCCCCTTCAACTTCAACCCTGCACCGTTGCCATGAACCCTGTCCGCTCCACCTTGCTTGCTTTGCTGTTCAGCGCGCTGACTCTGCCCGCACTGGCGCAGACCGACCCCTTGGCCGCAGCCGCTGCCGAGCCTGGCGCGGTCGTCACCCCTTCGGGCCTGGTCTACCGAACCGTCAAAGAAGGCACCGGCGCGTCACCCGCCGCCACCGACACCGTGAAGGTGCACTACCGCGGCACCTTTCCCGATGGCCGCGAGTTCGACAGTTCCTTCAAGCGCAACCAGCCGGCCAGCTTTCCGCTGAACCGCGTCATCAAGTGCTGGACCGAAGGACTGCAACGCATGAAGGTGGGCGGCAAGGCCCGGCTGACCTGTCCGGCTGCCATCGCCTACGGTGACAAAGGCGCAGGTGGCGGCGAGATTCCACCCGGTGCCGTGCTTCGCTTTGAAGTGGACTTGCTGGCGATCAACCCCTGATGCGCTGAGTTGAACGAAAGCACGGCTGCCTCAGGACGCCGTGAAGAACCAGGACGCAGGCCCGGCAGACGGGCACCGGGCATCTGTGCTGTCAGGCTTTTGAGCGCAGCTTCTTGAACAGCGTCACCGCGGCCAACACCACCGCACCGGCCGCCATGCCAAGCAAGCCGTCGGCCAAGGTGGGCAACAACCACTGCGCCACGCCACCAAAACCCGCAACCGCCTGTTCGATGGCGTGGGCCAGCGTGGGCACGCCGTGCACCAGGATGCCGCCGCCAACCAGGAACATCGCGGCCGTGCCCGCCACCGACAGCGCCTTCATCAGCCAGGGTGCCAGACGCAAGATGCCGCGCCCCAGCGCCCGGGCCGCCGCGCCGGTCTGCTGATTCAGCCAGAGCCCCAGGTCGTCGAGCTTGACGATGCCGGCCACAAAGCCATAGACACCCACGGTCATCAGCACCGCCATGCCCGCCAGCACGGCCACCTGGGTGGCCAGGCTTGCCTGCGCCACGGTGCCCAAGGTGATGGCGATGATTTCGGCCGACAAGATGAAGTCGGTGCGGATGGCGCCCTTGATCTTGTCTTTTTCCAGCGCCACCAGGTCCACCGCCGGGTCGGTCAGGGCTTGGGTCAATTGCGCGCGGTGGGTCTTGTCCTCGGTCTTCGAATGCAACGCCCGGTGGGCCAGTTTTTCAAAGCCTTCGAAGCACAGGAAAGCGCCGCCCGCCATCAGCAAGGGCGTCACCAACCAGGGCGCGAACACACTGATCAGCAGCGCGGCCGGTACCAGGATGGCCTTGTTGACCAACGAGCCTTTGGCCACTGCCCAGACCACCGGCAGTTCGCGGTCGGCCGACACACCAGCCACCTGCTGGGCATTGAGCGCCAAGTCGTCGCCCAGCACGCCCGCCGTTTTTTTGGCCGCCACTTTGCTGAGGATGGCGACATCGTCCAGGATGGTGGCGATGTCGTCGATCAGGGCGAGAAGGTTTGCAGCAGCCATGGCCCGGATTGTCCATGACGCGCCCGTTGCCCTGGCGCAGCGCCTTGGGGTGCTGAAGATCGCGCTCAACCTGGCGCGCGGCGTGCCGATACAACTGATCATCCCGCCAGCCGCCCACCTGTGACTGCACAAACCGCCCGCGCTCAGCCTCTCGCCGCACCTTCTGGTGCACCCGCGGCGTCTACTGGCGCTGCGGATCGACCCGTGTCGGCGCTGGCGCAAACCATCGTCAACGACCTGGACCGCCAGCGCACCACCGGGCCGCTGCGGCTGATCAGCATTCCGCCTTGCCCAGCGCTCTTGGTGCGCCTGCAAGCCGCGCTGGCCCCGGCCGAGCCTGACCTGCAAGCGGTGGCCCGCATCGCCAGCAGCGACGTGGCCATGTGCGCCACCTTGCTGCGCAACGCCAACAGCGCCCGCCACAGCGCCGACCAGCCGGTCATGAGCGCGGGCCAGGCCATGAACCGCCTGGGTCTGGACGTCACCGTTCACCTGCTGACGCAAACGCTGCTGCAGCAGGCGGTTCGAGCCGATCACCCTCGCCTGCAGCGCTTCTGGGAGCGCTCCGCGCTGCGGGCTGCGGCCATGCACCACCTGGCCGGCAAGCTGCCTGGCGTTTCGCCCGGGTTGGCGCAGCTTTTTGGTCTGTTCTGCCACGTTGGCATCCCGGTCTTGTTGCAACGCATGCCTGGCTACAGCGCCACCTTGGTGGAAGCCCAGTCGCGCAAAGACCGCAGCGGCGTCGACACCGAAAACCACAACCACCGCACCGACCATGCGGTGGTGGGCGCTTTGGTGGCCAGGGTCTGGCAGTTGTCGCCGGTGGTCATCGCGGCCATTCGCTTGCACCATGACCAGACCGTGCTGAGCGGCCCGGGGCCAGACGCCGAAGTCCAGGCTCTGGTGGCCTTGGCCGTCCTGACCGAAGGCATCGTGCTGGAACGCGAGGGTCAGCCGCCCGAGCGCGGCTGGGCGCAGCAAGCCACCGGAGCACGAGACTGCCTGGGCATTGGGGAAGACGAGGTGGGCGACTGGGCCCATCAGCTTCAATCGGTGCTGGATCAGGTCTAGGAGCCCGGCCAAGCCGGTGCGAAGATGGCGCCCACCATGCGTGACGCCTTTTTGCTCGACCCGGACACCATCTTCCTGAACCACGGCTCTTTCGGCGCCTGTCCCCGCGACGTCTTTGCGCGCTACCAGCAATGGCAGCTGGACATGGAGCGCAACCCGGTGGAGTTCCTGGGTCGCCGCTCTGGCAGCTTGTTGGGCCAGGCCCGCCAAACTTTGGGCGATGACTTGGGTGCGCCCGCAGCCGATCTGGTGTTCTTGCCCAACGCCACCACGGGCGTCAACGTCGTGGCCAAGTCTTGGGGCCTGCAGCCAGGCGACGAGGTGCTGACCACCGACCACGAATACGGTGCCTGCGACGCCACCTGGCAGCAGGCCTGCCAACAAGCCGGCGCCACCTACCGCCGCGTGGCCATCGCGCTGCCCTTTGACCCGGCCAGCTTTGCGCAGCAGGTGATGGCAGAGGCAAGCCCTCGAACCAAGCTGATCTTTGCCAGCCACATCACATCAACCACCGCCCTGATTTTTCCGGTGGCCGAACTGTGCGCGCTGGCCCGCGAAGCTGGCATCGCCACGCTGATTGACGGAGCCCATGCGCCAGGGCAGGTGCCGTTGGACCTGCAAGCCGTGGGCGCAGACTTCTACACCGGCAACTGCCACAAGTGGATGTGTGCGCCCAAAGGGGCTGCTTTCCTGCACGTGCGGCCGGAACTGCACGAGCAGATCCAATCCACCGTGGTCAGCTGGGGCTACGTAGCGCAGAGCTTGGGCCAGAGCACGGGCGGTCACACGGGTTTTGACGCCTACACCGGCCGCAGCACCTTGGAGCGGCGGCTGCAGTGGCAAGGCACGCGTGACCTGGCGGCCTACCTCACGGTGCCGGCCGCCATTGAATTTCAGGCCCAGCATGACTGGCCGGCCCAACGCCAGCGCTGTCACGACCTGGCGCTGCGCACCTTGCACACGGTGCTGGCGCGCAACGGCCTGCAGGCGGTGGCGCCCGACGCGGCCTATGGGCAGATGGTGCCGATTCCGGTGCGGACCCGCGACGCCGATGGGCTGCGAAGAACGCTCTTTGAGCAGCACCGCATCGAGGTGCCGGTGACCCAGCACGGAACGCACACCTTCGTGCGGGTCTCGGTGCAGGCCTATAACACGCAAGCCGAGCTGGACACCCTGGTGGGCGTGCTGGCTCGGCTGGGTGTTTGAAGGGCAGTTTGCCCTGGAGGACTGGAAGCCTGGCTCCGCAGGAGCCGATGGCTTCAGGCCATGGCAACGCGGCGGCGCTGTGCCACCAATCCGCCCAAAGCAACCAGCACCAGCACAGCGGATGCAGGTTCTGGAACCAGGTTCAGAGCAGCTTGCCCAAAGATAGCGTGCAGACGTGCGGTTGGGTGCAGGCTGTCAGAAAACGCCGAGACGCTGCAAGACGGCGCACCTTGAAGGAAACAAGGCAAGGAAGCATTGGTGATTCCGTAGACACCGCCGGCGTTGGTGGTCGCATCGGCCAGCACCGCCAGTCCGATTCCGCGCAGATCGAGCACGTCGATGTCCAGCCCAAAAGCGGCTTCAGCTGCCGTCTCCAAACCAGCAATCAGCGCGTTGAATCTGTTCGATGCATCGGTGGACTGAGCTGACTTGCCGGCAAAAACAGCCTCTGGCGTGAAGCCCAAGTCGGGAAGGTTGGCCAGCAGCACATGCTTCGCGCCAGACTGTGCCAACGCCCCCAGACTGGTGAACAAATTGTTGATGGCCGCTTGAGCGGCGTTTTGGCGGCCCAGGTTGTCCGCAGCCGATGTGCCGCCAAATGCGTCACGAGCGTCGCGCATGTCGTTGCCACCGCCGACCACCACGTACAGCCCATTGGGATCACTGGCACCGCCGACGGCTGGCAAGTAGATGCCTGCGATCTGCGCCAAAACGCCCGGCGGGGTCAGAGAAGTACCCGTGCGGGCGCCAGCCCAAGCGTAGTTGTTACCGCCCAAATTGGATGCAACGGCGCCATTGGCCAGGCCCAACCCGGCCGCCAGGTGGTCGATCCAGATGAGGCCGTCGGACACACGCCCTGGGTTGTAGGGTGCAGGGAATGCACCGCCAGGTTGCACGGAAGCCAGGTTGCCAGTGTCCGACAAGCTGTCACCAAATACATACATGCTGGAATAGGGACCAGCCTGCGCTGCGCTGCCGCACAGAGCGGCCAGGCCAAGTGCCAAGGTGCCGAGCAAACGGCGAACAGGGTTCTTCATGGGGTGTCTCCAAGCCATCCAAAGTCGATGCGGAGAAGCTAACACCGCAGGCTCGCTTGAAAGGTTGTTTGGCCACCGCTCAGCGTACAAACCCCGCCCCGCATTTGCGGGGGACAGGAACCGCGCCATCAGCGCGCGCGCAGAACTACCTGGCCTTGCGCTTGACGCCGGGGCGCGGTGGCAAACCGGTGTGTTGGGTCAAGATGCGCCCCTGCGTCACTGCCGAAGTTCGAACACCCACCGCCGTGCTGTTCTTGCGCCGTGCGCTGGTGTAGTCGGTGGCACCGGCCGGTTGATAGGTCGGGATCAGTTGGTGTTTGCCATTGCCGATGAGGTCGGCGCGGCCCAGGCTCTTCAAGGCTTCGCGCAGCAACGGCCAGTTGTTGGCGTCATGCCAGCGCAAAAAGGCCTTGTGCAGGCGGCGGCGCTTTTCGCCGCGCACGATGTCCACCTTCTCGGCCCGCGCAGGGTCGCGGCTGATGCCCTTGAGCGGGTTCAGGTTGGTGTGGTACATCGCGGTGGCCGTGGCCATGGGGCTGGGGTAGAACGTCTGCACCTGGTCGGCCTTGAAGCCATGGCGCTTGAGCCACAGCGCCAGGTTCATCATGTCTTCGTCGGTGGTGCCCGGGTGGGCGGCGATGAAGTAAGGGATCAGGTACTGCTTCTTGCCGGCCTCGGCGCTGTACTGCTCGAACATCTGCTTGAAGCGGTCGTAGCTGCCGATGCCCGGCTTCATCATCTTCGACAGCGGCCCGCCTTCGGTGTGCTCGGGCGCAATTTTCAAATAACCGCCCACGTGGTGGGTGACCAGCTCCTTGACGTACTCGGGGCTTTGCACGGCCAGGTCGTAACGCAGGCCGCTGCTGATCAAGATCTTCTTCACGCCACGCAACTGGCGGGCCCGGCGGTACATCTTGATCAGCGGCGCGTGGTCGGTGTTCAGGTTGGGGCAGATGCCGGGGTAGACACAACTGGGCTTGCGACAGGCCGCTTCGATGGCCGTGCTCTTGCAACCGATGCGCCACATGTTGGCGGTGGGGCCACCCAGGTCGCTGATCACGCCCGTGAAGCCCTTGACCTTGTCGCGGATGTCCTCGATCTCCTTGATCACCGAGTCTTCGCTGCGGCTCTGGATGATGCGGCCTTCGTGTTCGGTGATGCTGCAAAACGTGCAGCCGCCAAAGCAGCCGCGCATGATGTTGACGCTGAAGCGGATCATTTCCCAGGCCGGGATCTTGGTGCTGTGATCGTGGCTGCCGTTTTCATCGGCATAGGTCGGGTGCGGGCTGCGCGCGTACTCCAGGTCAAACACGTGATCCATCTCGGCGGTGCTCAAGGGGATGGGCGGCGGGTTGATCCAGAGGTCGCGGTCGCTGCCTTGGAAGGCATAGGCCTGCACCAGCGCACGTGCGTTGCCGGGGTTGGTCTCCAGGTGCAGCACCCGGCTGGCGTGGGCGTAAAGCACCGCATCGCTCTTGACCTGCTCGTAACTGGGCAGACGCACCACGGTTCGTTCGCGCGGTGGCAAGGCCATCGCGCCGGTCTTGACGTTCGCGGCAGGTGGCGCGCCGGTCGCCGCACCCGGGCGATGGCGGCTGACCGGCATGGCCACCACCGCCGCAGGGGCAGCAGCGGCCGCGCTGGCGCCTTCTTCTTTTGCGCAGGTCTGGCCCTGCGACTCGGCGGCTTCGCTGGTTGTCAGATAGGGATTGATGTGGGAATCGATGCGGCCGGGCCGGTCGACTTCGGTCGAATCAACCTCGAACCAATCGCGAAAGGCGACCTCCGCCACTTCCCCGGTTCGGCGCATGAAGGCCGTTCCGCGCACATCGGTGATGTTCTCCACCGGCTCGCGCCGGGACAGCCGATGCGCTACTTCAATGATGGCGCGCTCGGCGTTGCCATACAGCAGCAAGTCGGCCTTGCTGTCGACCAGAATGCTGCGGCGGACCTTGTCCTGCCAGTAGTCGTAATGCGCGATGCGGCGCAGGCTGGCTTCAATGCCGCCAATAATCACCGGCACATCGTTCCAGGCCTCTTTGCAGCGCTGGGTGTAGACCAGCGTGGCCCGGTCGGGTCGCTTGCCACCCTGGCCGCCGGGTGTGTAGGCGTCGTCACTGCGGATCTTGCGGTCGGCCGTGTAGCGGTTGATCATCGAGTCCATGTTGCCGGCCGCGACGCCAAAGAACAGGTTCGGTCGGCCCAGGGCCTTGAAGGCTTCGGCACTCTGCCAATCGGGCTGGGCCAGGATGCCCACGCGAAAGCCTTGCGACTCCAGCACCCGACCGATCACCGCCATGCCAAAGCTGGGGTGGTCGACGTAAGCGTCACCGGTGACGATGATGATGTCGCAGCTGTCCCAGCCCAGGCGATCCATCTCCACGCGGCTCATCGGCAGAAAAGGCGCGCGCCCCAGCCGCTTGGCCCAGAACGGGCGGTAGCTGGTGATGGGTTTGGGCGGCAACGTGGAGGCGCTGCGCGCTGGCGGTGTTGTGAGCGTTGTCAAGGCAAGGGCAGAAGTTTGAAGCGGCGCCGACTGAACGCAGTCAGCACCGCCGAATTGTCAGCCCTGGGGCCAGCCCGTGCCTACTCAGGGACAAGTTGACGCCAGCACGGTGCCGCTTCCACCCTCAAGTTCCAGCCGCCGGCGCCGAATAGCCCGACATGCAAAGTTTTCTTCTCACCCTGGGCTATGGCGTCATCGCCCTGCTGGCGGTGGCGGTTGTCGTGGCTTGGTGGGAGCACGTTCAACGCACCCAATTGGCCAAGAACCAGCACCCCGTGACAGCGTTTGTGCCGCCGCGAGCGTCCCATGTCGATGTCAATCTGGACGAACTGCCGCAGGCCGCTGCGGCTCAGGAGCAGGCCGAGCGCAAGGCGGTGATCGACGCCGCCATGGCGCGCATGGCGCGCAGCGCAGGCACGCCAGGCGCTTCGTCCTGGACCGAGACGCGACCCATGGTCGGCCCGGGGGTGACCCGAGAAGCGGAACCGACCTGAGCTGATGCCGCACCGGCTCGGGCCGAAGTCCGGGCGATGCGGCCAGGGCTTCGATCCGACAGGCGCAGTCTCAGACCACGCTGCTGGGCTGCGGCACGACCACCGTTGGGGCCGGCGCCAGCAATTCGGACTCGTCCAGGTCTTCGCCCAAAAAGCCACCGCTCTGGTGCGACCACAGCCGCGCATAGATGCCGCCGGCCCGCAGCAGGCTTTGGTGGTCGCCCACCTCGACAATACGGCCGCGCTCCATCACCACCAGCCGGTCCATCGCCGCGATGGTGGACAAACGGTGCGCAATGGCCACCACCGTCTTGCCCTCCATGAGCTTGTATAAACTGTGCTGGATGGCGGTCTCGACCTCGCTGTCCAGCGCGCTGGTGGCCTCGTCCAACAGCAGGATCGGGGCGTCTTTCAACATCACCCGCGCGATCGCCACCCGCTGGCGCTGGCCGCCACTGAGCTTGACACCGCGTTCGCCAACGTGGGCGTCAAAGCCTTGGCGGCCTTTGGGGTCGGTCAAGCCAGTGATGAATTCGTGCGCCTCGGCGCGTTCAGCCGCCCGCAGCATGTCGGCCTCCGAGGCGTCGGGACGGCCATAGACGATGTTCTCGCGCACCGATCGGTGCAGCAGCGAGGTGTCTTGCGTGACCATGCCCACCTGGCGACGCAGGCTGTCTTGCGTGACCCCGGCGATGTCTTGCCCGTCGATCAGGATGCGGCCGCCTTCCAGGTCGTACAGCCGCAGCAGCAGGTTCACCACCGTGCTTTTGCCGGCGCCCGAGCGGCCCACCAAACCAATCTTCTCGCCCGGGCGGATGGTCAAGTCCAATCCGTCGACCACCTTGCGCTGGCCGCCATAAGCGAAGCTCACGTTTTCGAACCGCACTTCGCCGCGTGGCACCACCAGGGCCTGGGCGTTGGCAACGTCCACCACGGTGCGGCTGCGCGACAAGGTGGCCATGCCGTCTTGAACGGTGCCGATGTGCTCGAACAGCGACGCCATTTCCCACATCACCCAATGCGAAATGCCGTTCAGCCGAAAGGCCATCGCCGTGGCTGCCGCCACCGCCCCCACGCCAATGGCGGCCTGCGTCCACAGCAGCAGGCTGACCAGCGTGATACCGGCGATGAGCAAGACGCTGAGCGTCTGATTGACGGCTTCAAAGGCCGTGACCAGGCGCATCTGGCCATAAGCCGTGACCATGAATTCCTGCATGGCGCTGCGCGCAAAACCGGCCTCGCGGTTGGAATGCGAGAACAGTTTGACGGTGGCGATGTTGGTGTAGGCGTCGGTGATGCGGCCGGTCATCAAGGAGCGCGCGTCGGCCTGCGACTGCGCCACCTTGGCCAGACGCGGCACGAAGAAGACCAAGGTGCAGACGTAGCACAGCAGCCAGACCAGAAAGGGCGCCATCAGCCAAGCGTCAAACACGCCCACCACGACGACCATGGTGCCGAAGTAGATGACCACGTAGACCAGGATGTCGGTGAAGATCAGCCAGGTGTCGCGCACCGCCAGCGAGGTCTGCATCACCTTGGTGGCAATGCGCCCTGCAAACTCGTCCTGGTAAAAGCCCATGCTCTGCTCGAGCATCAAGCGGTGGAAATTCCAGCGCATGCGCATGGGGAAGTTGCTGTAAAGGCCCTGGTACTTGAACAAGGCCTGCAGCAGCGCAAAGGCAATGCTCAGCAACAACACGCCGCCCAGCACGGCCAGCAGGTTGCCATGCTGCTGCCACAGCTGCGCCGGCTGAACGCTGGCCAGCAGGTCCACCACGTGGGCCATCATGCTGAACAGCAAGGCCTCGAACGCGCCAATGGCCGCCGTGAAGAGCGTGACCAACGCCAAATAAGGGCGCAGGCCGCGCGTGCACTGCCACAAGAAGGCAAAGAAGCTCTTGGGCGGCGGTGTTGTGGCTGCATCCGGATAGGGATGCACGAGTTTTTCGAAACGTCGGAACAAGTGTGGCTGCTAGAAGACCCAAGTGCCGTCGGCATCAAGACGGCGGCCCGAGCAAGTTGGATGAAGGCCCAGCGGGCCGCCCTGCATGAATCGCTGGCAGAGGCGTTCAGCCCTCGCCCGCAACTCGCGGTCATGAATTATCCGGCCCGGCCGCTTGGGTTGAGCCAGCTCCTGACCTATGCCCTTTGGTCTGCGGCCAGCAGGCGCCAGGTAAAAGCCCGCCAGCGCAGACCCCAGGCTTCGCGCCGGAGTTTCGAGACTCCCAGGCCAAACGAATGAGACGGGAGCCCCATAGCGGCCCAAAAGCGAAACCCCTCCAAGCTGTTGCCAGCCGGAGGGGCGGGCAGCCTAAGCTGCCAGTGGGGCTCCAGAGAAATGAGGTCCGGGGCCCCTGACGCGCAGAGACTGCGCCGTCTGGTTTGCTCTGTATATCGAGCAGTTTGATCGTACGCCGGTGGCAAGGCCAAGGCAAGCTGCAATTTCATCCATATGCGGCGGCGTGGCGCTGCCGGGGCAGGGCTCAAGCCAGCACTGAGCCCGGGGTCAAAAGACCGTCGACGATCGACTGCACCCGGCGTTCGACCGCAGCGTCCATTTGAATGGTTCGACCCCACTCCCGGTGGGTCTCCCCAGGCCACTTGTTGGTGGCGTCCAAGCCCAACTTGCCACCCAGCCCGCTGACGGGTGACGCGAAGTCCAGGTAGTCGATGGGTGTGTTTTCCACCAATGTCGAATCGCGCACCGGGTCCATCCGCGTGGTGATGGCCCAGATCACTTCTTTCCAGTCCCGGATGTCCACATCGTCATCGGTCACCACAATGAACTTGGTGTACATGAACTGACGCAAGAAGCTCCACAGCCCGAACATCACCCGTTTGGCGTGGCCGGGGTAGGCCTTCTTGATGGAGATCACGGCCAAGCGGTAGCTGCAGCCTTCGGGCGGCAGATAGAAGTCGACGATTTCCGGAAACTGCTTCTGCAGGATGGGCACAAACACTTCATTCAAGGCCTCACCCAGGATGGCCGGTTCATCGGGCGGCTTGCCGGTGTAGGTGGAGTGGTAGATCGGGTTGCTGCGGTGGGTCAGGCGCGACAACTGGAAGACCGGAAACCAGTCCTGCTCGTTGTAGTAGCCGGTGTGGTCGCCAAAAGGGCCTTCCAGGGCATGCAAGTAGCCGCCCTTCTCTTTCAGACGCACACCACGGTCGGATTCACCTTCGAATCCAGGCTCGGCCGTCGGAATGTGCCCTTCCAGAACGATTTCGGCACTGGCCGGGACCTGCAGCATCAGTTCGCCTTCGCCCACACGGCTGGCCACCAACTCGGTTCGGCTGCCTCTCAGCAGGCCTGCAAACTGGTACTCGGAAAGGCTGTCGGGCACAGGCGTCACCGCACCCAGGATGGTGGCCGGGTCAGCGCCCAAGGCAACGGCCATGGGAAACGGCTGCCCCGGGTTGGCTCTGGCGAAGTCGCGGAAGTCCAGTGCCCCACCCCGGTGCGCCAACCACCGCATGATGACCTGGCGTTTACCGATGACCTGCTGCCGGTAGATGCCCAGATTCTGGCGGGCACGTGGCTTGGCCACCGACTGCGGGCCGCGGGTGACGACCAGACCCCAAGTGATCAGCGGCCCGACATCGCCCGGCCAGCAGGTCTGCACCGGCAATTGGGCCAGGTCGATCTCGTCCCCGAGCTGCACCACATCCTGACAAGGCGCGCGCGAACGCTGCACCGCTTTCATGTCCCACAGCGCCTTGCCCATTTGCAACAGTTTGGACGCGTCTTTCAAGCCCTTGGGCGGCTCAGGTTCTTTCAGGCTGGCCAGCAGTCGGCCCACGTCCCGCAATTGCGAGATGTTGTCAACGCCCATCCCCAATGCCACGCGCCGGGTTGTCCCAAAGAGGTTGATGAGACACGGTATTTTGTAACCCTGGGGATTTGTACAGAGCACGGCCGGACCTGCAGATCGCAGTAATTTGTCACCGATGGCCGTCATTTCCAGATGCGGAGACACTGTTTGACTGAGCTTTCTAAGCTCGCCCAAGCTTTCAAGCTGTTGGATGAAATCCCTGAGGTCTCTATACTTCATATTTAAAATGCATTAGAGATCAACTTTATATTCTTGACCGTGTATGAAGGCGTTCCTAGAATCCGCCCAGATTTGAAATTTCAGGGTTTACCCGTGCCGACGCCAGTGGAGCTGGGGCGCCTCGTCCCTGAAGCATCCGTCAGAGGGTGTTGCCTCGCCGAGGCACACATGCTGCTAACAATTATCACTGTGGCCCCGTTCAAGTCGCGTCAGCGGCAGCGGGCCGTCATGGTCAAAGGAGAGAACCCATGCGAACCAGCGAAATGCTGAACCGGGCCGGGCATGCCGCCGCCCGATCGCTGTCGGTGTTTGTTCGTGACGTCGGTCGCGGCATGCTCGAGGTCAGCCACAACACCTTGGCGCTGGTCGGCCTGGCTGCGCTGGCGTTGGGGCTGTTTGCCGGGAGCCGAGCCGAAGTTCGCCAGCAGGTGGAGCAGGTGGCCCTCCAGTGGCTGCAAACCCGCCACGAAGCGCGCGAGGTGGCTTCAGGCAATGTGCTAAGCAGCGTGGCCGACAGCGAAGCCGTGGGCCGGGCAACGGCCACCGACCTCAAGCAACTGACCCGCGAGCAGGCCGCCTTGGCCGTCTGGATCGCCCGCCGCTACAAAGTGGCGCCCGAGCCGATTGGCGCGCTTGTGCAAGAAGCCTGGGCCATCGGCCTGCGTGCCAAGCTGGACCCCACGCTGATCCTGGCCATCATGGCCGTCGAGTCCAGCTTCAACCCCTTCGCCCAAAGCCCCGTGGGTGCGCAGGGGCTGATGCAGGTCATGACGCGCGTACACGACGAGAAATTCGAGGCCTTTGGCGGCAACCATGCGGCCTTTGACCCGATCAGCAACCTCCGGGTTGGCGTGCAGGTGCTCAAGGAGTGCATCGCGCGAGCAGGCAGCGTCCAGGATGGCTTGAAGTACTACGTGGGTGCCGCACTGCTGGAGAATGACAGCGGCTACGCGGGGCGGGTCATGGCCGAGCAAGGCCACATGCGGGCCGTGGCCAACGGTCGCCAGGTGCCCTTGAACGCGTCCAACACGCCCAGCGCGCCAGCGGCCAGACCGCGCAGTGAGCCTGCATCCACGACGGAGGCCCCTCTTGAAGAGCCGGCGCCAGCCGGAACCCAGCTCATCAGCCAACTGACCGCGACGCGTTGAAAGCCCGGAGCTTGGCCACGTCCGCCTGGCACTGAAGATCGCGGTCGGCTGTACACTGACAGCCTGCGCGACTGGCGATAGGGGAAGAACTTCTCCCCAAGGTGGTTAACCACTGGGAAGCGCGGGCCGCGACCGACTTCGGGGCCGCGGTTTCAGCCGTTCGCCTGGGCAGCCCTCGACCGTGCACCGCAGCCACCTGCGCCGCTGCCGGCTCTCGAAGGCCCTTCATCCGAAGAGGACTGCCA
Source organism: Rubrivivax sp. (assembly GCA_031375065.1). Taxonomy (GTDB): domain Bacteria; phylum Pseudomonadota; class Gammaproteobacteria; order Burkholderiales; family Burkholderiaceae_C; genus Rubrivivax. The sequence continues at coordinate 11,870 of JANMHH010000476.1, read as the reverse complement.
TGTTCAACCGTTCCACGTCCACCCTTGCGCTTGTCGATCCGGAAATCTGGGCTGCCGTTCAGCTGGAAGACCGTCGGCAAGAAGAGCACATCGAGCTGATCGCCAGCGAAAACTACACCTCGCCAGCCGTGATGGCCGCGCAGGGCTCACAGTTGACCAACAAGTACGCCGAAGGCTATCCCGGCAAGCGTTACTACGGCGGCTGCGAAAACGTCGACGTGGTCGAGCAACTGGCCATTGACCGGCTGAAAAAACTCTTTGGTGCGGCCCATGCCAACGTGCAGGCCAACTCGGGCAGCCAAGCCAACCAAGCCGTCTTCTTTGGCCTGCTGCAGCCCGGCGACACCATCATGGGCATGAGCCTGGCCGAGGGCGGACACCTGACGCATGGCATGCCACTCAACATGAGCGGCAAGTGGTTCAAGGTGGTCAGCTATGGACTGGATGCGGCCGAGGCCATCGACTACGACGCCATGGAACGCCTGGCCCACGAACACAAGCCCAAGCTGATCATCGCCGGTGCATCGGCCTACAGCCTGCACATCGACTTTGAGCGCTTTGCCAAAGTGGCCAAGGCGGTTGGCGCCTATTTCCTGGTCGACATGGCCCACTACGCCGGCCTGATTGCCGCGGGCGTGTACCCCAACCCGGTACCCCACGCCGACGTGGTGACCAGCACTACCCACAAGAGCCTGCGCGGGCCGCGCGGCGGCATCATCTTGAGCAACGACGAGGCCATCGCCAAGAAGATCAACAGTGCCATTTTCCCTGGCATTCAAGGCGGCCCGCTGATGCATGTGATTGCCGGCAAGGCGGTGGCCTTCCACGAAGCCCTGAGGCCTGAATTCAAGGTCTACCAGCAGCAGGTGGTGGCCAATGCCAAGGTGCTGGCGGATACGCTGATCGCCCGCGGCCTGCGCATCGTCAGCGGGCGTACCGAGAGTCACGTGATGCTCGTCGACCTGCGGCCCAAAGGCCTGACCGGCAAAGAGGCCGAGGCCATCCTGGGCGCGGCGCACATGACCTGCAACAAAAACGGCATTCCCAACGATCCGCAAAAGCCCATGGTCACCAGCGGCATCCGTCTGGGTACGCCCGCCATGACCACCCGCGGGTTCAAGGAAGAGCAGGCGCGCCAGACCGCGCACCTGATCGCCGACATGCTGGACCAGCCCCACGACCCGGCTGTTCTGGCCGCGGTTCGCGCCAAGGTGGCCGCGTTGACGCGCGACTTCCCGGTCTACCGGTGACCCTTTTACAGGCTGCGGCGCCCGACGGCACTGCATGGGCAGTCGCCGTCCTGCTGGCGCTGAGGTCTGGCTGCAGCCGCAGCTGAACACCGATGCGCTGCCCGTTCTGCAGCCATGAAGACACCCAGGTCGCCGAGACTCGGGAGTCGGACGAAGGCGACGTGGTGCGTCGGCGGCGGCGCTGCCTGAACTGCGAAAAGCGCTTCACCACTTACGAACGCACCGAGATCGCCATGCCCATGGTGGTCAAAAAGGACGGCTCGCGGGTCGAGTACGACACGACCAAGCTGCGCGCCTCGATGACGCTGGCGCTGCGCAAACGAACGGTCAGCGTCGAGCAGATTGACGCTGCGCTGGACCGCATTCAGGAAAAGCTGCTGGCCAGCGGCGCCAAAGAACTGCCCAGCGCCCGGCTGGGCGAACTGGTCATGCGCGAGCTCAAGCGCATTGACAAGGTGGCCTATGTCCGCTTTGCCTCGGTGTACCGAGAGTTTGAGGACGTGGACGCGTTTCGACAGCTGATCCGCGACATCTGATTCCCCTTGACCCCCCCTCACCCCCCCGGCGGAGGGGGGTGGTCTGGGGGCACCCCACAGGGCCGTGCTTCGAACACACCCCTTGGGGACGCGAGAACCGGGTTGGTTTCCTAAAGTGATGCTCACACCGTCACTGAACCAGGAGCAACCTCATGTCTCACCCACAGCAACGCAGCCGGCACAGCGCAGCCGGCTTCACCCTGATCGAATGCATGATCAGCTTGGCCGTGATGGCCGTGACTGTGAGTGCTGCGGTGCCTGGCATTCAACAAGCCGCCGAACGCCGGCACCTCGAAGGTGCCTCGGCACAACTGGCCACCGACATCCGTCAGGCTCGAAGTGCAGCCGTCGCGCTGGCGGCGCCCGTCAGGTTGAGCTTTCACCAATCGAATGCCGGCAGCTGCTACCTGCTGCACACCGGCAGGGCAGCCGACTGCAGTTGCGCTCCAGGCGCCAGCGCCGTTTGCACCAACGGCGCACAGGCCATCAGAACGGTTGCCTTTCCGGCCACCGCTGGCTTGCAGATCACATCCAACTCGGCTTCGATGTTGTTTGACCCCCATCGCGGGACGGTCACGCCGACCGCGTCGATCAACTTGCACCTGCGCAATGGCTCCACCCTGCGCCAAGTGGTCAACATCATGGGCCGCGCCCGGACCTGCACGCCGTCTGCGGACATGCCCGCCTACGTTGCCTGCTGACACCCCCAAGCTTGAGGGGGTTTTGGACGAGCGGCCGACCAAAGACGACGGAAGGTGGGTCCTGTGCTGGAGGTCACGCCACATTCAGCCCAGAATCTCACGCTATGAAAGACCAACGTTTCGGGCTAAAAGCCCAATCAGGGTTCACACTGGTTGAGATCATGATCGTGGTGGTCGTAGTCGGCATTTTGTTGGCTGTAGCGCTGCCGAGTTTCATGGACTCCATCCGAAAAGGGCGCCGGTCTGAAGCCTTTGCTGCCATGGCGGCTTTGCAGCAGGCGCAAGAGCGCTTTCGCAGCAGCAATGCCACCTACGCCAGTTCTTCAGACCCCGGCTTTGCGACGGCAACGACGTCGCCTGGGGGCTATTACTCTGTCAGCGTGGCTGCTGGGTCAAACGCAACCGATTACGAAATCATTGCCGACGGCACGGGGTCCTCTCAGGCTAACGACGGCGCTTGCTCACGACTGGGCGTCAGGGTCGCAGGCGGTGTCAACAGTGGTGCCATCAGATATGCCAGCGGATCGAGTTTTTCCTACGCCGCATCCAACCCTTGTTGGAGCCGCTGATGAGAACCTGGCCGCGCCTGCGAGGCTTCACCCTGATCGAGCTGATGATCGTGGTGGCCGTTGTGGCCGTGATACTCACGCTGGCGGCGCCGTCCTTTCGCGACCTGATCCTGATGCAGCGGCTCAGAGGGATCAACGCGCAGTTGGTCACCGACCTGTCGTTTGCCCGTTCGGAGGCCATCAGCCGCGGGACGTTTGTCCAGGTGAGGTTTCAGACCGTCGCTGGGTCCATGTCGTGTTACTCGATTGCCAGCCGTCCCGACGGCGGGACCGGCAACCAGTGCAATTGCACCGTCACGCCACCAGCCCCAGTTTGCCCCATTGGCACAACGGAAATCCGCACCGTTCGGTACCCGGTTTCTGACTCTGTTTTGCTGGCCGTTCCGACTGCGCTTTACCCGCGCACCTTCTACACCATCGACCCGCGCACTGGCGGCATCGTGCTGCCGCCCTTGGACTCCGGGATCGTTCTGCCCGCCGAGTTTCCGGTCGAGGCTTTCATCGACTCCGCCCGCAAGTTGCGAAACTTGGTCGGCTTCTCGGGCCGCATCAAGGTCTGCACGCCTGCGGGTTCGACAACGGGAGCCGAAGCATGTTGATCAGGGCTCGTCAGCACCCAGGCGCATGGACCCAGCGCGGCATGTCCATCGTTGAACTGATGGTTGGCATCGCGGTCGGGCTCATGGTGACGGCGGCTGCATCGCTGCTGATGAGTGGGCAGTTGGTTGAAAACCGCCGGCTGGTCGTCGAGACCCAGATGCAGCAGGATCTGCGAGCTGCTGTGGACATCATGAGCCGCGAACTGCGCCGCGCGGGATCCAACAGTGAGGTGCCGGTGCTGGCTTCCATCTGGTATCCGGGCGGTCCAAACGCCCAACGCAATGACACTGCCGATGATCTTGGCCTGGCCACTGCGCAGATCAACTATTGGTACACCACAACCCCTGCCCTGGCGGGACCCTTCGGCTACAAAAAGGACGGCACCGTTTTGCGCACGTTCCTGGGCGCGACCTGGCAGGAATTGACCGACCCCAACATCATGTCGGTGACCGCATTTTCGCCGACCATCACGCCTGAGGCCACCTCTGCGGCCATCGTGCTGCCCTGCCCCAAGCTCTGCCCCGACGGCACCACCGCATGCTGGCCCCGGCTTCAGGTCCGCACCGCGCGTCTCGACGTCGAGGCCGAAGCCAAGCGCGACAGTTCTGTCAAGCGCGCCGTCAGCGGCTCCGTCCGCCTGCGCAACGACTACGTGTTATTCAGCAACTGGGCTACCAACCAGATCTGTCCTGTATGAAGCCGCTGCTCCAAAACGTCGCCTGCCAACGCCAACGCGGTGCGGCCACGCTGATCGCCGTGATGACCCTGTTTTTCATCATGTCGCTGGTCGCGGCCTACACCAACCGCAGCTTGATATTTGAGCAGCGCACCTCTGCCAATCAGTACCGGTCTACCCAATCACTGGAGGCTGCCGATGCTGGGCTTGAGTGGGTGATCTCCCAGCTCAACTACAGCCGTGTCGATGCAGGATGCGCCAAGAGCGCGGTCGTTACGGACACCAGCTTTCGCCAGCGTTATCTGAACATCAATGCTGCGACAGGCAACATCACGCCGGTTGTCAATCCGGGCGGCGGCGACCTGACGGCGCTGTGTGTCTGGACCAACACGGCATGGGATTGCAATTGCCCCACCACCGGTTTGCCTACAGTGGTCGCACCCACCACGCCCGGGCCCAAGCCAGCTTTCCGGGTTCGGTTTCGGGCGATTGGCGTACCTCAACCCAGCGCCATCTGGGTCGACGTGGTCGGCTGCACCCGCCTGGGTTTGGGGGCCAGCGATCCCTGCTTGTCATTCACCGGACTGGGCGAACTCAACGAAGGGCGCACCGTCGTCACTTCGATGGTTTCGCTGGCGGGCAATGCGGCAGGCTTGCCACTGGCTGCCGTGACCGCCCGCGGGGCGATCAACCTGGGCACCTCCGCCCTGTCAGCCTTCAATACGGTTTCTGGCGGGTCCGGCCTTGCGCTGCAGTCGGGCGGCACGATTGCCGGGCCTGCCATGGTTCTGCGCGGCGCACCGGGCACACCGGCGGCCGCAGCCACCATCGACTCCGATCCGGCCTTGGGTTCCGGTGTTGGTCAAGGGCTGGTCGCTGCAACGCCCTACACCACCGAAGACCGGATGTTTGCCGCGGTGTTCAAGGGCAGGCCGACTGGCTTTCAGAACCAGCAGGCCATTTTTCAACTCACCTGCCCCTTGTCTGGGTGCACAGCGGCCATGGTGCGCGCGGTGGTGGCCTTCAACCCTGGCCGCCCGTTGTGGCTGAATGGATCCTTGATCGTCGACTCCGCAGGCGACATCGGCAGCGCTGCCGAACCTGTGCTGATGGTGATCAACGGCGACCTCCAACACAGCGCTTCGGGCGCCGCCATCTACGGGTTGGTGTACGTCCGCATGGCCGGTGGAGCGGTCAATTGGAACGTCAGCGGCTCTGGCCAAATCAATGGGGCGGTGGTCACCGACGGCGGCATGACATCCACGGTCGCGTCAGGGCCGACCGTCGTTTATGACCCCGATGTCTTGAACTTGGTCCGGTTCAACGTGGGCTCGTTTGTTCGCGTCCCTGGCTCGTGGAGAGATTTCCAATGAAGGTGCCCGTGCATCGCGCCGTCCGCCGGCCCCGGGGCGCTTATGGCATGGCGCTGATTGAAGCGCTGGTGGCGCTGGCCGTGATGGCCTTTGGCTTGCTTGGTGTGGTGGGAATGCAGACCACCCTGCGCTTTAACGCCGATGTTTCGCGCCAACGTGCCGAGGCGGTGCGCATGGCCCAGGAAAGAATGGAAACGCTGCGCGGCTTCGGTCTCTTGGCAGGCGCCCCAGTAGGTACCTTGGACTACGCCGCGATCGGCAACAGCGTGGACTACCCCGCGCCGCCAACCGGTTTTGCCAACGCAACGTTCACGCGCACGGTGACGGTCAACCCTGCTGCGGACGACTTGAGGATGAAGCTGGTGACCGTGCAGGTCAGTTGGCTCGACCGCCGAACCACCGTGGCCGCCAACGCCGAAGTGGTGCAACTCACTTCGACCATCGCAGGGGTCGCCCCAGAGTTGGCCGCCAGCTTGGGATTACCGGGCGATCAGGCGGCGCCGCAGCGTCCTCGTGGTCGCAGCCTGTCGATACCGCCTACGGCCACCGACTTGGGCAACGGCACCAGCAGCTTTGCGCCACCGGGGGCGGCCACCGGAACCACATGGACATTCGTCAACGCCAGTGGCCAGATCACCGAGATCTGTTTTCCAGCGCTGGTGTGCAGCACCGTACAAGGCTGGCTGCTCAGTGGATACATCAACTTCGCCACCGGCAACACGCCCCTGCCTGCCGAAGCTGACAACCCGGTAGACGGCGTTCCCCTCGGCCGCACGATCGGCATTGTGGTGAACACCACAACTTCGCCTGCGCCTGCCACTTCACCACAGTGTTACGCCCAGCCGTCCCTGGTCAGCCCCACGGTTCCCTATTACTGTTTTGTACCCATCAATGCCTCGCCAACCACCTGGTCGGGCCAGTCGCTGGTCACCATCGATGGCCAAACCAGCGCCAATCCACCGTTCTCCAGCTCACACAGCGGCGGCCGCAACCCAGCCAAGTTCAAGGTCTGTCGCTACACGAGCCAGGCCAGCCACACGCCCACCGGCGGGAACCAAGCGCACCCGCTGAACTACACCAACGTCGGTTCTTCACTGATCAATCAGAACTTCCTGGTCATCAGCGCAGGTGACGGCAGCACGCCCTACACCTGCCCCACGCCACTGGCCAGCGGTGCCACCTTTCCCCATCAGCCGCTTTAGCTGACAGCCCAGACTTGAACGATCCCCTGCGCGCACTGTCTGCGCTTGACGAACAGCGGCTGCGTGAAGCGCTGGTCCTGGCTGAAGGCTCGTTCGGCTTGTGCGAACCGAACCCGCGCGTCGGCTGCATCGTGGGCTTCGCCGACGGTCGAATCATCGGCCGCGGCGCAACCCAGAAAGTGGGGGGGCCTCATGCTGAAGTCATGGCCCTGAACGACGCACGCTCGCGGGACTGTGACACCGCCGGCGCCACGGCCTGGGTGACACTGGAGCCGTGTGCACACCACGGCCGCACGCCGCCGTGTTGTGACGCCCTCATTGCGGCCGGATTGAGCCGGGTGGTTGTGGCAGCGACCGATCCTTTTCCGCAAGTCAACGGCGCAGGTGTGAAAAGGCTGCGCGAAGCCGGCGTCGAAGTGGCCGTGGCCGACGGCGAGCTGGCGCAGGCAGCGCGTGACATCAACATCGGGTTCTTTTCGCGCGTGGAGCGTGGAACCCCTTGGGTGCGCATGAAGATTGCCGCTTCGGTCGACGGAATAACGGCGCTGCCAAACGGACAAAGTCAGTGGATCACTGGTGACATGGCCCGGCGCGACGGCCACCTGTGGCGTCGCCGCGCCAGCGCTGTACTGACCGGCATCGGTACGGCATTGGCAGACGACTCCCGGCTGGATGTTCGTGCCGTCGACACCCCGATCCAACCCCTGCGCGTGCTGGTGGACTCACGGTTGCGGCTGCCGGCGACTGCGCGTTTGCTGCAGCCTCCAGGCAAAGTTGTGATCTTCACAGCACGCCACACGACTGAAAGCGACGCAGCTTTGCTGTCCAGCGGCGCTTTGCTGGTGCAAGCCAAAGGGGCTGATGGGCGGGTTGATCTGAAGGCGATGCTGCACGAACTTGCGCAGCAAGGCGTCAATGAAGTCCACGTCGAAGCAGGCTCGACGCTCAATGGCGCACTGCTTCAGGCCGGCCTGGTGGATGAAGTGCTGTTCTACCTGGCGCCGTCGATGCTGGGGCACGGTCGCCCCATGGCCCAGTGGCCGGCGTTGTCGTCGTTGTCGAACCGGCTGAAGCTGCGCTTTACCGATCTTCAACTGTTGGGGCAAGACCTTCGCATTCGTGCCGCCGTGGAGCGCCAGGACCCGAACTGAGCACATGGTCACCCGCTGCAGGGGCAGAGGCAGCGCCCCGGCCCAGCGACCGTCGCCCGGCCACCCCAGTGGCGGCAGCCGTGTCGGCGTAAGCCGGGCCTGCGCGCCTACAATCAAGCATGTCAATTTCACCTGTTCCTGAGCTGGTCGCAGAACTGGCTGCTGGCCGCATGGTCATCCTGGTCGACGAAGAAGACCGGGAAAACGAAGGCGATTTGGTCATTGCGGCGGAGCACGTCACGCCGCAAGCCATCAATTTCATGGCCCGCTTTGCGCGCGGCCTGATTTGCCTGACCTTGACCCGCGAGCGCTGTGAACGCCTGCAACTGCCGCCCATGGCCAGCCGCAATGGCACCAAACACGGCACCGCCTTCACGGTTTCGATCGAGGCAGCGACTGGGGTCAGCACAGGCATCAGTGCCGCCGACCGGGCGCGCACGGTGTTGGCTGCCGTGGCCCGCGACGCTCAACCCGCCGATCTGGTTCAACCCGGACACATTTTTCCCTTGCAAGCGCAGGACGGTGGCGTGCTGATGCGCGCTGGACACACCGAGGCCGGCTGCGATCTGGCTGGCATGGCCGGCCTCTTGCCCGCCGCCGTGATTTGCGAAGTGATGAAAGATGACGGGACCATGGCGCGGTTACCAGACCTGCAGGTTTTTGCCCGCGAACACGGGCTGAAGATCGGCACCATCGCCGACCTGATTGGTCACCGCAGCCGACACGAATCACTGATCGAACGCCTAGGTGAACGTCAGCTTCAAACACCCTATGGTGACTTTGAGTGCCTGGCCTTTCGGGACAAAGGTGGTGGCCTGCACCTGGCCTTGAGACATGGCACTTGGTCGGACGCAACGGAGGTGCCAGTTCGTGTTCACGAACCCTTCACCTCCATGGATCTGTTGGACACCCATGGCATGGGGCATTCCTGGCCGCTGGGCTCGGCGCTGAAAACGCTTCGTGATGGCCCATGCGGTGCGGCGGTGTTGCTCAACTGCACAAGCGACGCCAGCGCGCTGATGCCGTTGTTGGCAAAGGCGCAGTCAACCCAGCCGGTGCGCCCACAAATGGACCTTCGCACCTATGGTATCGGCGCCCAAATTCTGCGCGAGTTGGGCGTTCGGCGCATGCGCTTGCTGGGCAGCCCGCGTCGCATGCCCAGCATGACCGGCTATGGCTTGGAAATCACCGGTTTCACAGCCGCTTCGGCTTGAAAGGGAAGTTCATGAGAGAAGCCGACAAAGGTACAGCGGGCGAACTGATGGGCGAAGGCTTGCGCATTGGTGTGGTGCAGGCCCGTTTCAACGACGCCTTGACGAGCAAACTCGCCGAGGCCTGCATGTCTGAATTGGAACGCCTCGAGGTGGACGAAGGCGACATCAAGCACGTCACCGTGCCGGGCGCACTCGAGATCCCGGTGGCGCTCAAGGCCATGGCCGAGTCGGGTGACTTTGACGCGCTGGTGGCGTTGGGTTGCATCATCCGCGGCGAGACCTACCACTTCGAATTGGTGGCCAACGAAAGCGGCGCAGGCGTGGCGCGGGTGTCGCTCGACCACGGCATCCCCATCGCCAATGCCATCTTGACCGTTGAAGACGAAGCCCAGGCCTGGGCACGCGCCGAAGAAAAGGGGCGTGACGCGGCCCGGGTGGCGGTGGAAATGGCCAATTTGATGGAAGACCTTTCGTGAGCGAAAACCCGGTCCGCAAACGCCCTGCACCCACCTCGGCGCGCCGTCGTTCTCGCGAATTTGCCCTGCAGGGGCTCTATCAATGGCTTTTGTCAGGCGAGGTTGGCGCAGAAGCGGTGGCTCACATCGCCGAACTACCAGACTTCAAGAAGTGCGACCGTGCACACTTTGATGCGCTGCTGCACGGGTGCATTGAACAAGCGCCAGCGCTGGACGCGGTGCTGGCCCGCCATGTGGATCGCAAAACCTCTCAACTCTCGCCCGTCGAACACGCCGCCCTGTTGATCGGCTGCTTTGAACTGATGCACTGCCTTGACATACCCTACCGGGTTGTCATCAACGAGTCCGTTGAGTTGACCAAATCGTTTGGCGGCACCGACGGGCACAAGTACGTCAACGGTGTTCTGGACCGTTGTGCTGCAGAGTTGCGGCCATCTGAACCACGCACGGCGGCGCGCCAAAGCCCTGACTAGTCCTGCGATGCTGTAACCGGCATTCACTTCTACTTACGGGGGTATTCGTCGGCCTTTTTTACAGCCCGCCAACTGGGGCCTCAGCCCGGTCTACCGTCAGACCCACTTATCCTTTACAGATCAACCAGTTAACTCCTTCTTGGGCTGCTCGGCATAAAAACTGCTTATCTCCTGATATCGTTGGCCGCAGACTGTCAAAGGCAGCAGGCAAATCAGTAACTTGGAGCCAAAAACGTGAACAATTCCATCCGATTTTTTACTGCAGCAGCGCTTGCCACCTGCGCAGTCGGCATTGCCCAGGCCTACACCGTCTACAGCGGCGTTGACGGCAACGGTGCTGAAGTTGCACTGGCGTCGACGCCAAATTCGGCTGCGGCTGAAATGGCCTTCAAGTTGAACTTGATTGGCGTGGGCACCGAGAATTTTGAGAGCCAGGTCACGGGCTCCACCACGCCGCTGGCCCTGAACTTCGGTGCGGCGGGTAACGCCACACTTCAAGGCGGAACTGGCTTTGTGAATTCCGTTGCTGCTGGCAGCACCAACGGTGTGGGTCGCTACAGCGTCCCCGGAGGCACCCAGTACTTTGAAACCGTCGCCGGTGGCAGCAGCACCTTCAGCATCGCCTTCCAGCAGGACGTCGCCGCCTTCGGTTTTTATGGCATCGACATTGGTGACATCAGCGGCACCGTGAAGGTTGAGTTCCTGAACGCCAGCGACATCGTGGTGGGCTCATTGGCTGTCGCGACAGCGACTACCGGTTTGCAGAACGGCAGTGTCCTTTACTTCGGTGCCATCGCTCAAAGCAACGCAGAACTCTTCCGATCGGTCCGCTTCATCAGCACGGGCGTCGACGACTTCTTCGGTTTTGACAGCTTTTCGGTGGGTGCTCAAAGCCAAATCAGCCGGGTGCCAGAACCCGCGTCCCTGGCGTTGATCGGCATCGCTTTGTTGGGTCTGGGTCTGAGCCGGCGCCGCGTCTGATTCGCGCGCCTTTTCAGGTCAAACCAAGCGGCTCTTGAGCCGCTTTTTTGTGCACGTTCGCGCAGCCTTGCCCGTCATTTGCTCCAGCAGCTTGACGAGCTCGACAATCCGCGATCTAAACCGCTTTCCTGGAGCCTGCCCTTGATCCGCACGGCAAACCGACTCGATCACATCGAACCCTTCTACGTGATGGAGCTGGCCAAAGCCGCCGCATCTATCGCCCAGAGCCCCGCCTGTGACCCCGCTCGGGGCGGCGAGCCGATGGTGTTCCTCAACATCGGGGAGCCGGATTTCACGGCCGCCAGGCCCGTGGTGGACGCGGCTCAGCGCTGCTTGGAGCAAGGCCATACCGCCTACACCCAGGCCACGGGGCTGCTCGAACTGCGCCTGCGGCTGTCTGCCTGGTATGCCGCCCGCTTTCAGTTCCAGGTCGACCCCGACTGCATCGTCATCACGGCAGGCGCATCGGCGGCACTGCAGCTGGCTTGCCTGGCGCTCTTTGAGCCCGGCGACGACGTGCTGATGCCCGTAAGCGGTCAATGAACCCCGTCTTCCGCCAAGGCCCCTGAACGAGGAAGCTACGTGTCCATGTAGATCAACGTGGACACGTATGTCAGAGATCAGCACAGAAGTGGTTGGCCGACTGGTGCTTAGGCGCAAGCACGATG
>JANMHH010000436.1:0-6416 GCA_031375065.1 Rubrivivax sp. | reverse complement strand
ACGGCTCAACGTCGCCAACTGCGATGCGGTGGTCATCTCGGCCTGTGTGCAGATGCCCTCGCTGGCGTCGGTGCAAGCGGTGCAAGACCGGCTGGGCCTGCCCGTGGTGTCCTCTTCGGTGTGCACCACCTGGCGCATGCTCCAGGCGCTGAACCTGAGCACCACTGCGCCCAACGCCGGGGCGCTGCTGTCTGGCCGCTACTGACCCGCCTTGGGCGCACCAAGGCCCGCAAGACGAGCGCTGGGCTCGTGTAGCAGGCCGAGCTGCTGTGGGTGGCGCGGATCGGCCACCCTCACCCGCTGTCAGTGACCGAGCGCGAGTCCCAACTTGGGTTGCCGACGCGGCTTGCGCGTGGCCAGCAGTGCCAGGAAGCCCATGCCTGCCAGGAAGAACGGGTGGGGTTCAGGAACCTGCCGCAGGATCTGCTGAGCCATGATCTGGTGCACCCGCGTTGTCTTGTGGGCGGCGTCCCAATTGATGTAGCCAGCGGCCACCGTCGGATCGTTGGCACAGTTGTCCGGACCCGGGTTGTTGGACAGGCACAAGGCCGTGGCCTGCGTAAAGCCGTAGTGCAACGGGTTCAGCACCATGTGTTCAATGCTGGCATAGGCGTCGTACAGCTGGATGTTGGCCGCCAGTTCCAGGTCAATGCTGCTGACCAGGGACTGCATCGCCGCGTTCAGGGCCACCCCGTTGAGGTTGTCCACGCTGGCCAGATTGGGGCGCGGCGTGCGATTGGCCACCAAGATGTGCTGGGCGCCACGCGCATCCAATTGCCGCAACGCGTTGTCGATGTTGGCTTTGGCTCCGTCGATCTTGCCCTGCAGTGCCGCTGGCGGCGTGGTGGCCAAAAAGATGTCGTTGGATCCGGCCCAGTAAATGTAGAGCGCGTTGGGGTCCGCAGCACCGCCACCCAGCGTGCCGAAGTAGGTTTGGATCTGGGTCAGCGTGTTCGGTATGAAAGCGTTCAGACCGGGCGCACCGGTGGTGGCGCCGCTGTAGGCGAAGTCGCGCAAGGGAGCGCCCAGGCTGGTGGCCAGGTACTCCACCACGACCTGCCCGTTGTTGTTGCGTCCACCAAAGTTGGGCGGCGGGTTGACCCCCGCACCAAACAGTGCCCGCAGGTTGCCGTTGTCCACATTGCTGTCACCGAAAACAACCACCTGGGAGTAAGGGTAGGCCTGGGCCGACAGACAGGCGACCAGCAGCAAGGCACCTTTGATCAACCGCAGAAACTTCATGTTTGTACCCTCGATTCTGCTGAGATGTGGATGGGCTGGCCGAGGCTAAAGCCTGGCTGACCGGCGCAACACTCGGGCATACCCACGGCCAGGGCGACCCAACAGGTGGTGGGTCGCACATGCCGCTGGCTTGGATTGCCGCTTGAATGCCCGGCCGTTGTTCGAAGGCCCTGCAAGCGCTGGACAATGCAAGCCTCATGTTGCCTGTCGCCCCCCCATCCCACTGCGTGATCGACATCGAAGCCTCTGGCTTCGGGCGCAACAGTTACCCCATCGAGGTGGGCTACGTGCTGCCCGACGGGCGCGCCCGCTGCATGCTGATCAAACCCGCCGGTGATTGGACCCATTGGGACGAAGCGGCGGCCCAGGTTCACGGCATCAGCCGCGCGACCTTGATGGCCCACGGCAAGACGCCGGTCGAGGTGGCCCGGACCCTGAACGCCGACCTGCTCGGCCTGGTGGCCTACTGCGATGGCTGGGCCCACGACTACGCCTGGTTGGCCGCCCTGTACGAAGAAGCGGGTTGCAGCCCCAGCTTCAAGCTGGAGTCGGTCAACCACCTGTTGGGCGACACGCAGTTGTCAGCGCTGGACGAAGCCCGCCAAGGCGCGCTGCAAGAATTGGGGCTCAACCGCCACCGGGCCAGCAACGACGCCCGGGCCCTGCAACTGGCTTTGTCGCGGGTGCGCAGCACCCGCCCTCCTGAACCCGGAAAAACATGATCCCTCGCACACTGTTCACCAGCGACCACGAGTCTTTTCGCGACAGCTTCCGCCGCTTCGCGGATCGCGAGATCGCGCCGTTTCATGCGCAGTGGGAAGAACAAGGATTTGTCGATCGCGAGGTTTGGCGCAAAGCCGGTGCCAACGGCTTTCTGTGCATGACCATGCCCGAGGCTTACGGCGGGTCAGCCGCCGACAGGCTGTACTCGGTGGTGCAGATGGAAGAGCTGGCGCGCGGCGGCTACAGCGGCATCGGCTACGGCCTGCACAACGAAATCGTGGCACCGTACCTGCTGCACTACGGCAGCGAAGCGCAAAAGCGCAAATACCTGCCGGCCATGGCCAGCGGCGACATGATCGGCGCCATCGCCATGAGCGAGCCGGCCGCCGGTTCCGACCTGCAAGGCGTGAAGACCACCGCCATCCGGCACGGCGACCACTATGTGCTCAACGGCTCCAAGACCTTCATCACCAACGGTTGGCACGCCGACTTGGTGATCGTGGTGGCCAAGACCAACCCCGAGGCCGGCGCCAAAGGCACCAGCCTGCTGCTGGTGGAGCGTGGCATGCCGGGGTTTGAGACCGGCCAGCGCCTGAAGAAGATGGGCCTGAAGGCGCAAGACACGTCCGAACTGTTTTTCAACGACGTGAAGGTGCCGCTGGGCAACCTGCTGGGCGCTGAAAACCGCGGCTTCATCAGCCTGATGGAGCAGTTGCCGTGGGAGCGTTTGCAGATCGCCATCGGCGCGGCGGCCAAGTCACAAGCGGCCATCGACTGGACGCTGGCCTACGTCAAGGACCGCAAGGTCTTTGGCCAGACCGTGGCCCACTTTCAGAACACGCGCTTCAAGCTGGCCGAAATGCAAACCCAGGTCCAGATTGCCCAGGTCTTTGTCGACAAGTGCTTGGAGCTGTTGCTGCAGAACCAGCTGGACACCGCCACCGCGTCGATGGCCAAGTACTGGGTCAGCGACCTGGAAAACCAGGTCATGGACGAATGTGTGCAGCTGTTTGGCGGCTACGGCTACATGCTGGAGTACCCGATCGCACGCGCCTTTGTCGACGCCCGGGTGCAGCGCATCTACGGCGGCACCAACGAGATCATGAAAGAAGTCATCGCGCGCGCCATGGGCCTGAGCGGGCGCTGAGCATCGGCCTTGGCGCGCGTTGCTCAGGCCGTCGGTATCATTTGAGTCGCCGGTTTGATGGTTTGTCGCCTTGACCAACCCAAGCGCAGCGCCCCTACGGAGAAGCGATGAAGACCGCCTGCATGGCCTTGGCCCTTTTGACGGCCCAGCCCGCTTGTGCCAACCCCGAATGGGTGCGCGCCAAGGGGGCCATCAACGCCATCGAGCAGCTCAAGTGAAGGGCCCGTGGCCAGGGGTGGCGTTGTTGCTGGCGCTGGCTTGCAGCGCTGCCGGCGCAGCCCCCATGGGCTTCAAGGACAGCTTCATGACCATGCTCGATGTCAGCGCCGACGCGCGCGAGGCTTCGGTCAACTACGCCTTGACCGCACGCGACGCGGTTGGCGTGGCCGGTCTGCGCGTGCGCTCGTTCGACCAACGGCTGACCCGCGACGCCGCGCTATTGACCTACACCCGCTTGCTGCAGCGCTGGAACCTGCCCGATGCCCAGGCCAACATCTGGTTCCTGGGTGCACTGGGCTCGGTCATAGGCAAGGAATTCAGCAGCGCCAGCACCTTGCTGGCCCCGGCGCTGCAAGTCGACTACGAAACCACGCGGCTTTACGGCTCTGTTTCCGGGCGCTTGTTCAGGGCCAAAGACATCAACCACGACAGCGCCACGCTGCGCGCCGGGTTTTCGTTCTATGAGGCAGACTATGACGAGGTGCAGCCGTGGCTGATTGTCGAAGTTCGCCGCTCTCGCGGGCTCACCGACAAATACGAGGTCACGCCCATGCTGCGTCTGATCCACAAACGCTATTTTTTGGAGCTGGGGGTCAGCGATTCATCGCAGGCCCGGGCCAGCCTGATGGTCACCTATTGATCTGGAGCACGTCATGAACCGCCTGTCACTGCTCGCCGTCGTCGCTGTGTGCCACCTGTTGCCTGCGGCTGCGGCGGCGCAGGCTGCCAACAGCGTCAAGGTCACCGTCAATGGCATGGTCTGCGCCTTTTGCGCACAAGGCATTGAAAAGCGCGTGGGCAAGATGGACGCCACCAAGGCCGTCTTCGTGGACCTCAAGCGCCGGACGGTGGTGGTCGAAGCCCGCGACGGCCAGCAGCTGGACGCCAAGGCCATCACGGCCGAAATCATCGAATCGGGCTATGACGTGGTCAAGCTGGAACCGATTCAGAAATCCGTCGATGAGTTCAAGGCCGAGATGAAGGCCCGCAAATGAGCGAAGACGGGCTGGGCGAAGCGCGCAGCGGCTTCTGGGCCTCATTGGCCAGCCTGTTCGCCAGTTCCAGCACCTTGATCTGTTGCGCGTTGCCGGCCCTGTTGGTGGGCTTGGGAGCGGGTGCCGCTTTGTCTTCGCTGGTGTCGGTCTTTCCGCAAATCGTTTGGCTCAGCGACAACAAAGAGTTCTTGTTCATCGCTGCCACGGTCCTCACCGTGGCCAGTGGAATACTTCAGTGGCGCAACCGCTCGGCACCGTGCCCTACCGACCCGGCTTTGCGACAGGCCTGTCTGAGCACCCGTCGGACTTCGTGGCGCTTTTACTGGATCAGCGTCGCGGTACTTTTGGTGGGAGCCTGGTTCGCGTTTGTGCAGCCGCTGCTCGGGTGATGAGCCCTGATCCAGAGCGCCGGCGCTGTTGCGCTCACTAGCCCATGAACCC
Organism: Rubrivivax sp.; assembly: GCA_031375065.1. Lineage (GTDB taxonomy): Bacteria > Pseudomonadota > Gammaproteobacteria > Burkholderiales > Burkholderiaceae_C > Rubrivivax. The sequence goes on along the minus strand of JANMHH010000436.1, from coordinate 1,649 downwards.
TGGCCTGATCTACGCACTTTGCGCCTTCACCATCTGGGGACTGTTTCCGCTCTACTTCAGGCTCATCCCGCTGGTGGCGCCGCTGGAGCTGGTGATGCAGCGCACTTTGTGGTCGCTGTTGTTCCTGGGGCTGCTGCTGACCGGGCTGAAACGCTGGGCTTGGCTCAAGCAGGTGTGGGCGCAGCCGCGCAAGCTGCCGCTCTACGCCTTCAGCGCGGTCTTGTTGGCGGCCAACTGGATGGTCTATGTCTACGCCATCCAAACCCACCAGGTTGCCGAAGCCAGCTTGGGTTACTTCATCAACCCCTTGGTTAGCGTACTGCTGGGCGTGCTGGTGCTGCGCGAGCGGCTGGGAGCGGTCAAGTGGGTGGCCGTGGCGCTGGCTGCCGCTGGCGTGGTCTGGTTGACCTGGAAGCTCGGCCGCTTGCCATGGATCGCGCTGGTGCTGGCTTGCAGCTTTGGGGTCTATGGCCTGGTGCGCAAGACCTCGACACTGGGCGCGTTGGAAGGCTTGGCGCTGGAGACCTTGCTGCTGGCACCACTGGCGATACCGGCCTTGGTGTGGTGGACGATGGCGCACAACGGCGCCTGGGCCCAACCCGATCTGGCACCCGCAGCCTGGCTGGTGCTGTCGGGCCCCTTGAGCGTCTTCCCCTTGCTGTTTTTTGCCGCCGCCGCGCGGCGTTTGCCGCTGGCCACCGTGGGCCTGGTGCAGTACCTGTCGCCCAGCATCCAGCTGTTGCTGGCGGTGTGGGTCTTTCACGAGCCCTTCAGCACCGATCGCTTGATCGGCTTTGCCTTGATCTGGTCGGCGTTGGCGCTGGTCAGCGCTGACGCCATCCGGCAAAGCTTCAAGGCCGCTGCGGCAGCCAGCAAAAGTGCAGCGCCAGCGCCGCTGAGTTGACCTCGCGCAGCGGGCTCTCCGGCTGAGGCGGTGCCGCGCAGACGCGGCCGTTCCAGCGCTAGCATCCGGGCCATGAACATCAGCACCTTGCCCACCCCCACGGCCCTGGTCGACGAGCGGCGCATGCAGCACAACATCCAGCGCATGCAGTCACAGGTCACGTCGCTGGGCGCCCGGCTGCGACCGCACGTCAAGACCGCCAAGTGCCTGGCGGTGGCGCAACAGCAGTTGGCCGCCGGCGCACAAGGCATCACGGTGTCGACGCTGAAAGAGGCTGAGGTGTTCTTCGACGCCGGTTTCACCGACATCCTGTATGCCGTGTGCATCGTCGCGCCCAAGCTGGCGCAGGCCCGTGCGCTGCGCGAGCGCGGCTGCCAGCTCACGGTGGTGGTGGACTCGGTGGCTGCGGCACAGGCCATCGTTGGCAGCGGCCACCGTTTCGACGTGATGATCGAGATTGACACCGACGGTCACCGGGCGGGCGTGCTGCCCGACTCCGAACTGCTGTTGCAAGTGGGCCGCACCTTGCATGACGGCGGCGCCGTGCTCAAAGGCGTGATGACCCACGCCGGCGCTTCCTATGACTGCCGCAGCCCCGCCGCGTTGAAAGCAATGGCCGAACAAGAACGCAGCCGCTGTGTGCGCGCCGCCGAGCGCCTGCGCGCTGCCGGCCTGCCCTGCCCGGAAGTCAGCGTGGGCAGCACGCCCACCGCGCTTTCAGCGCAAAGCTTGGCCGGCGTGACCG
>JANMHH010000419.1:0-11757 GCA_031375065.1 Rubrivivax sp. | reverse complement strand
CATAGTGGATAGACGAGGGCAATGGGTACCGGGCGCAGCGAAGTATTAGGAGGAGGGACCGGCGAAGCCGGGCCCGGGGGACATGAGCGGAGCCCGGTACCCGTTGCCCTCGTCTCGCCACGGACCGTCAAGCGAGCGACTTCAATGCGCCGCAAGCGGCCTCGTCCACCCCCAACTTTCTATGCAGTTCAGCGCACAGCGATCAGCGGGCCCATCTAGGCTGGCACCACGGCCAAGCCGGGCGCTTTCAGATCTTTCCGCGCTGCTTCATGCGGCTGAGCGTCTCGGCCGACAGGTTCAAATAGTTGGCCAGTTCCTTCTTGGGGATGCGCTCCGACCACTGCGGGTGCTTGCGTTCGAAGCGGTGCACCCGCCCTGGGCCGTCCAGCAGGTGCAGCGTGATGGTGTGGGCCATGATCTCGCTCATCAAGCGCATCACCTGGTACTCGAACGTGGCCTTGAACTGCGGGTGCCGGTCCAGAAAGTCCACCCAGGCCGGCATCGGCAACTTGGCCACCCGGGCCTTGGTCACGCACACGATGCTGTACGGCGTGGGTGTGTTCAGGCGCCAGGCAGCGTAGCTGGTTTCCATGTCGCCTTCGTCGGCGAAGCGCAGGATCATTTCCTTGGCTTCGGCGTTGGCCACCACGCGCTTGAGAATGCCGCCAAGCACGAAGTACTGCTCCATGTCGTGCACGCCCTGGTGCAGCAGCGCGTCGCCCTTGCCGCTGTCGACGATGAGCAGGTGGTGTTCCAACTCGCTGCGTTCACTCTCCGACATCTCCTTGAGCACCACGTTGTTGCGCAGTTCCAGGCGGATGACGTTGCGTTCGGGGTGGGACTCGAGGGGCGTGGCGATCATGTGAACCGGTTCATAACAGCAGACAAACCGCGCGGCGCCAGTGCGGTGAAGGTGACCCGGCAGCGGGGCTGGGGCTCAAATCCCGAAACTTGACCTCGGTCAACGGCGAACGGCGGCTTCGATTTCTATCATAAGGGCGAGCCCCTTCCCTTGGGTCGAGGCCCCGTCTCCCCGTCTCACCGTCCCTGGCGTGACGACACCGAACAGCACCCACCTTCAAGGCAAGCGCCATGACAACCGACACCACAGCGGGCGAAACCACCGACGGGTTTCACCTGCTCATTGACGCGCTCAAGCTCAACGACATTGACACCATCTTCGGGCTGCCCGGCATCCCGATCACCGACTTCACCCGCATGGCGCAGGCCGAAGGCATTCGCGTCATTTCGTTTCGCCATGAACAGCACGCCGGCAACGCCGCCGCAGCGGCCGGCTTCCTGACCCAGAAGCCTGGCATCTGCCTCACGGTTTCAGCGCCCGGCTTCCTGAACGGCCTGACGGCGCTGGCCAACGCCACCACCAACTGCTTTCCGATGATTTTGATCAGCGGCTCGAGCGAGCGCGAGATCGTCGACCTGCAGCAGGGTGACTATGAAGAGATGGACCAATTGGCCATTGCCAAGCCCTTGTGCAAGGCGGCTTTTCGCGTGCTGCACGCGCAAGACATTGGCGTGGGCATCGCACGTGCCATTCGTTCGGCCGTGTCGGGCCGCCCCGGTGGTGTTTACCTGGACCTGCCGGCCAAGCTCTTTTCGCAGACCATGGAGGCCCAGGCTGGCAAGCGCTCGCTGATCAAGGTGGTGGACCCGGCGCCGCGCCAGATCCCGGCGCCCGACAGCGTGCAACGCGCGCTGTCCTTGCTCAAAGGGGCCAAGCGCCCGTTGATCCTGCTGGGCAAGGGCGCCGCCTATGCGCAGGCCGATGCCGATGTGCGGGCCTTGGTGGAAAAGTCCGGCATTCCCTACCTGCCCATGTCGATGGCCAAGGGCCTGTTGCCCGACACGCACGCGCAGTCGGCCTCGGCAGCGCGCTCCTACGTGCTGGCCGAAGCCGACGTGGTGATGCTGATCGGCGCGCGCCTGAACTGGCTGCTGTCACACGGCAAAGGCAAGACCTGGGGCCAGGAAAAGGGCGCCAAGCAGTTCATCCAGGTCGACATCGCACCGACCGAAATCGACAGCAACGTGGCCATCGCAGCGCCCGTCATCGGCGACATCGGTTCCTGCGTCGCCGCCCTGCTGGCCGGCATGGGCAGCCAGTGGGCCAAGCCGCCCGCCGACTGGACCGGCGCCATCGACGAGCGCAAGGAAAAGAACCTGAGCAAGATGGCGCAGACGCTGGCGCTGAATCCGTCGCCGATGAACTTCCACAGCGCGCTGCGCGTGGTGCGCGACATCGTCAAGGCCAGGCCCGACATCATGCTGGTCAACGAAGGCGCCAACACGCTGGACTTCACGCGCAGCATCGTCGACATGTACCAGCCGCGCAAGCGGCTGGACGTGGGCACCTGGGGCATCATGGGCATCGGCATGGGCTTTGCCGTGGCCGCTGCGGTCACCACCGGCAAACCGGTGATTGCAATCGAAGGCGACAGCGCCTTCGGCTTCAGCGGCATGGAGGTGGAAACCATCTGCCGCTACAACCTGCCGGTGTGTGTGGTGGTCTTCAACAACAACGGCGTCTACAAGGGCACCGACGTCAACCCCCGGCACGCGGACCACGGCGACGTGGCGCCCACGGTGTTTGTCAAGAACGCCCGCTACGATTTGATGATGCAGGCCTTTGGCGGCGTTGGCGTCACCGCCAAGACGCCCGATGAACTGATGGCCGCCATGAACGAGGCCATCGCTTCGGGCAAACCCACGCTGATCAATGCTGTCATCGATGAAACCGCCGGCACCGAAAGCGGCCGCATCACCAGCCTGAACCCCGCCGCTTCCAAAAAGAAGTGACCCCGCATTCAAGACGTACGCCCAATTTTTCAGGAGAACCCACATGAGCAAACCCCTCGCCGGCATCAAGATCATCGACTTCACGCACGTGCAAGCCGGCCCCGCCTGCACCCAGATGCTGGCCTGGTTTGGCGCTGACGTGATCAAGGTCGAGCGCCCCGGTTCGGGCGATGTCACCCGCAGCCAGCTGCGCGACATCCCCGGCGCCGACGCGCTGTACTTCACGATGCTCAACAGCAACAAGCGTTCCTTGACGCTGGACACCAAGCAGCCCGAAGGCAAGGCGGTGCTGGAGAAGTTGATCAAGGAAAGCGACGTGATGGTCGAGAACTTCGGCCCGGGCGCGCTGGACCGCATGGGGTTCACTTGGGAATACATCCAGAGCCTGAACCCGGCCATGATCCTGGCCTCCGTCAAGGGCTTCAGCGAAGGCCACCACTACGAAGACCTGAAGGTCTACGAGAACGTGGCCCAGTGCGCCGGCGGCGCCGCTTCGACCACCGGCTACTGGAAGGGCGAGAACTCGGGCCCGACCATTTCGTCGGCTGCGCTGGGTGACAGCAACACCGGCATGCACCTGGCCATCGGCATCCTGACGGCCTACATCGGCCGCCAGAAAACCGGCAAGGGCCAGAAGGTGTCGGTGTCGATGCAGGACTCGGTGCTGAACCTGTGCCGCGTGAAGATGCGCGACCAATTGCGCCTGGACAAGGTGGGCTACCTGGAAGAGTACCCCCAGTACCCGCACGAGATGGAAGCCTTCAAGGACGGCGTGGTGCCGCGCGGTGCCAATGCCGGCGGTGGCGGCCAGCCGGGCTGGATCCTGAAGTGCAAGGGCTGGCAAACCGACCCCAACGCCTACATCTACTTCACCGTGCAAGGCCACGCCTGGAGCCCGATCTGCGACGCGCTGGGCAAGCCGGAGTGGAAGAACGACCCGGCCTACAACACGCCGGCCGGCCGCCAGCCGCACATCATGGACATCTTCGCCACCATCGAAGATTTCATCAAGGACAAGACCAAGTTCGAAGCGGTGGACATCTTCCGCAAGTTCGACATTCCTTGCGCCCCGGTGCTGTCGATGAAAGAACTGCTGCACGACAAGTCGCTGCGCGCCAGCGGTTCGATCGTTGAAGTGCCGCACAAGGTGCGCGGCAGCTACTTCACGGTTGGCAGCCCGATCAAGTTCTCGGACACCAAGCCTGAAGTCACCGCTTCGCCGCTGCTGGGCGAGCACACCGACGAAGTTTTGGCCGAGCTGGGTTACAGCGCGGACAAGATCGCCACGCTGCACGCGGCCAAGGCGGTTTGAGTCAGGTACAGGCGGGCTGAAGCACGCTGAGACGCTCTGAGGTCGACCCGGGCGGTCAACTCTGAACGGCTACCGGCTGCTGCCACAGGGGCAGCAGCCGGATGCAAGAAGACGGCGTCCGCATGGGGCGCCGTTTTTGTTTTCCAATCAGCATCCGCACCGCATCATCAACCCAAGCACACTGCCCACCATGACAAGCCCACTCGATCTGAACGCCCTGGTCAACTCGATGGGCGACGCGCTGATGGTCTGCGACGCACAAGGCGCCATCTTGCTGTGGAACCCAGCCTGCGAGCGTATGTTTGGTTTTTCTCAGGCCGAAGTGATGGGCCAGACCATGGACATGATCATTCCCGAGCGGCTGCGTGGCCGCCATTGGGACGGTTATCACAAGACCATGGCCACCGGCATCACCAAGTACGGCACCGACCTGCTCAAGGTGCCTGCCGTGGACAAGGCCGGCCGGGCCATGTCGATCGCCTTCACGGTTTCGATGCTGCACGGGTCCGATGGCAAGGTCAGCGCCATCGCCTCGGTCATCCGCGACGAAACTCAACGCTTCAACGACGAACGCTCACTCAAGAAGCGGGTGGCTGAGTTGGAAGCGCAGCTGGCAGCCAAAGCCTGACTGGCTCCATCCATCCAACACCACCATCTGACGCCCGCCGGCCCCCAACCGACAAGATCTCGATGAACGCCAAGACCATTCCCATCGTTGCCGCTGCCGTTGACGCGCAGCGCCAGCGCAAGCGCGAAGCCCCCAAGGGCCGACGTGTCGACCCCGTGGCGTTGCAGCAGGTGCAAGGCCTGTTGGGAAGAGCGTCGCGCCAGCGCGACCTGCTGATCGAGCACCTGCACCAGATCCAGGACGCGTTTGGCCATCTGTCGGCCGCGCACCTGGCCGCACTGGCACAAGAGATGCGGCTGGCGCAGACCGAAGTTTTCGAAGTGGCCAGCTTTTATCACCACTTCGACATCGTCAAGGAAGGCGGCACCGCACCCCAGGCCCTGACGGTGCGGGTTTGCGACGGCTTGTCGTGCGAGATGGCGGGTGCCCAGGACCTGCTCCAGCGCCTGCCCGCCTTGCTGGGCCAGCAGGTGCGGGTGATCGCTGCACCCTGCGTGGGCCGTTGCGAACAGGCGCCGGCGGTGGTGGTGGGCCAATTCCCGGTGGCGCCGGCACAAGCCGAAGCGGTGGTGGCCGCCGTATCGGCCGGTCAGATATCGGACCCGCCGCAAGGGCGCGTGCAGCACATCGACCACAGCGCCTATGTGGCCGCCGGCGGTTACCGCTTGCTGCAGAGCTGCATCAGCGGCACGCGCGATGTCGATTCGGTCATCCAGACCCTGGAAGACTCCGGCCTGCGTGGCCTGGGCGGCGCTGGGTTTCCGGCCGGCCGCAAATGGCGCATCGTGCGCGCTGAAGCCGGCCCGCGGCTGATGGCGATCAACATCGACGAAGGCGAGCCCGGCACCTTCAAGGACCGCACGCTGCTTGAACGCGACCCGCACCGTTTCCTGGAAGGCATGCTGATCGCCGCCTGGGCGGTGGGCATCGAAGACATCTACATCTACCTGCGCGACGAGTACCACGGCTGCCGCCAGGTGCTGGCGCAGGAGATCGCCGCGTTGCTGCTCAGCCCGCCCGCAGCCGCGATGCCGCGCATCCACCTGCGCCGCGGCGCCGGTGCCTACATCTGCGGCGAAGAGTCGGCCATGATCGAATCGATCGAAGGCAAACGCGGCCTGCCGCGCCTGCGCCCGCCCTATGTCGCTCAGGTGGGCTTGTTTGGCCGCCCGACGCTGGAACACAACTTCGAGACCCTGTATTGGGTGCGTGAACTGCTGGAAAAAGGCGGCACCTGGTTTGCCTCACACGGGCGCAACGGGCGCAACGGCTTGCGCTCATTTTCAGTGTCAGGCCGTGTCAAGTCGCCCGGTGTCAAGCTGGCGCCGGCCGGCATTTCGGTGCAAGAACTGATCGACGAATACTGCGGCGGCATGCTGGAGGGCCACACGCTGTATGGCTACCTGCCCGGCGGCGCTTCGGGCGGCATCCTGCCGGCCCGCTTGAACCAGGTGCCGCTGGACTTCGACACGCTGCAGCCCTACGGCTGCTTCATCGGCTCGGCTGCCGTCATCGTGCTGTCGCAGCACGACAGCGCCAGCGCCGCGGCGCGCAACATGCTGCGATTTTTCAAGCACGAGTCCTGCGGCCAGTGCACGCCCTGCCGCAACGGCACGGCCAAGGCCTCAGCCCTGATCGAGCAGCCGAAGTGGGACCTGGGCCTGCTGGCCGACCTGTCACAGGTGATGCGCGACGCTTCCATCTGCGGCCTGGGCCAGGCGGCCCCCAACCCGATTGACTGCGTCGTCAAGTACTTCCCGCAGGAGCTGGCATGAACGCATCCACCCGCCGTGAAACCGTGGCCCTGCAGGGCCCCGATGTCGACTTTCAACTCAACGGCCAGAGCGTCACCGCGCGCGCCGGCGAAACGCTGATCGAAGTGGCCGACCGCTTGGGCGTGGAAGTGCCGCGCCTTTGCTACAAGCCCGGCCTGGCCGAAGTGGGCAACTGCCGCGCCTGCGTGGTGGAAGTGGCTGGCGAACGGGTGCTGGCACCAGCGTGCTGCCGCCACCCCAGCAAGGGCATGCAGGTCAACACGCAAAGCGAACGCGCTGTCAAGTCACAACAGCTGGTGCTGGAACTGCTGCTGGCCGACAGGCCGGAGACCGCCCACACGCGGCACAACGAGGTTGACCAGTGGGCCGCCAAACTGGGCGTGGGCAAGCCGCGCTTTGCGGCCCGCGAAGCCACGCCTGCCGACCTGTCGCACCCCGCGATCGCCGTCAACCTGGACGCCTGCATCCAGTGCACGCGCTGCCTGCGCGCCTGCCGCGACGAGCAGGTCAACGACGTCATCGGCCTGGCCTACCGCGGCGAACACGCCAAGATCGTGTTCGACATGGACGACAAGATGGGCGGCAGCACGTGCGTGGCCTGTGGTGAGTGTGTGCAGGCCTGCCCCACCGGCGCCCTGATGCCGGCGCGCGAAGTGGCGCTGGCCGTGCCCGACAAGCAGGTTGAGTCACTCTGCCCCTTCTGCGGCGTCGGTTGCCAGCTCACCTACAACGTCAAGGACGACCAGATCCTGTTCGTCGAGGGCCGCAACGGCCCGGCCAACCAGGGCCGCTTGTGCGTAAAGGGCCGCTATGGCTTTGACTACGCGCACCACCCGCAGCGTTTGACAAAACCGCTGATCCGTCGCGCCGATGCACCCAAGCGCGACCAGCTCAAGCCCGACTTCAAGATGGACCCCACACGCGTGCTGGAGGTCTTTCGCGAAGCCAGCTGGCAAGAGGCGCTGGACCTGGCCGGGGCCAAGCTGGCGCAGATCCGAGACCAGCACGGCAAGAAGTCCTTGGCCGGTTTTGGTTCGGCCAAAGGCAGCAACGAAGAGGCCTACCTGTTCCAGAAACTGGTGCGCACGGGCTTTGGCAGCAACAACGTCGACCACTGCACACGGCTGTGCCATGCGTCGTCGGTGGTGGCCTTGCTCGAAGGCATCGGCTCGGGCGCGGTCAGCAACCCGGTGATGGACGTGACGCAGGCCGAGGTGGTCGTCCTGATCGGCGCCAACCCCACGGTCAACCACCCGGTGGCGGCCACCTTCCTGAAAAACGCCATCCAGAACGGCACCCAGCTGATCGTCTGCGACCCGCGCCGCTCCGACCTGGCGCGCATGGCGCACCGCTTCCTGCAGTTCAAGCCCGACACCGACGTGGCCATGCTCAACGCGATGATGAACGTCATCGTCACCGAGGGCCTGGTCGACCAGGACTTCATCGACAGCCGCACCATCGGCTTTGACGAACTGCGCCAGAACGTCGCGGCTTACACACCCGAGGCCATGGCCCCCATCTGTGGCATCGAAGCTGAAACCCTGCGTGAGGTGGCGCGGCTGTATGCCACGTCCAAGGCCTCGATGATCCTGTGGGGCATGGGCATTTCGCAGCACGTCCACGGCACCGACAACGCGCGCTGCTTGATCGCGCTGTCGCTGATGACCGGCCAGATCGGCCGCCCCGGCACCGGACTGCACCCCTTGCGTGGACAGAACAACGTGCAGGGCGCGTCCGATGCAGGCCTGATCCCGATGATGTTCCCCGACTACCAGCACGTCAGCAGCGCCGCCACCCGCGCCCGCTTTGAAGCGGCGTGGGCGGTGGCGCCCGGCAGCCTGGACGACCAGCCGGGCCTGACCGTGGTGGAGGTGATGCACGCCGCGCTGCACGGCGATGTGCGCGGCATGTACGTGATGGGCGAAAACCCCGCCATGTCCGACCCCGACGCCAACCACGCCCGCCAAGCGCTGGCAGCGCTGGACCACCTGGTGGTGCAGGACATCTTCCTGACCGAAACCGCCTACCTGGCCGACGTGATCCTGCCAGCCAGCGCCTTCCCCGAAAAGACCGGCACCTTCACCAACACCGACCGCCTGGTGCAGATGGGTCGGCAAGCCGTCAACCCGCCCGGCGACGCGCGGCAAGACCTGTGGATCATTCAAGAAATCGCCCAGCGCCTGGGCTTGCACTGGCAGTACGGCCACGTCAGCGAGGTGTTTGACGAGATGCGCCACACCATGCCCAGCATCGGCGGCATCACCTGGGAGCGCCTGGAGCGTGAACACGCCGTCACCTACCCGTGCGTGAGCGAAGGCGACCCGGGTCAGTCGGTGGTGTTTGTAGACGACTTCCCGCGTGAAGGCGGCAAGGCGCGTTTTGTGCCGGCCGACATCATCCCGGCCGCCGAGCGGCCCGACGCCGCTTACCCGCTGGTGCTGATCACCGGGCGCCAGCTCGAGCACTGGCACACCGGCAGCATGACGCGCCGCGCCACCGTGCTGGACGCCATCGAGCCCGACCCCACCGCGCTGATCCACCCGCTGGACCTGGCCACCCTGGGCGTGCTGCCGGGCGGCGTGGTGACGCTGCAGTCACGGCGCGGCGAAGTGTCGCTCTACGCGCGCGCCGACGACGGCACCCCTCGCGGTGCGGTGTTTGTGCCGTTTTGCTACTACGAAGCGGCCATCAACCGCTTGACCAACGCCGCGCTGGACCCTTTTGCCAAAATCCCCGAATTCAAGTACTGCGCGGTGCGGCTGGTGGCGGGTGGGCAGACACCCGTTCAGGGCAGCTTTGGAGGTGGCCAGCGGCAACGTGAGCTGGAGAGACTGCCGCAACGCTGAGCCGGCGCGGGCGACTTCGATTTCGCCTGTCTGATCGCAGGCCACCACCAGGCCGCAAGGGTCGGCAAAGTGAAAGGCCTTGCCGCGCGCTGATCGGTGTAGTCCGCCTTGAGAGTTCAGACCGTGCGTGTTAGCGTCGATCATCGGGTTGACCGGCAGGGCGTGCCCTGCAGCGGTCCCTGCGCAAACTACAGCCGGCGGTGAAAACACGCGGGCGGGCCGAAGTCGGGAGGTGGTTCTTCATGCACATCGTCATCGCCAACCCGCGAGGGTTCTGCGCCGGCGTTGAGCGCGCCGTGCTGATGGTGGAGCGTGCTTTGGAAGAATTTGGGGCGCCGGTCTACGTGCGCCACGAAATCGTTCACAACCGGCACGTGGTGGACCGCCTGCGCCAGCAAGGCGCGGTGTTCGTCGATGACCTGGCCGGCTTGCCGGCCCAAGCCCGCGTCATCTTCAGCGCCCATGGGGTGTCGCGCAGCGTGGCCGACGAGGCCCAGGCGCTGCAACTTCAACCGCTGGACGCCACCTGTCCCCTGGTGGCCAAGGTGCACCAGGAAGTCGAGCGCCACGGGCTGGCTGGGCGCAGCGTGATCCTGGTCGGCCACGCCGGCCACGCCGAAGTCGAAGGCACGCTGGGCCACTTCTCAGCGCAGGGCGATGCCCAGATCCACCTCATCTCCAACGAAGTACAGGCCCAGTCCGTCAACGTGCGCAACCCTCAGATGGTGGCCTACGCCACCCAGACCACCTTGTCGGTGGACGACACCGCGCGCATCCTGGGCGTGCTCCAGCTGCGCTTCCCCGCCATCGTGGGGCCCCGGCAGGACGACATCTGCTACGCCACCCAGAACCGGCAAACCGCGGCGCGCGATCTGGCCCGGCGTTCGCAGGTGGTGCTGGTGGTGGGCGCGCCGCACAGCTCCAATGCCCTGCGCTTGCAGGAGCTCATCCAACAGTGCGGGCGGCCAGCCCACCTGATCGAATCGGCGGCCGACCTGCAGCGCGTCTGGCTGGAAGGCTGCGAGGTGGTGGGGCTGACGTCGGGCGCCTCGGTGCCCGAGACGCTGGTCGAAGGCGTGGTGGCGCAGCTGATGGCCTGGTGGCCGGGCAGCGACGTGGAAAGCTTTGGCCAGGCCGAGCAGGTGGTGTTCAGCCTGCCACGGGCGCTGCGCCGCGAGCCGGCACCACTGGGCGATCCAGCGGGCGACCTGCCGAGTTTGGCCAGCAAAGCCCAGCCCGCACCACGGCGCACCGGGGCGGCTGAATGAGCCCGGTCAAACCGATTCGGGTGGCGGTGATCGGCGGCGGTTGCGCCAGCCTGACCACGGCCTTCGAGCTCAGCCGGCCCGAACACGGCGGCCGCTACGACATCACCGTCTACCAACTGGGCTGGCGCCTGGGTGGCAAGGGCGCTTCGGGCCGAGGTGAGTCTGGTCGCATCGAAGAACACGGCCTGCACCTGTGGATGGGCTTCTACGAAAACGCTTTTGCGCTGATGCGGGCCTGCTACGCCGAACGGCACACGCTGCACCCCGAGCAGCGCTTCAAGACCTGGCGCGACGCCTTCAAACCGGCCGCCGACGTCGCCGTGGCCGACCGCGTGGGCGATGCGTGGGCGTTCTGGCGCGCCCACTTCCCGCCTGGCAACGGTGAACCCGGCGACCCGATGAGCCAGGGCAGCCCGTTCACGGTGCTGGCCTACCTGAAGCAATCGGCGATGCTGATCAGCGAGCTGGTGCGTTCGGCCGGGGCGCTGGAAGGCCAAGCGTCAGCTGCACAGGCGGCCAGCGCCCGCAGCGTCCCGCAGGCCGTGGGTGCGGCGGTTGAAACCCTGCTGCGCTATGGCCAGCTGGCCGGTGTGGCCGCCATCACCGAAGCCGCTGAGCTGCTGCTGCAGGCGATCAACGCCTGGGTGCCGCAGATGCTGCGCGACGGCAGTGCGGTGCTGCTCAAGCTGATCGAGTCGCTGGCCAGCGCCGCGCGGGGCCGCATCGATCTGCTGGTGGCCGAAGACACCGAACTGCGCCGCATCTGGCAGGTCATCGACCTGATCCTGGCCATCTTGCGCGGCGCCACGATGCAGGGCCTGGCCTTTGACCCGCGCGGCTTTGACGCCATCAACGAACACGATTGGCGCGACTGGCTGCGTGCCAACGGCGCTTCCGAGGCTTCGCTGCAGTCGGGCTTCATGCGCGGCATCTACGACCTGGCGTTTGCCTTTGAAGACGGCGATGTCAACAAGCCCCGCCTGGCCGCCGGGGTGGCATTGCGCGGCGCGATGCGCATGTTCTTCACCTACCGCGGCGCACTGTTTTACAGCATGAGTGCGGGCATGGGCGACATCGTCTTTTCGCCGCTCTACCAGGTGCTCAAGGCGCGCGG
>JANMHH010000417.1:0-2055 GCA_031375065.1 Rubrivivax sp. | reverse complement strand
CGAAGAAAACAAGGGCTGGACCTATGCCAAGCACCTGCTGGCCCACGAACGCACCAACATCGCCGACGTCAACCGTGCCAAACGCGAACTGGAACGCCTGAAACGCATTGCCAAGGCCGAAGGCGTTTATGAGGACCAGCGCTTCCGCGACCAGATTGCGCTGCTCGAGGTGGACATCGTGGCACTGGAAATGATGGTGCTGCGCGTGCTGAGCGCAGAAAAGAGCGGCAAACAAAGCCTGGACGTGGCCGGTCTGCTGAAGATTCGCGGCAGCGAAATCCAGCAGCGTTACACCGAGCTGATGATGCTGGCGGCGGGCCCCTTGTCGCGCCCCTATATCTTTGAAGCCATGGAAGCGGGCTGGCAAGGCGACCTGGCCTTCCCCACCCCTTTGCTGCCTTTGGCCGGAACCTATTTCAACTTCCGTAAGACGACCATCTACGGTGGCTCCAACGAAGTGCAACGCAACATCGTGGCCCAAACCGTGCTGGGGAGCTGACCATGGACTTCGAGTTTTCCGACGATCAGTCTTCGTTGCGCGACGCGGTGCGGCGCTGGGTCGACAAAGGGTTTGGTTTCGAGCGCCGGCACGCCCTGGCCAAGGCCGGCGGCGCCAGTCGCGCGGTTTATGCCGAGCTGTGTGAACTGGGCCTGTCTGGGCTGGTGATACCCGAGGCCCACGGCGGCCTTGGGCAGGGCCCGGTGGACGCGATGGTGGTCTGCGAAGAACTGGGCCGCGGCCTGGTTCATGCACCCTTTGCCTTTGCGGCGCTGATGTCGCCGGCGCTGCTGGCAGGCGGCGACGCGGCCGTGCAGGCCCAGGTCCTGCCTGGCATTGCCAGCGGTGAACGGCTGGTGGTGCCCGCGTTGCAGGAGCGGTCGGCGCGCTACCACCTGTCGCACGTGACCACCCGGGCCCAGGCCCATGGCAATGACTGGCTGCTGACCGGCACCAAGTGCGCCGTGCCAGCGGCGGATGAAGCCGACGACTTCATCGTGCCCGCCCGGGTCTCGGGTGCCGACCGGGACACCGGCGGCATTGCACTTTTTAAGGTGCCGGCAGCGCAAACCCAGCGCAAGGCCTACGCCACCCAGGACGGGGGTCGCGCGGGCGACGTCCGGATGGCCGACGCCACGTCCACGCTGATCACGCTGGACGGGTACGCGGCGCTGGAGACCGCCGTTGACGTGGGTGTGGCGGCGTACTGCGCCGAAGCCGTCGGGCTGATGGACCGCCTGGTCGACATCACGGTGGACTACATGAACACGCGCAAGCAGTTTGGCGCCACCTTGGCCAGCTTTCAGGCGCTGCGCCACCGCATGGCCGACGTCAAGATGCAGCTGGAGCTGGGTCGTTCGATGAGCTACTTTGCCAGCTTGAAGCTGGGCGAACTGCCGGCACAGCGCCGGCGCGCGGTGGCGCAGGCCCGTGTCCAGTCGGGGCAGAGCATGCGTTTTGTGGGCCAGCAGTGCATTCAGCTGCACGGCGGCATTGCCTGCACCGACGAATACGCGGCCAGCCACTACTTCAAGCGACTGACCATGCTGGAAGTGACCCTGGGTGACACCCTGCACCACCTGGGCGAGGTTTCCAACCGCATGCAGGACACGGCTGGCGTGTTTGCTTAGGCAACGGGCCCAAACCGCTGAGTGGCCGGCTTGGCCGACCGGGCCGCTTCACAATCCGCAGGCATGAAGGCCAGCACCTTGCACCCCGGTTCCATCACCGACGTGGCGGGTTTGGCCGTGGGCCACGCCGCCCAGGCGGGTCGCCCCACAGGCTGCTCGGTTGTGCTCTGCCCGCAAGGCGTGGTTTGCGGGGCTGCGGTGCGTGGCGGCGCACCCGGCACCCGCGAGACCGACCTGCTGCGGCCCGAAAACACAGTGCAAGTGGTGCACGCGGTGCTGCTCACGGGCGGCAGCGCGTTTGGGCTGGACGCCGCGGGCGGTGTCATGCGCTGGTTGGATGAACGTGGCCATGGTTTGGCGGTGGGGCCGGCTCGGGTGCCCATCGTGCCGGCGGCGGTGCTGTTTGACCTGTGGCTGGGTAACGCC
>JANMHH010000416.1:0-2055 GCA_031375065.1 Rubrivivax sp. | reverse complement strand
CGAAGAAAACAAGGGCTGGACCTATGCCAAGCACCTGCTGGCCCACGAACGCACCAACATCGCCGACGTCAACCGTGCCAAACGCGAACTGGAACGCCTGAAACGCATTGCCAAGGCCGAAGGCGTTTATGAGGACCAGCGTTTCCGCGACCAGATCGCGCTGCTCGAAGTGGACATCGTAGCGCTGGAAATGATGGTGCTGCGTGTGCTGAGCGCCGAAAAGAGCGGCAAACAAAGCCTGGACGTGGCCGGTCTGCTGAAGATTCGCGGCAGCGAAATCCAGCAGCGCTACACCGAGCTGATGATGCTGGCAGCGGGCCCCTTGTCGCGCCCCTACATCTTTGAAGCGATGGAAGCGGGTTGGCAAGGAAACCTGGCCTTCCCCACCCCCTTGCTGCCATTGGCGGGCACCTATTTCAACTTCCGCAAGACAACCATTTACGGTGGCTCCAACGAAGTGCAACGCAACATCGTGGCCCAAACCGTGCTGGGGAGCTGACCATGGACTTCGAGTTTTCCGACGACCAGTCTTCGCTGCGCGACGCCGTGCGGCGCTGGGTCGACAAGGGCTTTGGCTTCGAGCGCCGGCACGCCCTGGCCAAGGCCGGCGGCGCCAGTCGCGCGGTTTATGCCGAGCTGTGTGAGCTGGGCCTGGCAGGGCTGGTGATACCCGAGGCGCACGGCGGCCTGGGGCTGGGCCCGGTGGACGCGATGGTGGTTTGCGAAGAACTGGGCCGCGGTCTGGTACATGCACCGTTTGCTTTTGCGGCGCTGATGTCCCCGGCGCTGCTGGCGGGCGCCAACACAGCCGTGCAGGCCCAGATGCTGCCCGCCATCGCCAGCGGTGAACGGCTGGTGGTGCCCGCGCTGCAGGAGCGCGCGGCGCGCTACCACCTGTCGCACGTGACCACCCGGGCCCTGGCCCATGGCAACGACTGGCTGCTGACCGGCACCAAGTGCGCCGTGCCAGCGGCGGATGAAGCCGACGACTTCATCGTGCCCGCCCGGGTCTCGGGTGCCGATCGCGACACCAGCGGCATTGCACTCTTTGTGGTGCCGGCAGCGCAAACCCAGCGCAGCGCCTACGCCACCCAGGACGGGGGTCGCGCGGGCGACGTCAGGATGGCAGACACCAAGTCCACGCTGATCACGCTGGACGGGCACCCGACATTGGAGACCGCAGTTGACGTGGGTGTGGCAGCGCACTGCGCAGAGGCCGTTGGGCTGATGGACCGCCTGGTCGACATCACGGTGGAGTACATGAACACGCGCAAGCAGTTTGGCGCCACCTTGGCCACCTTTCAGGCGCTACGCCACCGCATGGCCGACGTCAAGATGCAGCTGGAGTTGGGCCGTTCGATGAGCTACTTTGCCAGCTTGAAGCTCGGCGAATTGCCGGCACAACGCCGGCGCGCGGTGGCGCAGGCCCGGGTCCAGTTGGGGCAAAGCATGCGCTTTGTGGGCCAGCAGTGCATCCAACTGCACGGTGGCATTGCCTGCACCGACGAATACGCGGCCAGTCACTACTTCAAGCGGCTGACCATGCTGGAAGTGACCCTGGGTGATACCTTGCACCACCTGGGCGAGGTTTCCGACCGCATGCAGGACACGGCTGGCGTGTTTGCCTAGGCAGCAGGCCCAAATCGCTGAGTCGTCGTTTTGGCCGGCTTGGCCGCTTCACACTCCTCAAAGATGAAGGCCAGCACCTTGTACCCCGGTTCCATCACCGACGTGGCGGGTTTGGCTGTGGGCCACGCCGCCCAGGCGGGACGCCCCACGGGCTGCTCGGTTGTGCTCTGCCCCCAAGGCGTGGTTTGCGGGGCTGCGGTTCGCGGCGGCGCACCCGGCACCCGCGAGACCGACCTGCTGCGGCCCGAAAACACCGTGCAAGCGGTGCACGCGGTGCTGCTCACCGGCGGCAGCGCGTTTGGGCTGGACGCCGCGGGCGGTGTCATGCGCTGGTTGGATGAACGTGGCCATGGTTTGGCGGTGGGGCCGGCTCGGGTGCCCATCGTGCCGGCGGCGGTGCTGTTTGACCTGTGGCTGGGTAACGCC
>JANMHH010000396.1:0-8175 GCA_031375065.1 Rubrivivax sp. | reverse complement strand
CCGCCACCGGCGCTGCGGTTGGTGTCAAAACCGGCCCCGTCGTCGCTGACGGTGACGCTGAGCCGGCCATCGGCGCCACGTCGCGCCTGGACCTGCACCTGCACCGGGCCCACCTTCGGCTCGACGCCGTGCTTGACCGCGTTTTCGGCCAGCGACAGCAGCATCAAGGGCGGGAAGGGCGCGGCCAACAGTTCAGCCGGCGCGTCGATGTCAAAGCTCAGTCGCGGCATGCGCGAGCGCATCAAGCCCAGGTAGGCGCGAACGATCTCAAGTTGAGGGCCCAGCGTGGCGTCGGCACCGCCGTCGCTGCGCAGGCGCGGTATCGCGGCACGCAGGTAGTCGACCAGGCGGTCGATCATGTCGCTGGCGCGGCCGGGGTCGGTGGTGATGGCGCTGCGCACGCCGGCCAGGGTGTTGAACAGGAAGTGCGGCTCGACCTGTGCGGCCAGCACCGACAAACGCAGTTCGGCTTCGCGGCGTTGGGCCTGGGCCCGCGCCAGTTCACGCGCCTGTGCCACGGCCAGCAGCCCTTGGCGCTGACGACCCCAGGTCCACAAGCCCATGGCGCCGCCCAGCCACAGCGACAGCAGCACGCTGGAAACGGCGTTGGCGACGCTGTTGGCCGTCATCCCTGGCGCCATGGACGCGCCACCCACGCCTGAGGCTGCAGGCGTTGCGCTGCCGGGCGTGGCGGCCACCTCGGGTGCGTCGGGGCGGGTCACGCTCAGTCCCAGCGCCATCACGATGCGCCGGCGTTTGCCGTTTTCATCGACGTTGCCGGTCAGCTCGGCCAGTTTTTGCTTGACCGGCTCGGCGGCCCACGCGTGGTAGCCCAGCACAACGGCCACCAGCAGCGCCAGCGCGCCGCACAAGGCCCAGGCTTCGCGCGCCGGCGGCCAGGCGCGGCTGCGCACCTGCGCGCACGCCCAAGGCCCGGCCACGATGGGAAACAGCAACTGCACGGCCAGTTGCAGCAACCCGCCCCACGGAACCTCGTTGATGGGCTTGGTCGGGAAGCTCAGCAAAACCGAAGCGAAGACCGCGACCGCGACCGTCAGCCAGACCTGCGTGCGGCGCCGGGCCCAGGCGGGGCTGAAAACGGGAAAGGTCCGGTAGCGGGTCAACCAGCTGTGGCCGCTGCCAGCCAGTTCAACCGGCAGGGGCGCGTTCAAGGCTTGCATCAGGGGCGCTGCGGTGTCCATCGGTGTCCGGAGCTTAAGTCCGGCCGAGCCCGGACCGGGTTGGCTTGCGACCAGACCCGCGCTGGCGCGATCAATCCGGGCCGGGGCGGGACGAAGCTGTTGGCGAGCGGGAAACCCGCAGCCTTCGTCAGCTGCGCTGGGTTAGCCTGTCGGCCTGTCCAACTCCGATCCTGGATGCACCATGTTTGACACCGCCATTGCAGGCAGCCTGCCCAAACCCAGCTGGTTGGCACAAACCCAGAAGCTGTGGCCTCAGTGGAAGTGCGAAGGGCCTGAGCTGGCGCGCGCCAAGCTCGACGCCACGCTGCTGTGGATCAAGACCCAGGAAGACGCCGGTCTGAGCGTGATCGGCGACGGCGAACAAAGCCGTCAGCACTTTGTGCATGGCTTTCTGGAGCAGGTCGAAGGCATCGACTTCGAGCACAAGGTGGAGATGGGCATCCGCAACGACCGCTACAAGGCCATGGTGCCGCAGGTGGTGGCGCCGCTGCGCCTGAAGGGCCGTGTGCACGCCACCGAAGCCCGCTTCTTGCGCGCCCACACGCAACGCAAGATCAAGTTCACCCTGCCCGGGCCACTAACCATCGTCGACACCGTGGCCGACCGCTTTTACGGCGACCGCCAAAAACTGGCCTTGGCCTTTGCCGAGCTGCTGAACCAGGAGGCGTTGGCGCTGCAGGCCGACGGCGTGGACATCGTGCAGTTCGACGAACCGGCCTTCAACGTCTACATGGACGACGCGGTCAACTGGGGCGTGTTGGCGCTGGAGCGTGCCGCCCAGGGCTTGAGCTGCACCACCGCCGTGCACATTTGTTATGGCTATGGCATCGAGGCCAACAACCAATGGAAGAAGACCCTGGGGCAGGAATGGCGCCAGTATGAAAAGGTCTTTCCGGCGCTGGCCGCCAGCAGCATCGGGCAGGTCAGCCTGGAGTGCATCCACTCGTTGGTACCGCCCGACCTGATGGCCCTGCTCAAAGGCAAGGACGTGATGGTGGGCGTCATCGACGTGGCCAGCGACGTGATCGAAACCGCTGAAGAGGTGGCCGACACGATTGGGCGGGCGCTGCAGTTCGTGCCGGCAGCGCGGCTCATCGCCTGCACCAACTGCGGCCTGGCGCCGATGAGCCGCGAAGTGGCTGAAGGCAAGCTCAAGGCCTTGGCACAGGGCGCCGCGTTGGCCCGGCAGCGAGCAGCCGCGGCATGAAATGGTCGCGCTTGTGGCAGCCGCGCAAGCTGCTGTTCTGGCAGATGGTGATGTTCAACGTGCTGTCGTCGGTGTGCAGCTGGGCGCTGCGCGCACTGCCGCTGAACACCGTGGCCATGCTGGTGGTGACGCTGGTGGCGCTGCTCAACGTGGGCTTTGGCCTGTTGGCCGCCTGGATGCTGCTGCGCGAGGACCCCAACCCGCCCGCCGCTGCGTCAGGTGCATCCACGGTCAGCCAGCCGCCGTTGCCCTGAGGCTTGGGGCGCCCCACGGCTGGGGCTCAGCGCGGCGCGGCTTGCCTCAGCACAGCAGCGACCACCCGCGCCAGTGCCTGCTGGTGCTTGGCGTCCTTGAGCGCACCCGCGTCGTCAAAAGCCTGGTGGGCCTGACCGATCGACGCCGTTTCAGGCACCACCAGCATGCCTAGGCCGGTGGCCAGGTAGGAGCGCAGCGCGATCTGCACCCGCAGGCCGCCCAAGAGACCTGGCGACGCGCTGACGATGCCGGCCACGGTGCCGTTCAATGCAGCGATGCCGCTCGGCTGGTCGCCATCGGCTGGCGGCCTTGAGGCCCAGTCCAGGGCATTGATCAACAGCGGTGTGGGAAAGCTGTTGTACTCCGCTGCCGCCACGATGAGGGCCGGGTGCGCAGCAAACAGGCGGCGCAGTTCCAGTGCGCCGGCCGGCATGCCGGCCGCTTCCACATCACCGTGGTAGAGCGGCAGTTGCAGTGCAGCCAAGTCCAACTCGGTGACCTCGGCGCCGGCCTCACGGGCCAAGCGGGCGGCTTGCCGGGCCAGAAGGCGGTTGAAGGATCCGGTGCGGGCACTGGCCGAGGCGATCAGAACTGGGGTGGTCATGGTGGGGGTTAAAAGAAGTGGAGACGCGGTCGGCCGAAAACCTAGGCTTGCAGATCGAACACCAGCACTTCACTGTCCTGGCCTTCGTCCAGAACCAGTTGTGTCTCCTGGCTCAGGGTCAGCGCGTCTCCGCCCAGCAGGCGTTGGCCGTTGACCCGCAGCGCGCCGCGCACCAGGTGGACGTAGGTGACCCGACGGGGATCCAGCGCCAGTTCGGCGCGTTCGCCACTGCCGAACAAGCCGGCCCGCAGCGACGCGTCGGCATGCAGCGTCACCGATCCTTCGGCGCCCGTGGGTGAACCCACCAGCACCAGGCGGCCGCGCTTGCTCTGCGCGTCGAAGTGCTTTTGTTCATAGCCCGGCGCGATGCCGCGCTGGGCCGGCTGAATCCAGATCTGCAGGAAGTGTGTGGGCTGGTCGCTGGCGTGGTTGAACTCGCTGTGCATCACGCCGGTGCCGGCCGACATGCGCTGCACGTCGCCGGGGCGGATGACGCCCGCGTGGGCCCCGCCTGCGCTGCCGTTGCCCATGCTGTCCTTGTGCGCGAGGGCGCCGTCCAGCACATAGCTGACGATTTCCATGTCGCGGTGACCATGGGTGCCAAAGCCCGTGCCGGGCGCGATGCGGTCTTCGTTGATGACCCGCAGGTTGCCAACGCCCATGTGGGCCGGGTCGTGGTAGTCGGCAAAGCTGAAACTGTGGAAACTTTTGAGCCAGCCGTGGTCGGCGTAGCCCCGGTCGGCGGATTTGCGCAGGGTGATCATGGTGTGCTCCTGGTGTGCTGTCGACTGTAGGCAAGGCCGGCCGTTGCGAGGTCAAGCCCGCTTGATGGTCGCGTTCAAATAAGATGAACGCATGCCCACATCCAAATCACCCACCGCCGCGCCCGTGGCCTTGTCCTCCAAGATGGCTCGCAAAGCCGAGCATCGGCCGGACCGCCGACAGGCCCTCACGCCCGACGCCTTGTCGATGATGGACGCGATTGCGCGCACCGGCAGCTTTGCCGCGGCAGCGCGCGAACTGGGCAAGGTGCCATCGGCCTTGACCTACAGCGTGCGCCAGCTGGAAGAGTCCCTGGACGCGCTGCTGTTTGATCGCAGTTCGCGCCAGGCCCAGCTGACACCGGCAGGCCATGAGCTGTTGAACGAAGGCCGCCGGCTGCTGCAAGAGATGGACGCGGTGGCCAACCGGGTGCGGCGCGTGGCCAACGGTTGGGAAACGCAGTTGGCCATCAGCGTTGAAGACATCCTGTCGTTGCCCACCATCTTTGAGCTGGTACAGGCCTTCTGCCAGGTTCGCGGGCGTGCCGACGACCCCCGCGGTCAGGGCCCGGCCACCCGGCTGCGGCTGCGCACCGACGTGCTGGCGGGCACCTGGGAAGCCTTGGTCACCGGGCAGGTGGAACTGGCCATTGGCATCAGTGGCCAGCATGCCAACCCGGGGGGCATCGAGCTGCGCCCGCTGGGCGAGTTGCCGTTTGTGTTTTGCGTGGCGCCCCACCACCCCTTGGCCGCCCTGGCCGGGCCGCTGCAGGACAGCCAGCTGGTGCACCACCGCGCGGTGGCGGTGGCCGATTCGGCGCAGCGGCTCAACGCCGTCACGGTCAACCTGTTGCCGGGGCAGGACGTGCTGACGGTGCACAACATGCGCGCCAAGCTCGAAGCGCTGATGCGCGGCTTGGGTTGCGGCTTTTTGCCTGAGCCGATGGCGCGCGCGCAGCTGGCGGCCGGCCGCCTGGTGCAAAAGCCCACGGCACGCAAAGCGCCGTTGGCGCAGCTGCATTACGGCTGGCGCGCCGAGCACGGCGCGATGGGCCTGGGCTTGGCGCTGCAGTGGTGGTTGGGTCAGCTCGAAAGCCCGGCCACCCGCAGCGCGCTGCTGGAACGCCACGCCGGCCTGCTGCCCTGATCGGCTGCTGTGCTTTACCGGGGCCGTTTTGCACCATCGCCCACCGGGCCACTGCACGCCGGCTCGCTGGTCGCGGCGCTGGCCAGTTGGCTGGACGCGCGCGCGCATGGCGGCCGCTGGCTGGTGCGCATGGAAGACGTGGACACACCGCGCTGCGTGCCCGGTGCAGCAGAGCACATCCTGTCGCAGCTGGCCGCCTGTGGATGGACGTCCGATGAGCCGGTGCTGGTTCAAAGCCAGCGAGGCGATGTTTACCGCGCCGCCGCTGAACGATTGCAAGCCGCTGGCCACGCGTTTCCTTGTGCTTGTACGCGCAAGGCCATCGACGAAGCCTGGCTGGCGCGGGGTGTGGCCCACCAGCGTTTTGCTGAACGCATCTACCCGGGGACCTGCAGGCGGGGGCTGAACGGAAACAACGGAGTCAACGGAGTCAATGCGGTCAACGAAGCCCACGCAAAGAGAGCGCTCGCACTGCGCTTACGGGCGCAAGGGGTGGTGCGGTGGAGCGACCGCCGCCTGGGCCCGCAGCAACAAGACGTGGAAGCGCAGGTGGGGGACTTTGTTCTGCAGCGCGCCGATGGCCTGTGGGCCTATCAACTGGCCGTGGTGGTGGACGACGCGGCGCAGCGCATCACCCACGTCGTGCGGGGCCATGACCTGGCCGACAACACCGCGCGGCAGGTTTTGCTGCAACGGGCGCTGGGCGTGCCAACACCCACCTACCTGCACACGCCCTTGGTGCTGGCCGCGGACGGCCACAAGCTGAGCAAACAGAACGGCGCCGAGCCCTTGAATCTGTCCGACCCGGTGGCGGCGTTGAGCGCTGCGGGATCGGTCCTGGGCCTGCCGACACTGCCGGCCACCACGGTGTCCGAATGGTTGGCTGCGGCAGCGGCCGCCTGGGCTGGCATCATTCGCGTTTCGACCCCCACTGGAGAACCTCTCGATGACGACCCTGCAATCCGTTGACACCACCGTCGGCACTGGCGCCGAAGCTGTTGCCGGCAAGCGTGTTCAGGTGCACTACACCGGTTGGCTGTACGACCCGACCGCCGCCAACAACCGCGGCAAGAAGTTCGACAGCAGCAAAGACCGCGGCCAGCCTTTCAGCTTTGGCTTGGGCGGTGGCGAAGTCATTCGCGGCTGGGACGAAGGTGTGCAAGGCATGAAAGTGGGCGGCACCCGCGTGCTGACCATTCCGGCCGACATGGGCTATGGCGCGCGTGGCGCGGGCGGCGTGATCCCGCCCAACGCGACGCTGGTCTTCGAAGTTGATCTGCTGGCCGTTTGAACCGCGGTCCAAGCGCATCACAGGCATGAAAAACGGCGCCCGAGGGCGCCGTTTTTTGTCAGCCGACCGAGGCCGGCTGCTGCTCAGAACTCACCGCTCCGGACGCGGTCCGAACTTCTTCGCAAAAGGCTTGCCGGCCGGCTTGAAAGGCTTGGCGCCAAAGGGACGCGGAGCAAAGCTTTTGCCGGGTGCGCCGCCAGGACCTGACGGACGGGTGGGCGCCGGCTTGGGTTCGATCCGCTTGGGCTCCAGCCCGGTGATGGTGGCCACCGGCATGCGCTGGGTGGTGAAACGCTGGATGCGCTGGATCATGCCGAAGTCGCGGCGCTCGGCCAGCGTGACGGCCAGACCGGTGCGACCGGCGCGGCCGGTGCGGCCGATGCGGTGCACGTAGTCTTCTTCCTTCATCGGCAGGCCGAAGTTGATGACGTGGCTGATGCTGGGCACGTCGATGCCGCGCGCGGCCACGTCGGTGGCCACCAGCACGCGCAAACGCTTGTTGCGCAGGCCTTGCAGCACGCGGTTGCGGCGGCCTTGCGGCATGCCGCCGTGCAGCGCTTCCACCGCGTGGCCCATTTCGGCCAGGCGGTCGGCCAACACTTCAGCGTCGCGCTGGGTGCTGGTGAAGACCAGCGCCTGATCGACTTCACGGCCGGTCAGGATGTGGTCGAGCAAGGCGTTCTTGTGACCGAAGTCGTCGGCCCAGTGCAGGCGCTGTTCGATGTCGGCGTGCGTGCTGGTGTGGCTGGCCACGTCGATGCGCTGCGGATCGCGCAGCAGTTCCTTGGCCAGGCCGCCCGTAGCGCCACTGAAGGTGGCGCTGAACATCACGGTTTGGCGCTTGGCCGGTGTGGCGGCGGCAATGTGGTGGATGTCGTCGATGAAACCCATGTCGAGCATGCGGTCGGCTTCGTCGAGCACCAGCATTTCGATGTTCTCGAGCACGGCCTTGCCAGCGCCCAGGTGGTCGATCAGGCGGCCGGGGGTGGCGATCAGGATGTCGAGCGGGCCACGCAGCGCCTTCAGCTGGGCCGGGTAGGGCACACCACCGACGATGGTGGTCACGCTCAGGTTGGGCACATAGCGGCCGTAGTCCATCGCGGCCTTGGCCACCTGCATGGCCAGTTCACGGGTCGGGCACAACACCAGCACGCGGGGACCACGCGGGGCTTCGAAGCGCCGCTGCGGGCGCTCGAAGCGCTGGCCTTGGCCACGGTCAAAAGCACGCGGGGCTTCGGTCGGTGCAGTTGGTGCGGCATCGGTGCGGGGTGCGGCGGCGTCGGTCTTGGTGGCCGCGGTTGCGGACGCAGCAGCTGAACTGGCAGCAATAGCCGCAGCGCGGGCCTGCTCGCGAGCTTTCATCACCAGCGTCAGCGCCGGCAGGATGAAAGCAGCGGTCTTGCCGCTGCCGGTGCGGCTGCTGACCATCAGGTCCTTGCCGGCCAGCGCGACGGGGATCGCGGCGGCTTGCACCGAAGTCGGTTCGGTGTAGCCCGCGGCGGTGAGCGCGCGAGTCAGGGTCTCGTGCAGGCTCAGGGTTTCAAAGGTCGTGTTCATTTCGCTTGGATTTCTCTTGGCACATGGCGCGCGCATGCTTGTTGCGCAAGCACGCACCGGCGCGGCCACGGTTGATGGGCCACGCTGGGTGAAGTCGCGGGGGTGTCCGGGTCAGGACGCAGCGACGGCATCGCCGCCGACCCGAGAATGA